>NZ_QJOT01000007.1:0-334410 GCF_013393165.1 Paenibacillus sp. 79R4 | reverse complement strand
ACAGGTGGTTTTTTGCTATAAGCATGGACTACACCACCCGCATAGCAGGTGGTTTTCTGTTTCGCACGCTTCGCGAGCTCAACTGGCTTAAGCCATAATCATGACCACCCGTCTAACGGGTGGTTTGCTCTAAGGCTATAAGCCTTTATTACCGGCTCGCGTCTAAAGGCGCTAGCTTTCACTTCGCTCAAGCTACTATGCCTTTGCCGCTTTTGCCTACCCCTGAAGGGGGCGTTAATACCAGCTATCCCTTGAAGGGATTCTCATATTCCTTCACACTGAGCTTGTCTAGAGCTATATCATGATTTTCCTGCTCCTGAATGTATTTTCGAATAGTTGCTTCATTCAGACCTACTGTGCTCACATAGTAGCCTTCTGCCCAGAAGTGCCGATTTCCGTACTTATACTTCAGATTTGCATGCTTGTCGAAGATCATCAGTGCGCTCTTTCCCTTCAGATATCCCATAAAGCTCGAGACGCTCATCTTTGGGGGAATACTTACTAGCATATGGATATGATCTGGCATTAAATGTCCTTCGATGATCTCTACACCTTTGTAATTGCAAAGTTGCTTCAAGATATCTCGGATACTCTCTTTGTATTGATTGTAGATCCCTTTTCGTCTATACTTTGGGGTGAATACGATATGATATTTACACATCCACTTTGTATGTGACATATCACTTCGATTAGCCATTAAACCACCTTCTCTTTTCGTTATACATAGTAGCTTGAACACTTCTATTATAACGAACGCAACAGGTGGTTTTTTGCTATAAGCATGGACTACACCACCCGCATAGCAGGTGGTTTTCTGTTTCGCACGCTTCGCGAGCTCAACTGGCTTAAGCCATAATAAAAAAGAGAGCTTTTAAAGCTCTCTGTAGGCTGGCTGTATCATCGCTTGGGTAGAGGGATCTTCGGGGTAGTCATAATATTGTGGCTGGACCGTCGTTTCCATCGGTACTGATGGCTGCTGATATGGCTCATCCACATACATGATTCTGCGCTGAACTTGCATGAGTCCATTCACGACGCGAAGTGCGACCCAAAAAAGTACAAGGCCAGCACCTACATACAGCATATATTGCTGGTTATAGGTCCAATCGATATGAAAATAGCTAAATAGGCTATTCTCTAAAATATCGAGCTGCATTTCATTCATCAAAATAATATGCACGACGGGAAGAGCGATAAGTCCCAGCCCTAATGAAATCGCCGTTATCATAATAATAAAGAAGACAATGCCTGTTACAAATCTCAGTAATACGAGCAGCAGGTTGCGAATGAATAGCGCCCCGTCAAAATCCTTGATCATTCGTTTCAACCAGTTCTGCCCAGCCTCAGACTGTCGATTGTGGGGATTCGAAACAGGAGGAGTAGGCAAACCTAAAATTTGTCTAATCATGTTTTGTTCAAACTTCACAATCCCATTCAACAGCTTAGCTACGCCAAAAAATAGCGGTATTCCGATAAATACAGGGGTTAGACCTACGGATAGTGCAATTCCTATGATCGCTACCGTAAAATAGATAATCCCTAACGGGAGAGATATCAGTAAATAGAGGATCGTTGCATAGGTTTTCGGATTAAATAACGCCCAATTCACCTTACCTGACCGCACCGTGGCGGTCGCTTCTGTTGCCTTCATCATTCAAACACTCCTTTGAGTTCACGCTCTGAGTTTATAAATCTATTATATCGGGCTCATTTGCGTGACATAACCGTCTCAGGTGGTATCTGAAGCTAGACTTTAGGCTAGGTAAGGCTATTAAAAAACAGAAAAGGCTGCCCGATCGCAGCAAAATTATTGCGAATGAGGCAACCCTCCAAATCGGTTCCAGCTATGAGCTACAACACAATACGACTCACTCTCACTTAATAACAGCGGAGCACCCACGCCCCGCTGTTCATCTCACATCGATGGCGCTCTCGCGTATGATCAGCTTCGTAGGGATCGTGATCTGCAGACAGATCTCCCTGTCGCTATTCAAGCGGTCCTGCATCAGCAGCACAGCCGTCTCACCCATAAACTCCGTATTCAAACGAATCGTAGTCAGAGGCGGGACCATAAACTGTGCAGCCGAGATATCGTTGAATCCGATAATGCTAATATCCTCCGGTATGCGATACCCCAGTTCGGAGCAGGCCTTGTAAAGCCCAACGGCGATCGTATCATTCGCGACGAATACGGCAGTCGGCTTCTCCTTGAGCTCCAGCAGCTGCTTCAGCAGCAGGTAGCCATCCTTCGGATTATAGCCGCCGATCTTTATATATTCCTCATGATAGAGGCCCTTGCTCTTTAAATACTTCTCGAACACTTCCTGCCGCAGATCATAGTAATGATTGCCCGATTTATCCGTATCGACACCGCCAATAAAGCCAATCTTCGTATGCCCAAGCTCCAGCAAGTAATCAAGCGCTTTGCGAGTGGCCTTATGAAAATCGATGACAACCGAATCAAAGCGGTCCGGGTCCGGAGATGAATCAATAAAGACGACCGGCTTCTGAAAGGCTGAGATGCGCTCGATGTCTTCTCTGACGAAGAACCCGAGACATATGATTCCATCGATCGTCCGCAGCCGTTCGGGCTGATCGCCGCTGCGGATACGGTATATTTTATGGCCTTCTTGCTCCAGCTTCTTCTCCAATGCAACACGAATCGAGAGATAATAGGTATCATCCAATTCTTCTTCCAGAGAATAAGAATAATAGAGCCCGATCTTGAATCTCCGCTTGCGCTTCTTGCGACTCGGCGCCTGATAGGAGAGCTGCTCAGCAGCCTCAAAGACCCGCTGTCTCGTCTCATCGGTCACATTCAACGTCTCATCATAATTTAATACCCGCGACACAGTCGCAATGGAGACATTGGCTATATCCGCAATCTCTTTAATCGTTGCCATTATACCTCCTACTCATCTTATTTTGTAAAAAAGCCAGTTTCGTCTCCGCGGTGATCACCGCTGCCAAAATCAATATACTACCGATAATGATACGTATCGTAAGCTGATCATGCAAGATTAACACCGAGAACAGAGTGCCAAACAACGCCTCCGTCGACAATATGATCGCCGCTTTGGTCTCGGTCGTATATTTCTGCGCGAGGGTCTGTACCAGAAAAGCAACCGTCGTGCTGAATACGCCTAAATAGGACGCTGCCAGCAAACCTCTGCCGTCGAAATCGAAATGAACCGATTCCCCACGGAACACGATGACTAGTATAGAGAGCAAGAATGCCGTAAACATCTGCACGATCGTCAGTCCGATCGGCGAGTGCTTCTTAACAAATTCAGCCGTAAAGAAGATATGAAAAGCAAAGCAAACCGCACATAGCAATGTCAAGGCATCTCCGGTATTAAACGCCCCGTTCAATTCTACGGATAGAATGCCAACGCCGGCAATGGCCAGAACCGCACCGATCAAACCGAATTTATCCAAGCCTCTCCGAAAGAGGAGGAAGCCGATAAACGGGACAATCACCACGTTGACTGCGGTCAGAAATGCGTTCTTGGAAGGGGTTGTATATTGCAGCCCCAAGGTCTGCAACAGGAAAGCCAGGAATAGAAATATGCCCAGCACTACACCCGCCGCTAACGCTTGCCGCGTCAATGCCCGTATATGCTTGATAAAGATCAGGGCCATAAGGCAGGAGGCGATCAGAAAGCGAATTGCCATCACTTGATAGGGTGACATAAAATCAAGCGAAATCGCACTCGCAATAAATCCCGTTCCCCAGATAACCGCTACTAACAGGAGGCCGAGTTCACCTGCATATTTTCTCATCCTTATTCATTCACCGCCATAGCGAACTGTTCCGCTAACAGCAGAAATACACTCGATGTCCAAGTAAAGGCAGGATCGACCAGGCCTTTGCCGCTGAATGGATCGAAATTCTCCGCCATTCCGCCGACAAGTGTCAGTTCCATAAATTTATGCGCCAACGCTGCCGCAAGTTCATTATATCCATTATTTTGAAGTGCATCAATGAACAAATAGCTGACCGGTGCCCAGATCGGACCTAGCCAATAGCCATTGTCCTTATAAAGCGGACTATCCATGCTCTCTGTACATATTCCGTATGGAGCTTCGAATTTCTCAACTAATATCCGTACCAGCCTGTCGGTTAGTTCCGGCGGCAGCCTGTAGCCAATCACAAGCGGCATCAACAGAATCAGGCTGTCCTGATGTTCGATAATCCGGTCCTCCGGAGCATATCTGGCAACGAAGGTGCCTCCCACATACAAGCGCTCCATAAGCAGATCGTACAACTCATCGGCCATCTTGCTCCATTTTTTCGCTTCGTCTATGAGACCTAGCTCAACCGCCATATCGCTTAATATATCGATCTGGCGGATCAGATGAGCTGCCAGATCAGGCGACTCGACCGGAACCCCATCGTGGAAGATCGAAGCATTATCCCAGCCCGAGTCATTGCCATGATTGTACACCGGCAGATAACGAGCATCGCTGCGGCGATGTTCCAGCCAATAATTCGTCGCCCGCTTCAAGCTATCATACATCCTGACTACAAGCGCTGGCTCATTGAACTTGGCATTCTGCTGCCTCATCTGCGTGAAAGCCCAAGCGTGGATCGGCGGCTTGCAGCAATTGAAGGAAATGAACTTATCATTAATGAAGTCCGCATAAATGCCGCTCTGATCCTGATGGGCTATAAATATCTCCAGTTGAGCCAGCGCCAGTTCGGGCCGCTGCTTACTCAGCATTAAGGCATTAAAGCAGTTATCCCAGCTCCAAATATTAAACATCCAGTTCTTGGACATATACATTGCGTAATCTGTTAGCTGACCTTCGGGATGCACGACACAGGACCATGTTATATAAGAAGCCAATTGGCGCGATGGCTCGAACCGCTCCGGTACAACTGCCATCTGCTGCAGCCACTGCGCATAATGCTGTTTTACCCGCTCATACGCCGCAGGATAGTCATCATACTCTCGTCTCATCCGGACTGTCTTATAGCTCTCGATCGCAAAGCTGCTTTCCCCGCCGTTCGGATTGAACGTAATAGATATACGCTCATTGCCCACCGTACTCCAGGGTGCATCCACCTCAACCTCTCCCTGAAGCAGCGTAAACATCAGCTTGATTTCCTTCGTATATAGATGGTACTCCCATTGCTTCTCCCTGTAAGGCATAAGACTGTCATAACGCGACTTGTGCGCTATTAGCTGTAAGGATACTCCATTCATCATGCCGCGAATAACATCTTCATCACTAAAGCATAGCTCTGCCCACTGTTCTGGCTGATCGCGATGGACGAGGCGAAGCCTCGTCTCTGTTACATCCAGATCATAAGCCACCGGCACGCCATTCTGCATAAGACGAACCTCAAATATATTGCTTGGCGCCTCATCTCCACCATGCAGATCCCGCAGCATCAGCTGACCGTTCTTCCGATCCAGGGAGAACGCAAAGTATGATCCGTAACGGCTGAACGGAATGTCCGCAATATTGATGTTCATCGCCTCACCCCTTCTCGGCATACAGCCGTTTGCTTGTACTCACTTCAGTCCCGGGCATAACCGCCAACCACTCCACATCGATGGCAAATGGACGAAGACCAAGCTTGTATGGAGGAAGCTGCTCCTCGCCGCAGCTATTGCTACCTAGTCCTGTCTGCATATCATCGATATGAACAACATGATAGGAAGCCTTCTCTAATTCGTGAGGATGCTTTGCCCGTTCGAGCGCTTCTGTCGTGTAATCATGCACAGTAAGCTCGCAGCTGTGCCGTAATTTGAACAGGATCGACGATGACTCACGATCCGACATGCTGAACCATTTCACATCGGTACGGTTGCCATTCTCCTGCGGATACACATAAGGAGTATGCAATTCTTCAACCGCTGCGCGATATACTCCCATCATCGCTGCCTGTTTGCTGTCAACGTAGTTCTCTCCGAACCCCCTGCCGTACCAGGTCACCTGTTCGAGCTCTTGACGAACATGCATCTCGATACCTAACCGCGGCAGCATAGACGGAACCTCTTTGCCATGGATCACAGGTTCTCCCGCCAAATGAAGCCGGATCGTTCCATCCGCATACACGGTATAACGGTAAACTGTCTCGAAGCCAAAGGCCTGATTCAATGCACTGAAGTAAGTAGATATATTCACTTCCACGTAGCTGCCATAATCTTTCACTTCAAAGCCCATGAATTGCTCACTGCTGAGATGAAGAAAATACTTCTTTTTCCAATCATCCACCTTATACATATCGTTATCGATCGGCGCCCGCCACATCGTCAGCCTCGGACCGCGTTCAATCCATGCCGCGCCATGTCGGCGATAGCTGTGCAAGTAACCGTACACATGGTCGAATACCACTTCGAACTGGGCGTTGGATATTGTCGTATACAGCGCATCCCGTACGATGCTTAATTCTCCTGATGTTTGACGTACCGTTAATTCGGTTCGTTCATACGGAAGCTTGAACTGCGCATCAGCGACTACATGCCCCTGTTCCGCATAAATCGTTCCATCCTTCAATTGATATTGCAAATTCAAATAGTAGTCCGTGTTGGGAAGCACTTCATCTATAGAATAATCCATTCGATGCTCCCTCCGCTCACCAGGCATAATGGCATCCAGTGATGCTTTGCCTTGGACAAGCACTTGATCGTCATGTACAACCTTCCATACGAGTTGCAAATGAGAAAGATCAAGAAATTGATACGTATTTTCTATCTCAATCATGCCCTGCTTCAGATCCACAGCCTTTGTCTTCACCGGTTCAATCACTTTCTTATATTCCAGCAGCGCTGGCGAAGGTGTCTGATCAGGGTATATCATGCCGTCGATGCAGAAATTGCCGTTCGTAGGCTCATCGCCGAAATCTCCGCCGTAAGCATAATAGGTGTTCCCGTCGGCATCAATCTGCTGGATGCCATGATCACACCATTCCCAGATGAAGCCGCCCTGCAACCGCTTATACTGCCTGAATACATCCTGATATTCCTGAAGACCGCCCGGTCCATTCCCCATGGCATGTCCGTATTCACACATTATATGAGGCTTCTTGCCCTCCTCATCCCGGCCGATCCCCTTCAGTGCCTCAAACCTTGTATACATCGTGGAATAGACGTCGGTGACAATCGCTTTACGGTCCCCTTCATAATGAACCAGGCGCGTCGGGTCCAGCCGTTTGCAGGTCTGGGCCATGCTGGCGAAATTGCTGCCAAAGCTTGATTCATTGCCCAAGGACCACATAATGATCGAAGCATGATTGCGGTCGCGCAGCACCATTCGCTCAGCACGATCCACATAGGCTTGTTCCCATTCCTGATTATCGGATAGCCAATCATAACGACCGATCAGCTCGAAGCCATGACATTCCAAATCCGCTTCATCGATAACATACAGTCCGTATTGGTCACAGAGGTCATAAAATACTTCATTGTTCGGGTAATGGGCCGTACGAACCGCGTTGATATTGTGCCGCTTCATGAGCAGGATATCCTGCAGCATGCGCTCCGGACTAACGGTACGGCCTTGCTCCGGATCATGGTCATGGCGGTTGACGCCATTAATCATGATAACCTTTCCGTTCACCCTAATGTTGCCATCCTTTACTTCAACACAGCGGAAGCCGATGCGCAGTGGAATGACCTCTACAACCTGCTCTCCTTCATACAGCGTTACGAGTAGTGAATACAAATTAGGCGTTTCTGCCGTCCATTGCCTAGGCGCGGAGATCAGCCGGTTCAACGTAATATCCTGGGTAGCCCCAGCAGAGAAGGTCATTCCTCGCTCCATCTCAGTCACAAGTTCCCCCTGATCGTCAAGCAGCTCGCAGGTAATCCTGACATTCTTCTCATGCTCGGCACAGCTACCCAGCTTGATTTGCACCTTCAGCTCACTATCCTGATACGATTCATCGAATTCCGTGACGACATAAATATCCTCAACCGTTGTCTCCATCACCTGATATAGTTCAACACTACGGAAAATACCACTTAACCACCACATATCCTGATCTTCCAGATAAGTTCCGTCCGACCATTGATAGACACGAACCGTGATCTGATTATCTCCCGCTGCAATATACGGTGTAATATCGAACTCTGATGGCAGGCGGCTCACCTTGCTGTAGCCGGCATGCTCACCGTTAATCCATAGATCAAAGGCGCTATCCACGCCGTTAAATTTCAATAGGGTGCGCTGTCCAGAAGCCAATTCCCCCACACGGAAGCTGCGCCGATAAATTCCCGTTGGATTGTCGGTTGGCACATACGGGGGATGAATCGGGAAAAGATAGTACAGATCGGTATAACTCATCTTCCCGTACCCTTTCATCTGCCAACAGGAGGGAACTTCAATGCGATCCCATTTGCTAGAATCATAATCTATTTGATAGAAGCCTGTTGGAGACAATTCGGGCGCCTCCAGATAGAGGAATTCCCACACTCCGTCCAGACTTTGATAACCGATACTCTCCTTCTTATTCATCTCTAGCGCTTGCTGTTTCGAGCGATAACGCCAGAAGCTTGCGCTCGCGCTTTTACGATTGATGTGAGATAGATGAATATCCTCCCAGCGTTTATAGCTTCTTCTCATACCAACTTCCTCCCCAATACCGTGGTTGTATAACGCTTGACGCTGTTATTTAATCGCTCCGCTAATTCCTTCAACTATATATTTCTGTGCAAACAAGAAGGCGATGACCGGCGGAATAATCATTAGTATCGTAATCGACATAATCGGAATGATCTGTAATTCATGAACTCCTTTAAACGCAGCCAGCCCTAGTGCCAGCGTATACTTTGAGCGATCCTGCAAGAAGATGAGCGGTCCGAGATAGTCGTTCCAGACGCTAAGAATATTAAGGACGGCAATCAGCGTTAGCGGCGCTTTCATAATCGGCACAAATATTCTGGAGTATGTCTGGAAGTCATTAGCCCCGTCAATCTTGGCTGCATGCTCCAGTTCCTTAGGCACGCCCATCAAAAATTGCCGCAGCAGGAATACATAATAGGCCGAACCGAAAAAGGCAGGTATGACCAGCGGCTTCAGGGTATTAATCCAGCCGAATAAATTGAACTGCATGTAAAGCGGAATCATTGTAACGTCCCAAGGGATCATCATCGTCGCCAATAGCAGGATGAATAGACCATTCTTGAACTTGAACTCATATCTGGAGAAACCATAAGCGATCATCGAACAGGAAATGATCTGTCCAATGGTTGTCAGCACCGTAATCGTGATCGAATTCAGCAAATATTTGCTGAAGGGCTGAGCATTCCAGGCATCAACAAAGTTGGAGAATCTCCAGCCACCCGGAAAAAACACGAGCGGATACTGATACACCTCGGATTCTGTTTTCAACGCGGTCAGCACAATCCATATGAAAGGAAACAGAAAGTAGATCGAAAACAACACAAGTAGAGAATAGATGATCGTCTTATACCATGCTGATGTCTTCATTTGCCCTTTCCTCCCCGCGCAGGCTTATTCTTCACTTCATTCTCATAGAACACCCATACAGAGGAAGATCTGAAGATCAATGCTGTTAACAATAAAATGATGATGAACATAAACCAGGCGTTCGCACTGGCGTAACCAAGCTTATGGTGCTTGAACGCATTATTGTACACGAACAGTCCATAGAAATAAGTCGATTTGAGCGGCCCGCCATTGGTTAGAAGCAGGACCAGCGTCAATTGCTGCAATGCGGAAATCGTGGATGTAATCAAGTTGAAAAATAGCGTTGGCGTAATCAGCGGCAAGGTAATGCTCCAGAACTGCCGGAACGGCCCCGCTCCGTCAATCGCTGCCGATTCATATAAATCCGGCGAAATGCCTTTTATATTCGTATAGAAGATCAACATCATCGTTCCGACACCCCAGGCGCTGGCAATGACGATGGAGATAATCGCGCTGTTCGGATCAACCAGCCATTTCGGCCCTTCCAATCCGAGCAAAGACAATGCGTAGTTTAAAATCCCGTATTTGGTGTTGAATATCCAGCCCCAAATAATCGAGACAGCAACCCCGGACACAACGGCAGGCAGATAAAAGATGGTGCGGAATATTTTGACCCCTTTCACATTCTGTGTAATGAGCAGGGCCAGTATCAACGAGATGCCCAGGCTGAGCGGGACATAGAAGATGGCGAACTTCAATGTAATCCACAATGATTTATAGAACTGAGGGTCATCCGTAAACATCTTGGAATAGTTGCCAAGCCCGATAAACGTTGGCTTGGAGGTGACAGGCCAATTGAAGAAGCTCATGATTAACGAAAATACTAACGGTCCAACCGTAAACAGCAAGATCCCGACGATCCAGGGCGATATAAATAAATAAGGAGTCCATTTTGCTAATTTGCGGGCTCGTTTATAGCTTTTGGCTGCTTGTTCCATAGCTAACCTCCGACTTTCCTCTTAGTCTGATAGCATATCCCTGAGCGGGTGATGATGATAGGAAAGGAGGGAGACGACAGCCTTATCGCCCCCACATTCATTCCATCTCTTAATCGAGGTCATTCCATAATAAATTACTGAGCGGCATCATCCAGCACAGCCTTCGGATCCATCAAAGTACTCGGATTAAAGATCGACTCAAACGCCAGTTCCAGACGCTCGGAGATTTCACTCCAGTTATCCACTTTAAATGAAGCTGGTGTATATTTCTCACTCATCTCAAGCATGTGATAGAATACTTTCTTCAGCTCATCATTCTGCAAATTCTCGCTCTCCACTACGCTCTTAAGCACAGGCAGTTCATAATCAATACGCGCCTTATTGGCTTCTTCGCTCGTCCAGAATTTAATGAACTCCCAGGCTGCATCCTTTTTGCTCGATTCCTTCGACATCGAAATTCCTGAGGAAGACACGATGCTGACAGCGCTTCCATCTTTGAACTTAGGCAATTCAACGACTCCGAAATTAATCCCCGCTTCACGCAGGCTGCCGAGCGACCAGGCTCCATTTGTGAACATGGCTACCTTGCCTGACTTCATCTCCGTTGCTCCCGAGCCTTCGGTGGTAATCGCGTATCCTTCCTTAAGCATATTCTGGAACATAGTTAGCACTTCAACAGATTTGGGACTATTCAAATTCCCTTCAAGGTTGCCTTGATCATCCACATAGGATGCGCCGTTCCCCCATAGGAACATCTCGTAATCATAAGGATCAGGCTTGCCTGAGAAGGCAAATCCGCTGATACTCTCCGCATCATCAGTCAATTTCTTGGCATCTGCCTGCAGATCTTCCCAAGTCCATCCGTCCTGCGGATACGGAACGCCCGCCGCATCGAACAAATCCTTGTTATAGTAGACGACATGTGTAGTATAGCCGACCGGCAGGCCCAGGATTTGATCATCTGCCGAGTTGTAGTTCCACAGCGTCTCATAGAAATTATCCTTAAAGTCGCTGCCTTCCTTCTCGATATAAGCGTCCAAAGGCTCCAATGCATCTTTATAGGTCGGGTAATTCCACATATACATCACATCCGGAGCATCCTTGGCTCCCATACCAGCGGTAATCTTCGTGTCATAATCACTGCCGTAAGCCTCCAGGTTCACTTGAATATCAGGATGTTGCTCATTAAACTTATCGATCAGTTCTTGCTGCAGCGTCAAGTTATCCTCAGAATCCCAAGTTGCAAACCGAATCGTCTGCTTGCCGCCCTGCTCCGCCTTATTTCCCGTTCCTCCACCACAAGCCGTTAAAGACAGAACGACTAGCAACATAACGATAAATAATAATTTCCCCTTTGCTTTCAGCATAAAAGCCCCCCCTAAAATGGTGTTCCAAATCTTAAGACTACGCTGAATCCCGATCCCGCTACATAAAGATGTTATGAATCGCCTATTCTAAGTTTGCTGTAGGCACCCCCTGGAATTCTTTGATATGAAAGCGCATTCGAAATTACTAAAAATAAGACTGAATATCGCTTCACACTACAGCTTCTTCCCTTCTTATCCAAGTGGAGCATTTCTTTTTTTCTCATTATATTTTTAATTTTAGTAAAAAGTCAACAATTTTTATCAGTAAAAATAATCGTAATTCATCCTTAATTTGCCTGTAAATCCATTTAAAACGAGATATTTGCTTATTTTTTCACATAAAAGGGCTTTTTAAGTCTTATTGGATTTAGTAAAAACTAAACTTTTTTACTAGTGAATATAGCTATCATTAATAGAATTCTTGGATTACCGTTAAATCACTCGTCGAAAAGGCAACCCGTATTCCCAAGAAAAAAACGCGAGCCTCCCCGTTCGATTTGAACCGGAAGATTCGCGCTTGCTGTTTAAATATAATCATTTACATGCTATGATTCTGTCGCTCCGTAGTGCCCCACTTGCCCTGCCACTCGCTTAGTTTGGCGCGGCGGGCAGCATCCAGGGCCCGCTGCTTCTCCTCGTTCACACCAAGCAGGAAATGCAAATGCGCTCCAATAATTAATAGGGCAAACGCTGCCCAGACTATTCCGAACCAGGATACAAAATCCCCGCCCGGCTGGAATTTAATCAGGGGAATGGCATATACCAGCATAGCCAAGGCTAGGATCAAATACACGGCATGCTTCCACTTGCTCTTCTTCTTGACAACTTTCATCTTAGCTACAACTCCTTCATTTCTTGGAATAGACGATGTTCCATCAGCTCGTACATGGAATCTATATATCTACTCTATGAAGAAGGTTCCAACAATATGATAGGTTGTTCAAAAAGTCGCTTTTGATCACGAAGAAACACTGGAAGCCGATTCGATATCGACTCTTGAATTCGGCCGGGCTAAGCGAATGCCTAAGAAGTCATGTTTCCTGCGGAAACACCTCAGGTGCTCACACCGCTTTCCCTACGCTACGCTCCTCAATCCCCAGCTTCATCCAATTTCTCGATACTGAAAAACCAACTTTTTTGAACTCGCAATAGGCTCGATTTATTTAGTTCCTCTAGCCTTGGATTGATGGACCGTACAGGTCTTGCAGGCTGTCAGTAATGATCTTGTTTACGTCCTGAATAATAACGCTCAAGCGGCGCTCGGCGTCGAACAAGCGACGAATATTGAGGTTAAGGCTAAGGCTCTCGAATTGCTTCTCCATCTGCCCCATCTCTTCCTGGGATGGCATATCCCCGGACATCATCCGCTGCTGCATTGCATTTTGCTGTGCGCGGAACTCGTCCAGCATCCGCTTGCTATCCAGATCCAGGTCGATCAGCTTCATCGCTGACTTGATATCCGCAACCTCCTGACTCTCTCTCAATGAATTCGCTAATTCATTCGCTTTATCATAAATATTCATTTCTATGTCCTCCTGAAATTTTGTGAACAGACTCCAAACCATAATAACCGATTCACGGGGGACCCGCCACTTTTCATACGTGCGCAATAGGATCGGTTCCCTTGAAGCCAGGTTCCTTAAGCAACCTGGCTACCGCCACCACAACATGAACAAAGATTGCACCAAGCCGATCATTCCTCCAAGGACCACACCCAGCCAAGTAATTGCGCGGAATTCCTTGCCGGAGACGCTAAGAATGACTTCCTCCAACAATTCAATCGGGAATTTCTGCACTTGCTCATGCACCAGCTTAGGCAATTGAATAGCCGTCATCACTACCGGAATCCCACGAACGATCCCTTTGAGCATGCGGTCTGTAAAGCCGGGGATCGCTTGCTCCAGTTGAGGCTCCCAGGAAGCCAGCAAGGATGATACCTTCAATTCCTCGACCTTGCTTATCCATTTATCCAGCGGCAGCCTCCGCAGCTGTGAGAGGATCCAGTCTTTGCCCTCTTCATCCGCTAATAGCTGCAACAGCTCGTTGACCGGCTTCTCAGCATATTCCTCCAGCTTGTCCTTAATCGCTCTCGCTACCTTCGCCCTCGTCTCATCCCCCCGTAGAGCACGGACTAGAGCAGGGGTCAGCTTGCGCACCATCTTATCTTCGTCCATAAAGATCGCTGCCATGGTTCCCAGGAATCCTCCAGCCTGATCGGCCAAGCCGGCCGCCATCTTAGACAGCATCCGCTGACCTCCGGCAGAGAGCAGTTCCTCTTCAATTGTGCGCAGCAGAGCTTCCGCAGCTATCTCGCTCCAGCGCTCCCGATTCTCCTCTGTCCAGCCAGGGATCATCTCCTTGAGCGGCTTGTCACCCAGACCATATTGATCCCATAACCAATCCATCCCACGCTCAAGAACCGCGTTGGTTGTGCCGGTAAGCTTCAGCTTGATCGCTTCCCACTTTTCCTCCTCCCACACGGTTAAAGCAGCCTCTTTCAAGGTGAGTGGACTTTGCGCCCATTTATAGAGAAGCGCCCGCAAATAATCCTCTACCTTCTGCTTGAAGGTGGGACGGAGCACCATATCCTGCAGACCTTCCGAAGTCACTAAATAATCGGCAACGACATTCCCGAGCGATTGTGCGATATCCTCTCTACGCTTCGGTATTAATCCCGGGGTAAACGGGACGCGAAATCGACCGATCATCATCTTCTTTCTCGGATGGAATAACATTTTGATTGCGAAATGGTTTGTGATACCGCCGACGAAAGCAGCAACAGCTACACTGACCATAACATAAATCCAAGGATTCATCTCAATACCTACCTACCTTCCCCTTGGCCCCTCATGTTCCATTCGCCAAATCCCTGAATATAGGCTAATGAAATCAAACATGGGTCAATCACCAAGGATTCTATGTCCTCATATGATGCATTACATGCACTTACGCAGATACCCTTATTAGCATCCAGGATATCAAGCTTAAGCTTGGAAGGAGACTTACGCTTCATGCCCTCCAAAAAAATAAAGATTCAGATTATGAGCCCGAATCTGCTGGATAATGATTATCTCGTCCTAGGCGAACAGCTGATACGGCAATGGAAAATCCCGACCCATTACCCGGTGCAGCTCGCATTCGGCTCATTCCGGCACACCGTTAAAGTCATTCCCTTGGCCAGATTCGATGGCGTAAGAATCAGTCAAGAACTGGCCGGGAAAATGGGTGTTCTGCCCCGTTCCTCGTTACGGCTCAGCTACCGTCCGCACTCCACTACTCTCCAGTTTGGTCCACTCGTCGGAGTGTTAATCAGCAGAGATTATGCAGGAGCCTCGGATAGGCCCTTCGGTCCCATTACGATGTTCTGCAGAGAGCTCGTGAAAGCCTGCCAGCGTCAGGGAGTGTATGTTTATTTCTTCACACCGGATCATATTGGAACGAGTTCGAAATCTTTGTCAGGCTGGGTCTTCGGTGAAGCATGGAAGCAAATCACCGTGCCTGCTGCAGACGTATTCTACAATCGTCTGACAACCCGCAAATTAGAGAATAAACCTAGCGTACAGCATTTTATGAAAGAAGTAAAATCCAGCTACGGAAGCCATTTCTTCAATGAAAAATTCCTCGACAAAACCGAAGTCTTCGACGCGCTGGGGCGAGACGCATCCGTATCGCGCTACTTGCCAGAGTCCCATTTGTTCCGCGGCTACTCTACGCTGAAGATGATGTGCGGCAAGCATCCGATCGTCTTCCTCAAGCCGGTCAAAGGAAGTCTGGGCAAAGGCATCATACGGATCTCCCGATTAGAAGGCGGGGCGTACCAATCGATGACCGCATTGGTCGGGGGAACCAAACGACAGGTCTACCCTTCGCTCACCAAGCTGTATTCTGCAATATCGCCCAAGATGAAGACAACACGCTACCAGATCCAGCAGGGACTTGTTCTCATCGAAAGCGATCGGCGTCCAGTCGATTTTCGCGCCTTGGTACAGAAGAATCGAAGCGGAACCTGGAACATTACCTCGATCGTAGCCCGGACAGCGGGCAGTCAGCATTTTGTCTCCAATCTGGCTCGCGGAGGATCGCTTAGCACCGTCAAGGAGGCTGTCTCTCGAAGCTCGCTTCCCATCGGGGTCAAATCCCGGGTCAGCGCTCAGCTGCGCAAAGCAGCGCTTGATATTGCCAGGGGCGTTGATGCACAGATTTCGGCCCATTTCGGAGAGCTTGGCATCGATCTAGCTGTGGATCATCATGGTCGAATCTGGCTGCTTGAAGTGAATTCCAAGCCATCCAAGAATGATAACACCCCCATGGGCGGGAGCAAAATCCGTCCCTCTGTGAAGCAAGTGATTGAATATGCCCGTTATTTGTCCGGATTCTAAGGAGGAGAGAAGTTTGACTAAGCTGTCAAAAGGAGCGGTTGGCATTCTGGTAGCAAGCAGCGAAGGAACGCTTCCTTTCGCTGAACCGGCCTTCTGCCGCAATCTGTGCATTATGGGAGAAAGAGAGGGGCTTGAGGTCTATGTATTCAGCCCGGTCTCCGTCAATCCGGATAGCGGACTTGTAGCCGGCTATTTCTATGAGGATGGACATTGGGGAAGAAAATGGTGCTCGCCGCCGGATATCGTATATGACCGCTATTTTTCCCGTGACCGCAAGCAATTGAATCAGAAGCAGCAGACTCTCTCCTTGCTGAAGAAGAACCATCCCTTTATCTATTTGACCCGGAGCCTGTCAGGAAAATGGGCCGTATACCGGACGCTAGGCAAATATCCTAAGTTCACCTCCTATTTGCCGGAAACCGTAAAATATCAGGGTTCAAGCGCATTGTCCGAATGGCTGCATGCCCACCAAGGAGAAGCATTCCTTAAGCCGCAATTGGGCACACAGGGCAGACGGACCTTGCACGTCAAGATGTCGACATTCGGAGATGAGCTCTGTATCACCGGGAGAGCCGGAAATAACAATGTCATTAACCGTCGCTTCCTAAGTCTGAAGCAAGGCCTGGAATGGATCGATAAATTCATCGGACGCCGCCCCTTCCTGCTCCAGCCCTATCTGGAGCTTAGCAATGCGGAAGGCGAGCCGTTTGACATCCGAGTACTGATGCAGAAGAACGAGACCGGCCGTTGGGAGAAGACCGGTATGGCGGCAAGGGTCGGCCGCAAGCAGTCCGTCACTTCAAATCTGCATGGCGGCGGAACAGCCCATAAGGCGATTCCCTTCCTGATTGAACAGTATGGGAGCGGCGCTGGAAGAAAGATAGCCACAATAATTCAAGAACTCGCCGCGGAGATCCCGGAAGCCCTGGAAGCCCACTATGGCCGTCTGGCAGAGCTGGGCATCGACTTCGGTGTCGACCGGAAAGGGAAAATATGGATACTGGAGGTTAACTCCAAACCAGGGCGCACTTCCTTTGTAAAAATCGGCGATATGAAAAGCGCCAGAAAATCGATACAAAATCCAATGGGGTACGCTCGCTATTTATTGCATAGCAAATCCTGAATGTGGCTCGGAAAAACCGTTAGACCCCAATATCTGACTTTTTGAACCACGTATTTTTAGGAGGAAAAAATTCATGAGTTTGACTTTTGGCAACGTCCATTTCACGCAGCAGCCTCAACGGGTCGTCTACGTGTCCGGCTCCTTAATGAAAAACCTGAAGCTGTCGGGAAAAAAGTCGGTCCACCTCAGATTCGGCGGAGAACGAGTTCCCGCTACAGTCAAGTCCATTAACAAAACAGGGAAACATCTATATCTGGCCTCTGGAATTCGCAAAGGAATTAAAATTCCGAAGGCCGGCGGCGTGTTCCTGCGCGCTCAGGAAGGCGAGGTTCAGATCGGTCCGCTCATCGGCGTACTCTCCGATGGCCCAACCTCATCCTCAACCCATCCTTTCGGGTCCAGGACCGGTTTTATCAAGCAACTGCTGACCTCGGGCGGCAAGCAATTCTACATCTTCGCCTTCACACCGAGAGATATTAATTGGACTAACGAGACCATTAACGGATTCTTCCTCGGCGAGAACGGGCGCTTCACGCGCAAGAAAGTCCCGTTGCCCGATGTTGTCTACAATCGGTTGCCAAGTCGCCGTGCGGAGACGACGAATTCTATCAATCAACTGCGTGAACGATTTATCCGCCGCAGAATCCCGTTTTTCAACTGGAGCTTCTTCAATAAATCCGATATCTATCGCTTGCTGGAGAGAGATACGCTGGTCAGTCGTTTCGTTCCTGAATCGATCAATAGTCCTTCACCAGAGCAGATTAAAGACCTGCTGGATCGTCATGCACTGATCTACTATAAACCGAGCAGCGGCAGCCTTGGCAACGGCATTTACCGCCTGTCGCATGTGGCCAAGAACGGATATTATGCAAGGTACCGCAAGAACGGGCGCAATGCCCTGCTGCGCTTCAACTCCTTCGGCAGCCTGATGCGTACGCTTCAGGCGAGGCACGGACGCGCCCTGCGCGGTTATGTCGCCCAGCAGGGAATTCGACTGGTAGAAATCGATGGCTGCCCGATCGATTTCAGATTCCATATGCATAAGAATGGCCGCAACCAATGGGTCGTCGTGGGCATTGGTGCTAAGAAGGCAGGCAAGGGCAGCGTGACGACACATCTGAAGAACGGCGGCTCACTGTTAACTCCGGAGCAGGCCCTCGGAAGAGCCTTTGGCGCAAGAGCGGATGATGTACTTAGAAATGCCAAGGTAGTCGCAATTAACCTCGCCGAATCGATCGAAGCCCACCATCAGCATTTGCTCGGAGAGATCGGATTCGACATCGGAATCGATAAGGACGAACGAGTCTGGATGTTCGAAGCGAATGCCAAGCCGGGAAGGTCGATATTCAAGCACCCCTCTCTCCGCGCAGAAGGCAGAGCCTCGATTGAGCACATTTTGGAACATTGCTTGTATCTGAGCAAATTCCGGAGGAGGGATGGCTAATGAGTCATCTTTTAGCTGACCAGAAGCCTGTCATCGCCATACTCACGGTACATGACAAAGAAAAACAATTCAGAGGGAACCGCGCCAATTTTCGCGATCTCGTGAAGACAGGCAGGGAGCTTGAATTCCCTGTCTATATTCTCACAACCAAGGATTTGAAATTGTCAGCGAAAAAGGTGCAAGGCTATTCCTATAGTCCAGAGGAGAAAGCCTGGAAGAAGCAATGGTTCCCTCTGCCCCATGTCATATATAACCGGATTCCGCTGCGAGAAGACGAAAATAAGCCGCAAGTAAAACGTAAAATCGACGAATGTATCAAGCATCATTCCATTCAATTGTTTAACCCGTACTTCTTCAATAAGTGGCGCCTGTTCGACTGGCTGAAGAAGAATCGCTCCACCCGCAGTCTTGTTCCGGATACGAAGAGAATGCGCTCTCCAAGGACATTGTTCACTATGCTAAGGCAGTACAGAAGCCTGTATTTGAAACCGGAGAGCGGCAAAGCCGGTAAAGGCATTATGCTGCTGAGATATAATCCCGACAGTCCTAAGCCTTATCAGTTAACGATCCAGGGGACCCGGAAGAAAAATGTAATCTATGCCACCGATAATGTTGCAACGATGTGGCGGAGAATTAGAGCTGAGACGGTTCGCGTGCCTTACATTATGCAGCAAGGCATCCCGCTTACTTCCTATATGGATCGTCATTTCGATCTGCGTTTGCTGGTGCAGAAGACCGGAAAGGGCGTATGGAGCATAACCGGGGTCGGTGCCCGTCTGGCCGGACCGCACCGAATTACAACTCATGTTCCCCAAGGAGGAAGCGTGGAGGATCCCGATAAGCTGCTAACTCCAACCTTCGGCTCCGACATGACCACCTTCCTGATCAATCGGCTTAAATCGAGCGCGCTGCTTATCGCCAAGCAGGTGGAGCGGGGCTGCGGTCACACGTTGGGGGAGATGTCTATGGATCTGGGAATCGATACTGAGGGGAAAATTTGGTTTTTCGAAGCAAACGCAAAACCGATGAAATTTGATGAAACCCATATTCGCAGAAAATCGCTGGAGCGTGTCTTCCAATTCAGCAATTATTTGGCGCATCAGGATAAATAACATCCGCAAGGAGGGATGGACCCAAGATGAACTGGTTAACTTTAAAGCCTGACAACGAGATGGACTGGAAGAGACAGCAAAGCGACATTCTGGCATTTATCAACAGGTGTGCCGGCAAGCGATTGTACCGAAATGTCTACCATGAGCTGCTGATGCTTAGCTATCGGGATCTGAGCAAACCCGGCACATTATTGCAGCTAGTTACAGTCCAGGCAGAAGACGGCCCGAGAATTGCCGCTTTCTCCGGCGCAGCAGGATATGGGCAGGACCTTTGCATCGTTGTGGTTCACCCCCTATACCGCGGGATCGGTCTTGGAACAACTTTGCTCAAGCAGCAGCTTGCCGCCCTCGGTTCGCTGACCTGTCAGATTGCCCTGGATGATCTCGGCGCTCTGCAAATGGGATTCCGGGCCGGACTCTGTGCCAAGGGCTTGATTAAAATCCATGGCGGCAAACGCGGACTGCTCCTGCAAGAATCATCACAGGATCCCATGCTTGGGCTATCAGAGTCTAACGGAAAACAGAAATTTGCTGCCAACCTCGCTCAAAGAAGGTGAATATGCAAGTGGCACAACCCGTTCTTGGCATTTTGACATTGTATTTAAATAATAAGAAACAGCTTGAGGAACGGCACATCTACCAACGAATGATCTCCGAAGGACAGAAGCTCGGATTAGATGTGTTCGTTTTTACTCCCATGGACGTTGACTCCAAGAAGAATATGATTCACGCGCTGATCTATGATCCCAAGCAGCGGAAATGGTCGCGGAAATGGCGAAGCTTTCCGCATATGATCTACGATCGCTGCCGGATTCAACGCAGCATACGCTTCGAACAATTAAAGAGATTCCGCGCGCAATATAAAAACATGAACTTCCTGAATCGTCCGCTTCGGGATAAATGGACCGTATATCAAACTTTGCTGCGCAAGTCGAGATTCCGCCCCTATCTGCCCGAGACAACGCTGTTTCACAGTTCCGCTAACGTCAACTCGCTGCTCAAAAGCTATCCGACCATTTATATCAAGCCGATCAACGGTACTGGCGGAAGAGGCATATTAAGGGTAGAAAAGTTAGGGAAGGATACCTTCTATATTCAAGGAAGAAGGCTGAATCGCCAGATTATCCCTGCCCAGAAGGTTCATAAATCGCGACTTGTCCCTTTTCTGATCGGTTGGAAGAGAGGGAAGCGCTTTGTAGCCCAGCGGGGAATTCAAATTGAACTGCCAAGCGGCAGGGTTCATGATTACCGCATGCTGGTCCAGAAGAATGGGCAAGGGGTTTGGGACGTAACCGGATGTGCCGGACGCGTCGGTCCTCCTCGCAGCATCACCTCCAATCTGCATGGTGGTGGTCAGGCAGTGTCTATGAATACACTGCTGCGACAAATTGCTCCAAATGAAGAGAAGCGCCTGGAAATTCGCCGTACGGCCGAGAAGCTGAGCGTGGAGGCTGCGGCGTATCTGGAAGAGTCGTACGGTGCGCTCTGCGAATTGGCTCTCGATCTGGCCATCGATAAGAATGGAAAAATTTTTATTCTTGAGGTCAATCCAAAACCTGCGCGAGAGGTGTTCATCCAGTCCGGTGATCCCGAGGCTTATCATCGCTCAATTGTCAGGCCATTGGAATATGCACTGTGGTTCTATAAACATAAAGTCGCCCCTTCTTAAAGGAGCGACTTCTTTATTTTGCCCGGATACTCATATTATTCTGTAATTGCATGATCGTACAGCTTCAGCAGCTCCGTAAAGTTCGCAATCAAGCGATCCGATCCTTCCAGCTCCTGCCCGTTCCCGAAGCCCGCATAGGCACAGCCAATGACGATTTGTCCATTCTTCTTGCCAGCCTCTACATCCGAGGAGCGATCCCCTACCATCCAGGCATGATGTATATGATGTTTGTCCAGCAGCAGCTTCACCAGATCCACCTTGGATGCTGTCTCATACTCACCGGCACTATAAAGGGCTTCAAACAGCGGGGAAATCTCATGGGCTCTGGCTACCCCTTTTACGTAGTGCTCTAGTCCGTTACTGGCTACGAACAGCTTAACCCCCCGCTTGTTCAGTTCGGTTAGCGTCTCCAGTACACCGGGATATAACTTCGAATGATGCTTCTGCAAATCCTCCAGCTGCAAATCAAGCAGCAACTCATTTGCCCGCTGGCGGGCTGCCTCGCTGGCATCGGGAATGACTTTCTTCCAGATATCATCAAGCAGCATGCCAAGGCAACCCAGAATGACATGCTCAGGCGGAGTTTCCACCATATACAGCTTCTCTTCCCGCAGCTGGTCGAACATGCGGTGATACGCCGGCAACAATAATGTCTCCGTCATGAACAGCGTTCCGTCCATATCGAAGATCATTGCCTCCGGCTTTATCAGTCTACTCTCTGTAAGCTCCATATCCACAATCCTCTCTATCTCATCATTCATAGCCCCATCATAAGTTAATGAGTCTAAGAAGTAAACCGCGGAAGCACTTCATTCTCACACGAAAAACACATATTTTCATAATAAAATAACGGGGTGAAATGAACTTCTGCTGGAGATGACCCCTATGATTCATCGAACCTTTAAGCAAGGCGATCTTGTACTGATCGCTGTCATACTATCCATCGCTCTCCTCATCCTTGGCGCAAGATGGGTGCTGGGCAGCTCCGAAGCAACAGTTAACCCCACCGGAAATTACCATGCCACAATTAAAGTGGACAATAAAATCTACAAAACCGTAGAACTCACTGCCGAGACGCAATATGTCGAGGTGCAAACTTCACGCGGATATGATCGGCTCAAGATTCATGACTATGGCATCGAGGTTATCGAATCCGACTGCCCACAGAAGATTTGCTTCACCTTCGGACAGATTACAAAACCGGGGGATGTGATTATCTGCTTGCCTCTGCGGATGATAATTGAAATAGGGGGACAGGCTCCCGATTCACAGACGGAGATCGATGCAGAGGTTTATTAATCCATGAAACCCGGAGAAGACAACCCAAATCAGTCAATCCTTTTAACATAATCTTTTCGGAATAACGAGCCAAATTGAACAAGAGCCTTCCTGTTTCCAGGAGAGGCTCTCTGTATTTTATACGATCCCGCAACCCCTATTCAGGAATGCTTCAGGAAAGTACCTTGCCGCAGGTCGCGAAAGGCTTCGACAATCTCGGTTTCCGTGTTCATTACGAAGGGGCCGTGAGCTACCACCGGCTCGCGTACAGGCTCCCCTGCATATAAGACGAATCTTAACGGCTCTTCCGCCGTAATCTCGATCTCACTTGCCTCCCCATCGCGGCCGCGACCCAGCCACATCATTTGGCCCTGATGCGCCGGGGTCTTGCTGCTGCCAAATACGCCCGAGCCCTGGATGATATAGATGAAGCCGTTATAGCTGCCCGGCAAATCCTGAGTCACCGTCGAACCGGGTTCCATAATTGCCTCAACCATCGTCACGGGAATGTGATTAAGTGTCTGCGATACGACCTCATGCGAGGAGCCGGAGAAGACCCGGATCAAAGCGCCATGTTCTTCACGCACCGGCATATCCGCACTCTTGAGATTCTGATAACGCGGCGCGCTCATTTTTTGATCGCGAGGCAGATTGACCCATAACTGTAGAGAATGGGCGGTTACCCCTTCCGACGGCTGCTCATTGTGCATGACTCCGCTGCCTGCGGTCATCCATTGGACATCCCCAGGCCCGAGTACACCGCCATCTCCGCTCTGACTATCATAATGCTCTATCGAGCCATCAATCACAAACGTGACCGTCTCCAGCCCCCGATGGGGATGGACATCAAAGGCGCCGCGCCGGAACTTGTCCTCCATCATAATCAGGAAGGGGTCATTCTTCTCCCACTTCCCCATTTCAAGCACCGGACCTGCCGAATGAATCGGACTTACCGTGTCCAGCTTCACTCTTCTGACCTCCGCAATATGACGTTGAAATACGGAACTTGTCTTCATATGAATACCCTCCTCTTCATTTACTGGTAAACGGGCAAATAAATAATGATTATAACCGGTATCACTTGGGATAAAATTCGGCCAAAAAATCAATGCACTATCGGTGCGGCAGCATTGCTTCATCTACCTTTTTACGGACGCTATGCCTGTGAATCCTCGTCATCATCCCCAGGAAGCTCTTCTGTTCTGCTTCATCCAGCACCTCAAACATGGAAGCCTGGAAATCCGATTGAATCGGCAGCACTTGCTCCATCAACGCCAAGCCTTTGTCCGTCAGTGAGATGTACTTCACCTTCCACTGCTGCTCACGAACAATGAACTGCTCTTTCTCCAAGCGAGCCAGCATATGAGATACACCACCGCGGCTGATCGTCAGATGCTCTGCCAGCTCAAGCTGAGCCACCGGCTGGTAAATCATCACCTGGGCAAGCATATCGAACTGGGCTGCGGTAATTCCAAAATGCTGCAACAGCTCATTCGAAAGCTGATTGCTTCGTTGATAGAACCGGGCCAGTCGCAGCCATATTAACAGCGCTGATCGGTTGTCTTCTGTGAATCCTCGCTTATTCAACGTATCACCTGGCTTTCTAAAGGCTGTTGATCAAGGTTCGTATTATCCTGTGAATTTCAAAGCTTGGTCACCATCAGTTTACTAGTAAATCGACAATAAGGCAAGGAATCCTTACCAACGGGACTGATAACAATCAAAAAAGAAAGAGCCTCTGTATGGCAAAAGAGACTCTTTAACTACTCCAGATCAACACGATTATTGTCGATTGGAACGGTTCAGCAAGCAATAAATCCCTCCGACCAGTCCAGCCGCCACCATCATTTTCAGGCAGTATTTGCCCATCGTCTTGGCGATTTGGAGAATCGACATGTCGCGGGAGATGTTGGCTGAGACAAACAGGCAAATTAGTCCCATAGCGATAATCACCATAGCGATCAACCAATCCACCCGCTTCATGCCGATTCCCCCTGTTCCTCCAGCTTGAATCTAATCTCAAAAGTCGTACCTTCGCCAAGCCTGCTGTTTACCTCTATTTCCCCGCCCTGCAGTTCCACTAGCTTCTTGGCGATGGATAATCCAAGACCGGTCCCTCCATGCTGACGGGAACGGGATTTCTCGACTCTATAGAAGCGTTCGAATACATAAGGAAGCTCGTCTGCTGCGATGCCGATTCCTGTATCCTTAACTGTCACGAATACATAGTGGTCCGTCTGATCCAAAGTAAGGCTGATTTCGCCTTGCTCTGTATAGCGGATACTGTTCTCCAGCAAATTGAGGATCACCTGTTCCATGCGCAGCCCATCACCGTAAACCCAGGCGGTGCTGCGATTCAAGCAGGTGCTGAACGCAAGCCCTTTATCGCTTGCTTTTAGTTGCACTTTATGGACCGCATTATCGATCACTTCGCTCAAATCAATCCACTCCAGGGACAAACTGATTTTACCCTCCTCCATCTTCGACAATTCGAACAAATCGTCAACGAGATGCTGGAGGCGCTTCGCTTCCTGATGGAGCACATCCAGATACTGATCACGCTCTTCCTCTGTACTGTACAGCCGCTCCTTAATGACCTTGGAATATCCCTCCAGATAGGTAATCGGAGTGCGCAGCTCATGTGATATATTTGCAAAGAACTCCTGCCGCGTATCCCTGTAATTTTGCAATTCCTCGGCCAGATTATTAATGGCCGCTGCCAGAGAACCTATCTCATCATCACGGGAAATGTCCAGCCTCGTCTCCAACTCCCCGACAGCGATCTTGCGCGTCGCCTGCTGCATTTGCAGCAACGGTCTGGACAGCAGATGAGCCACAATCCAGGTAATACCAAGCGCAAGCAGAAAGGCGCCGATTCCTGAAAGAACGAGCAGCCTGCGCATCGCGGCAATGGATTCATCCATATGCTTGGACGATGACAGTACATAAAGCGCCGACATCACCTGACTCTCTCCCGCCAGTTCCTTGACAATCGGCTTCGCTGTTACAAAATAACGATTGCCACTCGCGGCCTCATATTTCAGGCGTATTGTCCGGCCGGAAAAAATCGTCTTGATATCTCCTTGATGTATGAACAAAGCATCCGCCAGTTCTTCCTCTCCGGAGTAATCCTGCACTTTCCCGTCTTTATTGACGTAGAAAATGCTGACATTGGAGAAATCGGCGAATTTAAGCAGCATTTGCTCTGTCGGTGCATCCGGGGTCTGTGCCATCATAGCGAAATGTGTGGTCAATTCATCGACCTCTGTACTCATTTCACGGGTGTAGAAATTCGAGAACATCCGATCGATCGTCGCGCCAAGGATGCTCAGTACGACGATAAACACGGCGATAATGACGAAGCCGAGCTTCATTCCGACTTTATTTTTTAGCATGGTTCGCACCATCTGCATTGAATTTATAGCCTACTCCCCACACTGTCTGAATCGGGTTGTAGACTAATCCGGCCCGCTGCAGCTTCTCACGGATATTCTTGACATGGGTATCTACCGAGCGGTAATCGCCGTCATAATCATACCCCCAGATCAGGTTGACGAGATCCTCCCGGCTGTATACCCGATGCTGATTCCCTGCCAGAACCACCATCAGGTCGAACTCCTTAGGGGTAAAATCCACCGATTGGTCATGGATGTAAATCTCGCGAGCATCAGGCAGAATCCTGAAGTCCGGAAAATCAAGCGTCTGCTCCTGTGCCACTGAAGACTGCGTAATGACAGAACGCCGGATCAACGAGAAGACTCTGGCAATCAACTCCTCGGGTTCAAACGGCTTGGTCAAATAATCATCGGCGCCCATCCCCAGTCCATAGACCTTATCCTTCGTCTCCGAACGAGCCGTCAGCATAAGTACGCCTACATTGCTCTTCGCACGAATCACCTTTAAAACCTGCCAACCATCCATATCCGGCATCATAACATCCAGCAGCACAAGATCAAATTCATGCTGATCAATCATCGTCAGGGCCTCCATGCCGCTTGATGCTTCTTTAACTTCGAATCCTTCCTTCATTAAATAAATACGCAGCAAATTACGCATATTCCATTCGTCATCGACAACTAAAATCTGCAATTTTGACATCCTGCTCACCATCCCTTATTGCCTCGCCGCAAACAGCCGCTATTCACGATCCTGCTTCCATTGCTCCTATTTAGTTGTGTTCAAAAGGCCGGTTTTCAGCACCGGGAAGATTGGATAAAGCTAGGGTTTAAAGAGCGGAGCGTACGCAGTTTGTGTGTAAGCACCAGAGGCCTGGCTAAATTCAAGATTCGATGCTGATTAGGTTCTTGATTGATTTCGTGTTAGATATCGAATTTATAAGTTATCAGCGGAGCTGACTGAAATTCTATATCGCAAGAAAACCTACCGTTGAATCGCGTTCGCTCAGCCTTGAATTGGCCACGATTGGTTTTCTTATTAAAGATGGACTTTTTAAACAACTTCTATTATATAGTATAGCGCTGCTGACAAATAATTAGATGGCTTTAGAACTTAAGGATTGATCCTTCAATCCTGCGTGCCTGACTACACCGGTTTCCTTGACAGCTTCTCGACCTCTCTGCGAAGCAGTTCGTTCTGTTCCCGCAGTTCACTTAACTGCTGCTGCACTCCCTGATCTACGTTTGAAGGTGAAGCTTGCCCCTGCCCATGTCCATGCGAGTGTGAGCCCTTCATACCAAACATCATGAATATCATCATCAAGGGACAGACCAATACAAGCAACCAAGACCACTCCATATCAATGAACCTCTCCTTTTTTATTTGAATGCCCTTATTGTAGTGATCAGTTATGTAGAAAGCTTGTTGAAATTACAAAGTCTGAATAGGATTACGCAAATTTATGTAAAGAAAGGAGCTGCCTGAGGTTATCCATAGCTGCAACCTCCCTGGCAGCTCCACCTGTCTTGGTATCGCATTTCTCAGATGGCACCTGATTATTCGCCCCTGGATTCACAGAGAATCCATAGTTTAGAATCCCGATTGCATCATACCACCGGACTGCGCATTGCCGGAACGCATCATCCCTCGTTCATTTTGTCCACTGTTGCCATGACAGCTCTGATACATATTCTCCAGCTGCCGATCCGACAGATCAGGATGCACAGCCCTCATATGAGGAAGCATGTCCTGGAAGGACGCCCATAAGCCCTGTCCTTCTCCCGCAGCATACGCAGCCGTGCCAATTCCTAAAGTCAGGACAATGACACCCAAGGCGATAACAAATTTTGATTTCATAGCAATCTCCTCCTCAAGAGAAATTGTAGACCCCATTTATGTGGAAATTGTGAGGATCGGATTTAGCTTAGGAACTTAAATATTCATGGTAATCCGCCCTCTTTCCAGTTAAATAAACAACCAAAATGTGTTAAAATTTTGAATTCCAATCGTAATCTGATTGTCATTAAACTCATCCCGCAACGTTTTATAATGAGAACACATCAATTGTGACAGCATGAGAGAGGATGGATTAAAAGTGGTGCAAAATAGGTTGAAGTCTGCAAGCTCAAAACAAAAGATAAGGTTAACGTTGGATCCCTATGAACTTCCGTTAATATCCAGGGAAATCCTGATAAATCGGTGCGGGGGATCTTGTTTATGTCTACTCCATTAGCGAACGAAAAAAAACGTTACATCGCCGGGCTGGACGGTCTCCGCGCTCTGGCTATTATCGCAGTCATCGCCTATCATTTGGACATTCCGCGAATTTCGGGCGGGTTCCTCGGCGTTGATATTTTCTTCGTATTATCGGGATATTTGGTAACAAATCTGCTCATTGAAAGACGCCGCGACAGGCAAAGGCTTGATCTATCCGACTTCTGGGTACGACGTTTCCGCAGGCTGTTCCCCGCTCTGATCGTTATGCTCATGGTTGTGGTCGCCTGGGCCACGCTATTCGACCACAGTATGCTGCAGTCACTGCGCGGCGACGTTGGATCGGCAATGGTCTACGCCAACAATTGGCGGCTCATCTTCCATCAGGTTTCCTATTTTGAGCAATACAGCACGCCTGCACCACTGATCCATCTCTGGTCACTATCGGTTGAGGGACAATTCTACATAATCTGGCCGCTGCTGTTAACTCTAGGCTTACGTTTTACACCGAAACGAATTCAAATGGTTCTCATCACCCTATCTCTCGCATTGGCTTCCATGCTGACTATGATTTTGTTGTACCAGCCAGGCAGCGACCCAAGCAGAGTATACTATGGGACCGACACACGGGTGTTCGCCTTGCTGATCGGAGCCACTTTGGCGCTGATGTTGCCTAGTCAAGGCATGATCACGAACCCTTCCCGGCGTACCCGGCTATCCTGCGAATGGATCGGCTGGCTGGGCTTGGCTGCTATTGTTGCCTTACTGCTGCAAGCGAATGAGTTTGATGATTTTCTCTATCGCGGTGGATTTATGCTGGCGGCGATTTCTACGGCAATGGTCATTATAGCCCTTATCCATCCATTTACATGGATTAGCAAGTTGTTCAGCCTGAAGTCCTTGCGCTGGATTGGCATGCGCTCCTACGGAATTTATCTATGGCATTATCCGATTATCGTCCTATCGAAACCTACCGTGAACACAGGCGCATACAACTGGAAGTTAGCTTTGACTCAAGTAACGGCGAGCGTTATTCTTGCCGCGATGTCCTACAAATATGTTGAAGAACCGATCCGGCGCGGACAATTGTCCACCGCTCTCAAGCAGATCAAGAAATTTACATGGAATCGTCAGCAATTATCCGTCAAACAATGGACGATCAGCTCGTTATCCGCCATCATTATTATTTTGTTCGTATCCGGCATGATCCTGCATATTCCGGCCACAGCTTCTATGGCTAGGGAGGTTGTCTCCGTACCTGCTCTGGCGCAACCTGATTCCAAGCAGGGAGGGGATCAACCCGTCCCTCCTAAGAAACCGGACCAAGGAGACACCAATGCATCCCATGGAACGGATGGAACCCCAATATCCGCTGAAAAAGAAAAAACTAGGGACGGTGATTCTACTACTGTGAATACAAATCCGGGCTCCGGACCTAAAGCGGAGGATATGACGACGAAGCAGGAAGCCGGTTCACCTGCTGCTCAACCGAAAGCTTCCAAGGAATCTGGCAAGAGCTCTCAAGCGTCTAAACCTGTGAAATCCTCTAAATCGGATTGGGGAAATGTCACCGCCATCGGTGACTCGGTAATGCTTGATGGTGGGCCCTACCTGGAAGAACTGCTGCCCGGCATCCAGGTTGATGCGGAGATCGGACGGCAGATGTCGAGCGGTTCCAAGCTCCTTACCCAGCTTCAGAAGCGGCGCAAGCTCGGCGATACTGTCGTTATCGGCCTAGGCACCAACGGCGTGTTCAATAAGAAGCAGCTAGAGAACTGTCTCGGGTCATTGAAGAATGTCAAACATATCGTTCTTATCAATACACGGGTTCCTCGAAAATGGGAGAGCCAAGTTAATAAACTGTTGGCGGATATCTCTGCAAATTTATCTGGCATTACGCTAGTTAACTGGTACAGCGCCAGCGAGAATCATGATGAGTATTTTGCTAAGGATGGGGTTCACTTAACCAAAGAAGGCTCGCAGGCTTACGCTCAGCTTATTGCCAAGACATTAAGTTCTATAGAGAAGTAACTCCACAAAGAATAACAGGCAGTCAAAACGTAAAGTTCTGACTGCCTGTTTTATTTATTGTCGCTATAATATTAGGGCTTCTATATTTTAAAGATCACAGGAATGTCACTTATGCGTCTCCAGATCATATGGTCGTTTCCTTCACTCCAGTAGTTTACGAACCGGTGGTCAAGTTCCTTAAAGACAAAAGCAATACATTCAAGAGCAGACTCCAATAGTTCCAATTATCTGTTTATTCGCTATCGCAAGCAAAAAGTATCTATCAACGCCCAGGCTATCGTAGTCCAGCTTGAGATAATCTTCTTTCGTGCTAATCTCCTGTTCAATATCTTCTACTAAATCTGCTAGATTTTCTTTTGCGAAGGTATCCATAATGACCACTCGGAAGAACCATGAAGAATCTCCATCCCGGCCTCGTGTATAACACATGGTTATTGTCAGCGACATACGGAATGCCATCATCCGGAAGTCCTGTGCTCCGGCAATGGATCAGAGCATAAGTCATGAACTCTTCCTCTAAAATTTCCTTGATCTCAATGCCGCTATCTCGCCCATCCGGCGGCAGCTGTTCCAGGGAATAGTACATTGAGGTATGAAAGCCAGACTGATAAAACCCGCGCTTAGCCAGTTCCTCTAAGATTCCTGAATTCACCCTTGAGGGGACAATTTCAAACTGCGGCTTACGCCCTCTCAACTTATAAAAATCTACAATCACATCAAGGCAATCGATATCGTCCGAACTCAAACCTTTGACCGTGTTGAATGCGGGCCAAGGCATCGTCCTGCTATAGATCGCTATCGCCTGACCAAACGGCTTGATTTCTACTCCCTCCGGATTCCCTTCCCTCTCTTCAATCGCCCGCATTCGATCTGCCATATAATCCATTTCCGATTGCTCGATTAAACGAACTTGATCCCGGGTTAATATTTGAGTCATTACGCTCACCTCATGATTAGGTTTTTGATCCAGCAAGAGCTATGAAAAGCGAAGTCACTCACAAATATATTCATCTTTCAAAAGCCCATAATATACGAGGTCTTCATACTTGTCCCATTTGATTACATGCTGTCTTAATGTCCCTTCGTATTTCATGCCTAGTTTACTCATAACCCTACCCGAAGCTGGGTTCTTGCTTAGATAACGGGCAAATATGCGATTCAACTTCATTTCTTCAAATGCATATCTGACCATCCCTTTTGCAGCTTCGGTGCAGTATCCGTAATTTTTATATTCCTTGCCCATCCAATAGGCAAGTTCCCCATGATTAAACTTCTTATTCATTCCTATACTTATCGCACCGATTAAACATTTATCTTCCTTATGTTCAACCGCTAATTCAAGTGACCGGCCCAGACTAAAATTGTTGCTATGTGTACCGATCCAAGCTTCAGCGATACCGTCCTCATAGGGATGCGGGATATATAATGTTGTCTCGGCGATATAAGGATCACCCGCTAATTTTTGAACTGCTTCCGCATCATCTGCATGAAAAGGCCTTAATGTGAGCCTCTCTAATTGAATAGTTGGCAGAGTTCTCATAGTACTTCCCACCTTAAAGAAATGATTAACCAAGCTTTCATGTTCCCGCATTTACAAGAAGAACCGGCTTTAGATAGCTTATCCTCGGCCGGATCATATGTGTGTAACTAAGTATTCGATATCATAAGGTTCGCCTCCTTCCATTCGAATTGTCCAAGTCTCTGGACAAATCACTTTCATTATTTAGACGGCATAAGATAAGTGGTAATCAACTACTACGCTTACCAGGAATAGCGAGAGGGTGTGTATGTCTTGCCAATAAAAAACGGTAAAGAGTATATCGAGCGGATCGATCGTCAACACATTAATTTATGGTATAACGGCCAGCGTGTTACGGGTCTGCTATCCGAGCATCCTGTATTTCGCGGACTAATACACACCCAGGCTGATCTATACGATATGCAGTGCGATGCCCGCTATACCGGTCTGATGACTTATAAATCCCCGCTCGGCGATGATCCCGTTGGCTTATCTTTTCTTCCTCCAATGAATAGAGAGGATTTACTGCAAAGGAGACAAATGATTGATCTGTGGTCCAATAGACATCACGGATTTCTGGGCCGCTCTCCCGACTATATGAATACAGTCCTTATGTCGTTATACACTGCTGCTGCGATTCTTGAAGAGGATGACCCTAAGTTCGCCAACCATTTAAGAAGCTATTATGAATATTGCCGGGACAACGACATCACTTTATCCCATGCTTTTGTCCAGCCGTTTGCAAGCAAATGGTCAGCAGAGGCAGACCCTATTGAAGAAACCCTCGCTTGTAAGGTGATTGAAGCCACTGACGAAGGTCTGATCGTTAGCGGTGCCTTTGTAATGGCTACTCAAGGTGCGACGTGTGAAGAAATTCTGGTCCTGCCCACCCCTTCCTTCACATTTTCAGAGGATGCGAATCCAATGGCCGTCGCTTTCGCAGTCCCGAATGATCTCGAGGGGATGACCTTTGTTTGCCGTGACAGCTATGCGCATGACTCCACCTTCGACTATCCGCTCAGCTCCCGATTTGATGAGATGGATACGATGGTTATTTTCGACAAGGTGCTTGTTCCTCATAACCGTGTATTTATCTATGGGAATGAGAACATGGCGAATCGTTTACTTACAGAAGGAAACTTCTTAGCCCATGCCGGATATCAGGTCGTCTCCAGATATATTGCCAAAACAGAGTTTCTTCTCGGTCTTATTCAAAGCTTGGCAGAGGAGCAAAATGTCACCTTAGAGATGTCCACGATCCAGCAAATATCGCGGGTGATGATGACGCTTGAGAATCTGAAGGGACTAAGACTCGCGTCGGAGGCAGAGGCAGCTGCCAATGAGCTGGGATACTATATACCTGCGACCAGTCCTTTGCTTGCCGCCAGTCTGCAATTCCCTGACTTCCATCTAGAAATCACTAATATAATTCAAATGCTGAGCTCCAGCAGCTTAATCATGAGTCCCTCGGGAGCTTATCTCGAATCAGGTGTTCAGCCTTATCTGGAGAACTATTTAAAAGGTATTTTCTCGACTGCGAAGGAACGAGTCGCCTTGTTTCGGCTAGCCTGGGAGCTGGGAGCCGGGGCTTTTGGTGGGAGACAAAATCAGTATGAGCTCTTCTTCCTGGGCAGTCAGAAAATGATCTCCTCCAGGTTATATAACTGCTTCCCGAATCAAGATGGATACAAGAACATGGTCTCTGACTTCTTGCAAAGCAATAAGGCCTGACTCTTATGAGTTAGGCCTTTTATTTAAATAATCACTCTGTTCTGCTGGCTTCTATACCAGTTCCTTAAGTCTCAATAAAATATTGGCGATATGTCCGTTTACAATCGTAGAAATAAACAACCCTTCGTTGAACCGATCTCCGCGAATATAGCTCGTCATTAATTTCCTCAATATCTCTATATCAGCATTCCGAATCTGATCCTGGATGTCATGGCTGATATCTTTATAGACTTCATGCTCATGAAGCCAAGTCTTCCAATCGAATACTAATAAAAATCCGGTCTCATTCAGTGCTTCACGGAACCTGAGAACTTCTTCGCTCTCCCGGTAATACCCATTTACCTCAGTAAAGAAAACACTGCCGGAATCTTGAAAAAAATCAAGATAGCTAAGCAGCTTATTTATCTCTTGTTCTGTCATCATTTTATGGGTCATATGCGCTTCCTCTTTATCTATTTATTGATCCTGGGAACCTGGGAATAATATCTGTGAGGTGAACCTAAATGATTCTAAAAATAATAACGATCGTATTAGGACTGCTGTAGCTGAATGCTCAAGCCACAGATCCCACGCTCGTCCAAGTCTTTGATGTGAAACAGCAAAAAGTAATTAGGCATCTCAAATTTACGGATGAGCTAGAAAAGTCAATTCTGGCCTGTCTAGATGCTTCCCCTAAAATGTATGGCAGCTTTGCAGTAAATCCAGACCACTATTTATTTCATTAACCACTGACTGAAGTTAACCACATGCTCTGTCAGTTTAGGATATAGGCCGCCAAATAAGCAGCTACCTATAAATAAAGTGATGGCAACGTTGGGATATCTCATCTTCATGTAACGTACTGATTGGATGAAGCAAAGCAATAACAGAGGGAGGGCTAGGATGGATGTTACATGCCAGCTTATCTTCCCATTCGTAGCCCAGCTTTCAATCCCAATAGCATTCAAAAAACTATCCAAAAAGGAGTAACCATGCAGGTGATTACTGCCAAGTATCATTATCATAAAGCAAGCACCGACCCATATCCAACCCCTTCTTACATTGTTCTTGGGTTTTAGCAAAGCTAAATGCCTCCTTTCTCATAGTAATAATGACCCGATATCTCATAATAGCCTATAGTGTAATCCGGCTCATTTATTATGTACCACTTCTGTACCCGCAATAAAATCATGAATCGCTCTTCGATCCAAGCGCATTCCCACCATAAATGCACTGATAATCACACCAATTCCCAGGGTCAGGGTATAGATCAAACCTGCAAAGACATTGCGCAGGAACATGGTTCCAAGTCCAGGCGGAGTTTGATCATCGACCTTTCTTATTTTGATCCCACAGAGACGCTTCCCAACGGTATACCCTTCCCAGAAAATTGGCAATAACAACGAATATAAGAACCTTAATATGCTCTTGACGCTCTCATCGTTTGTACCGCCTGTAATCATATAAGACACTATTGCTATTAGGATTCCGATGAAGATTGAGTCTATTATCAAAGCCCCGAATCTAACCCAAAAATCGGCCTCCATTACTCTCCACCTTCCTTAAGCAGCCTGATTCGTTTATTATTTTAAGGATATGTGGATTCTTATTTGTTTCTGGATATTAATCATGGGAGTACGTTCTTAGTGAGGTCACATTAATTCTCTACCGATAAAATTCGAACTAACGACTTGGATCCCGATTTCCTTCGACCAAATTGAGAACTGGCCAATATGATGGATTTCATGAACTAAAATATGTCTTAAAATTTCACCTTTACAGAAGGGCTTATCCTGCCAAGATGGATGCACCATTTCATATTCCATCTCGTGTGTCCATTGATCAATAAACTCTCTAATTTCAACTCTGAGTTCATTGGACAGGTTTCTCAAAGCTTGAACATCTTGATACTCCTCAAATGGAAACACGATGTCCGGTTCATTCTGCATGGCTCTTATCCAGCTATATTCCACATCAAGGATATGAAAAAGCGTCTTAAGATAGGAGCCCACTCCCGTTCCACGCTCTTTTATTAGTTCAAGTGGTGGAATTGATTCCAATACGTCGAACCATTCATCCCTGACCTGCCAATTGTATTGAAATAGAGCTTTCATCTGATCCCCCTCATAAGTACTTTGGCTGCTTACTGGTCTCTTCTTATTAAAAATGCTTTATCCGTTCGTTCAAATCCCAAACCCGGGTAGTAATCCACTGCGGTTGGGGCGGAAATTAGTATTAATGAGCATTGCTCCCCTATTTTTGCCTGTACACGTTGTACCAGTTCTTTTCCAATTCCCTGTTTCTGATATCCCTGGTCCACCGCCAGATCAGATAAATAACAGCAATACGAATAGTCAGTTAAAGCTCTGGCTACTCCCACCATCCTGCCATCAGACCAAGCGGTAATCATAATATCTGAATGATCGATCATGCTTTGGATTCTCTCAACATCTTCATAAGGTCTTTTGATTCCGGAATTCCGAAAAACTTCAGCTACATCGCGTGCATTTTGTTCTTTGTCATCTGAATAAACGATCATAATTATCTCCTCCGGCTAATAACTTGATTCAATATAATCTCTTCTCTTAGCTCTCCGCTAATCCTTTCCGTATAACCTCTTCAGTATATTCAGATGAGTTCACATGATCCTTTAATATAGCCAAAACCGACGGCAAAGCGTCGTCCATAGCCCACGACCGGATATCCCACACCTTGGACCGCTTAAAGGCTTTAGCACAATGAATGAAGCATTCCTCAACCTCTACCCCAATCCCTAATAGGGGCTGCTTATCTCTGGATTTCATTTGTCCTAGAATGTACTTATCCTTGATTACGAAGGCTTTCCCATTAATTTTAAGCGTCTCTTCTAACCCGGGAATAAGAAATATTAGGCCGATTCTGGAGTTTAACAAAATATTCCTTAAAGAATCGATTCTACGATTGCCTGGCCGCTCAGGAATCACTAAGTGTTGCTCATCTATGACTAGAACCGATCCAGGAGCATCCCCCCGCGGAGATACATCACAAAACCCTTGATCATCCGCAGTGGACATAAATTAATGGGGACATAGCAATAAAATTTTGGCAATGAGCATCCAGGTGTTGTATGGCTTTCTTTTTAACAATCTCACTGGGATGACCTATGAGCTCTCTAATCTCATCTTCTGAAGACAGGATTTCTTTAAAAGGGTTCTGCATACCAGCACCTCTATTCATTGCATATTCTTTCCTCCCTAAAGCTAAGATTCCTCAGCTAATTTCTCATACATAACTTCATCCGCTAATACATATTTCGCTTTTTGATATGTTTTTTGGGCCCTAACATTGCTTTGTCCTGTTAATACCGTGATATGCTTGACCCCGATTTGGAGCAAGTTTTCTTCTAACAAGCGAATGATTTGCGGGGTCGTTCCACTCCACTAAATTTGTAATTTAATTCAACTAACGATAAACAGTCTTCTGAAGTTGCTAGTCGTACAGCATTTGTTATCAATTACTCTGTCCCACCTTATCCTTTTCTTTCCCCTTAATATCAGTCTGACGAAATAGATAGATTAATAAAGAAATTATAAGTAGTATTGTTACTGGCGAAGTTCATTTATATTCCAAATTTCTTTTATATCTTAAGTGATTTTCTGTAATAGTGTTTGTTATCTTCATCCACATCCATAGACTTCTCGAACCCAACCCTACTCCAGAACCTTTCGTTGGCTTCGTTGGTCGGTGTTAATTCAATATATAAAGCACCTTCATTCCTAACAAGCTGTTCAGCTTGCAAATAAGCCAGCTTGCCATACCCATGGTTGCGGTATTTAGGTTCGATATAGTATTCCATTAAAAAGCATTTTCCACCTTCATCAAAATAAGTGACATACATTAAAAAACCAATCAAAGCCGCTTCTTGTATAAAATAGATTTTTAGTGGGTTTATATCTCTACTTCTTAGTTCCTCAATTACATCTCTATATTCATCAGAGTAAAAGTAGTCCACATCAAACTCACTCCCTATAGTTGCGTTAAGAGAAAGTTCATTAATATAATCATTAAATAACTCCCAAAAGAAAGCTACGTCAGATTCTTTATCTACAATAGACAGCTCTAGCTTTAGATTATTACTCATTTCTTTTCTTCCCCCTCTAGTCAGCTCAACAATTCTCTTCTCTCGCAAGTTTCGGCCCAGCTTAAACCCACACTTTTCCTATACAATATTTCTGCGTGATTTCTATAATTACTAAATAAACCTCTTATAATTAACTATCAATATCCCTAATGAAAATAAAACACCCCAGCCTAAGATAGCTCTTATCCTAGGCTGGGGTGTGTGTTGTCTGAGCTTTCCCCTGATTATACAACTAATAACCATAAAGGGGAAAGCCTGCATCCGTTCCATGACTATAAAATTGCCTTACCATTTCACGCTTTAGCTAATCTCTAAATAATCGATATACACATCCCATGTCCCATTATCCGCTGTTACGACAAGCTCAATTTGCTGATTACCTGTACCATGACTGACATTGCTCAGAGTGTAAACCGCAGGATTAGTTCCGCCAAAATAGAAGGTCCCCTTCGTCTGTCCGCCTATTTTCAAGTCGACCCTGGCCATATTAGAGTTATTGGAAGCACCTCGGAGTGAGAAATGATGAGTTCCGCTCGTGAAATTTTGCGTGTACTTGACCGAGTCTCCATTGGCGTATAGAGCTACTCCGCTGAACGGAGAACTGATATTCCCCGTATACTGACCACTCTTCGTCATGCTCTCTGCTTCTACTCTCGTCGTATTGCCTGGAGGATTCGTATTACCGCCTCCGTCAGGTGCCACTGCCCGGCCAGTTGACGTAGAGATCATGCCGGAGCAAAGACCACGACTCTTGAGATTCTGCGCAATTTGCGGGATCGCCTGGAGCGTTGTCTGGTACTGGTCATGCATCAGGATTACATCTCCGTTCTGCATCGTGCCTACAGCAGCTACGATTTGGGCGGTCGAGGCACCGTTCCAGTCCTGGGAATCAACATTCCACAGCACTTCAGTAAGACCGTTTTGCTGTTCGATGGATTTCAAGGTAGCATTCGTCTCGCCATAAGGTGGGCGGAACAGCTTTGGTGCCGTTCCCGTAGCCGACTGGATGGCCTGCTGAGTTCGGGTAATTTCCGATGACATTTGCGAAGTGCTCAATGTAGTCATATGCGGATGCGTATAGGAGTGGTTGCCGACCCACATCCCTGCGGTCACCTGAGCCTGGACTAAAGAAGGGTAGCTTTGCGCATTTTGTCCCATGTTGAACATCGTTGCACGTAGACCATTCTGCTTCAGTGCATTGAGCAAATTTGTCGTATTGCTTGGATTTGGACCATCATCGTACGTCAGACCAACGTAACCATTCGGACAGTTAGCATCAGCTGCACTAGCTGCTGGCAACATAGGGATCGAGAACAGACTGCTAAAGAGCCCAAGGGTCGCTACTACTTTTACGATCTTTGCTTTGAACATTAGAACATTCCTCCTTTTTATTTAGGTGCAGTTAGACTGACCTGTTGGGATCTAGCAGCTAGCCGGAGCGATCTACGAGTCTGTGATAAAATGTTCTACTTAGAAGATAATGTAAGCGATTACAAATAATATATTAGCAAATAATTCCTATATATTCCAATTAACAAAATAAAGATTATACCGTCAAAAGTATAGGTTTTGTTATCAAAAAAAAGGCTGCCATTAAAGGCAGCCTTACGTCGGTTCATATGTTATTTAGTGGCCGAGAGAATGAATTTCTCCAACGGCCCTGTATTGGTAATTCGGTGATTACACTCTTGGTTCTCCAGGCAGACATAATGCCCCATGAACGAAAGATTATCCGGCGAAGAATGAGCAGGCTTCGTCTTGACCGAAAAGAAGGCAAGCTCTTGGTGCCGATTGCAGAACAGGCAGTATCCCTTCTTGTGGATCGGTGTAATTCTTCCCTCAATACCGATAAACCTTCCCTCGAATGGATATACCATAAATAACTTGTTCGTGGCAATATCCGCCCAGCTCAAATAGGTTAAATATCGAAAGTCGATAGCATTCAGGTCCGGTAATTTCAACTTCTTATTCTTAGGAAACAGCTTCTGGATCTGCTTCGGCGTAATCTGCGGAAAAGGCTCCAGGTAAGGTTCCAAAGCGCTTAGATAGCTCTTGAAGTCACTTGCCGAGTCCAGGGCCGATATCTGTACCAGCATCTGCTTCTGATCCTCTGTCAGTGAAGGAAATGCTTCAACAATGTTCGTTACAGCACTGTACCTTACGGTTTCCAGGACACTCCGATCCGCAACCGTTTGCAATGTTTTCTGAAGAAATTCCGCTTGTTTCTTAATCATATTATACTGATGGTTTCTAATAAATGGTGCACTCATAGCTTTCAGCCCCTTATTGTAATTTGAAGAATAAGGTGCAAAGCCTGTATTAGAAACGATGATGTTAAGTATGGGCGATCAAACTCATATTATCGCGCCCCACGCAAAGTATCGCCCCAGATCAGGCTTTGCATGAGTCCTTCCTAGCTAACGAGCAATTCAGCATTGCCACCGATATAACCCCCAATCCTGATTCATATGCAAATTATAGCAGTGATTTCTGTGAAGAGCAATTTATAACCCTTGTTTCACTTTTATGTACATATGTGTCGTTTCATGGTGAAAAAATAAGTCCGCTATGCTACAATATAAAAATTGTACAAGCTCATAGGACTAGGGAGGATTTTTGAATAAACATGCTGATTATTGGTATTTCCGGTGGCACCGGATCAGGTAAAACGACGGTTGCCCATTCCGTGATTGATCGACTTGGTTCGGACAAGGTAACCTTTATTTCCCAAGATAACTACTACAAAGATAATCCCCATCTAAGCTTTGCAGAGCGCGAGAAGATTAATTATGATCATCCCTTCGCCTTTGATACCGAGCTCATGATTGAACATATTCAAGCTTTGGCGGAAGGCAAGATTGCCTACGCCCCTGTATATGACTTCACGGTTCATGCCCGTTCAAAAACACAAACCCTTGAACTGAAGCCTAATCACATTATGATCCTCGAAGGCCTTCACATCCTGTCCGATGAGAATCTCAGAGCCATATTGGACATTAAAGTGTTCGTCGATACGGACCCTGATGTACGCATACTTCGCCGGGTGGTTCGAGATATTGAGGAGCGCGGTCGCTCCATTCGCTCCGTACATGATCAATACTTAAGTACGGTCAAACCGATGCATGAAGCTTTTATTGAGCCTTCCAAAAAATACGCCGACCTCATTATTCCCGAAGGCGGACATAATGAAGTAGGCATTCAATTGCTCACCACGCTGACTGAGAAATACTTACACAGCGGAGAGAATTTTAACTGTTAGACGGAAGCAGGCCTTAAACCATAGTAATCTATTTTGATTTCATCGGTTCACATGGTACAATTTTGAAGTCAATCGATGTTTCTGATTTATAAATTGAATCCATGACGGGGAGTGAAGTTAGTGGCTGTTGAGGTCTATCTGTATTTCAATGGAAACTGTCGTGAAGCAGTAGAGTATTATGCACAAATATTCGAAACCGAGAAACCGCAATTTATGGCTTACGGTGACAACCCACCTAACCCTGAATATTCACTTCCTGAAGCAGCCAAAAACTTAATCATGCACTCACGACTGAACATCAATGGCAGTAATGTCATGTTCTCAGACGTTTTTCCCGGTTCGCCATTTACGGTTGGGAATAACATTAGTCTTGCTTATGTCAGCAAAGATATCGATCAGGTCAAACAGTTATTTAACAAGCTGCAAGATGGCGGCTCGGTGAAAATGGAGCTGCAAGAGACATTCTGGAGCAAGTGTTATGGCAACCTGCGAGACAAGTTCGGCATTGAATGGCAAATGAGCTATGAAAGCGAGTAATGGTTGATCCGAAGACGCTAAATAATAAAGGATATAGATCCTCTCTTCTTAGAGAACATCTATATCCTTTTTTTCATAAACGGTTACCGATCATTCAATCCTTTGCCCTCAAGAATTTGCTGTGTATACTTATCTACTCTGGACTCTCGAGTTTTGGATTGCTTGGGCGCAGCGAAGAACATGATGTAAGCCTTTTGCCGTCCCGGAGTTAATGCCTCAAAGGCCGTTTTCAAGGCAGGATCTCCGTCTAGTCTATTTTGAAATTCTACAGGACTTTCGAATTCTGTTTCTTTTTTAAATTCGATTTTCAAGCCGGCCTTTTCCACCTCAATGGCTGCATGGATATAATTTTTCAGGATCGCTTCCATCTCAACGATTTCTTGAGCATTCGTGAACCGAATCTGCCGTGCCGCCTGTACATTCTCCGTTTGTTGAATCAAAATCCCTTGAGGATCCTGCAACAAAGCTCCTTTATGGAAAAGTAGGGCACAATATTCTTTGAATCCATGGATTAACACTATATTTTTCTTCTCAAATGTATAACAAGGATGCATCCATTTGAACTCTTCGTCCAGGCCACAGTCAAGAACGATATTTCTCAGCTTCTCATATTCTTCCTTCCACTTTTTCGACTTGCCCATAAATGCATCAACCTTGGGATTCGTTTCTTTTTTCTCTGTCATGTTAGCTGCCCCCTAATTTCCCCTTGAAACTATCTATTTGTATTTTACCCTAAAGGAAAATTATTTAAAATTTCTATTTGCCCATCGAGCTTTCTTTCAATGATCGCCCTTGAATTGACATAAAACATAATAAATATCCTCCTCTAAGAGCCCGTTCTAATTAATATTCCAGCTTATACACCACTTCGCCATCGATCACTCGTCCATCGGCCCGGAAGCCTAATTGTTCATATAAATGTCTTGCTCCAACATTCGTGGGTTCAAAGCTGATGTAGATCATCTGATGCTGAAGATCTGCTTTGATTCGTTCAATAAGCAGCTACATAGCAGCCTTTCCGTAACCTTTTGACTGATGCGCAGCATCTATCATTAAGCGATAAATCCAATATTCCTGATCCTCCTGATCAATGCAATACATTGTAAAGCCCACAAGTACCTCATCCTGATTAATAGCCAGGCAGATACACTCCGGGTATGCCTTAGCCTGTGCAAGCGAAAATAAATTGGACGCAACGAACTCTTTCTGCTCGTCGCTTACACTCAGCTTAATGACATCATAAAAATTATCCCGATCTATTTCCCTAAGTGCGATCATAGATGTTCCCCCGTTCTTAATCTTATTAGTTCCACCAATCATCAAAATGCTGTTCCAGAAAGCTGACCTCACTCAGGTAATGTGCTAAATGACCTTCTTCAACTAATCTCACGAAGGCCATATCACCGGATTCCGCTCGTTCGGATAAGGTCGTACACATCAACTTCATCCGAGAGATGACCCACTGTTTAAGATCGATCGGCACAGCTAACCCGTAAGATTTAAAAAACAAATCTATGCGTCTCCTTCTTAACGCTGCATGTTCCTCTCTCTCATACTGCACGACTGCTCGATCCTTATTATTAGGTGCGAACGAGGCTAGCGGAATAGATGTATACAACGTGTAGGCGATATCCCATATGCGCGGTCCCGGTCCTGACATATCAAAGTCAATGAGGCCAATTGGATGATTGTCCTTAAATACAATGTTATACAATGCCGCATCGTTATGGCAGACAACCTCATGTAAAGACCGTTCCGGGTACTCATTTGCAGAGCGTACGGATGCCATAAATCCTACGGTTGCATTGTGATAATTTCTTAACAGTTTGGCCAGCTCAGCCAACGTATCATCTGACCACATATACGGTTCGATATCAGGATAATCATTTCCGGGAACAACGCCTTCAAGGAATGAGAGGATCTCACGTCCTTCCTCATCAATCCCGATATATCTGGGCGAGCTGGGGTATCCTGCTTGTTCAAGATGCATTAGCAACTCATGTACATACGGATCAGGTGAAGCAACCGCTCGGCGAACGGTCCCGCCTACCTTTACGACCTTATTTATATTTCCTCCACTCAGGACTTCCTCAGGCTCTGGCAAGTTCATCCCCCTTTTCGGTTCATCTTTATCATTTAAACGAGCTCTTTCTACTTGAGTTGAGCCAGTATAGGTTTAGGTAATTGTTCGCTGCCGCCTTACAAAGCAAGATACCGACTCAACCCTAATATGGCGAAGCAGAACAGTACAGTGCCGGCACCAATCCCCGTTATCGCGCTATTTGCAACACTCCATTTTTTGGATAGCCAGAATGAAATAAATACGACTGCAATAAGGAGAATCCCTAAAATGTTCAGGCTTGAATCTTTAAATACATCCTTGAGCCAGAAAAAATGAATTCCCACAATCAACGCAATCCACGGGGCTACATAATCACTTCTTTTTAGTCTAATCATCAGAAATGCGCCAACACCCGCAAGGAGAAATTCAATAATCACAAATATCAAGTAACTTCTAAATGAACTCGTATCTGACAATGCCGAAGCCTCATTCCAATTGATAATACTCAAGTAAACTCCAACCAGGCAGACTACAAGGGCAATCCCGCTGGCGATCCCAATATATAATCTCCAGCTCTTTCGGGGCTTCTCCTGAGCCCACCCAAACCACATAAAGCTGAACATTCCGAAAATCGCCATGTACATCGTATAGTCCCGTAGATATTCCATATTATCAATCCCTCCTAATACGTTATAAAAATAACCCAGCCCTAGACAAACTTATCTTAGGCTGGGTCATGTTGTGAGTTTTGCTGATTGCAGCACTCCGGTCACTACGGTTTATTTCGCTGATTTTCCATCTTTCTCATTTCCGCGCTTAAAATTCCCCGTCAATTTAGCCATGACTAGCTGGGTTTCCAGATGATCCTTACCGTCTATAGATTTTAAGAACTTCTCACTGGCCTTACCGGTAAGTATGGATACTTGCTTTCCTTTCCAATAAATAAACACCTTTTTGTCTTTCGTCGTTTTATAAGTGAATACTTCCTCTTCACCGAGGCGATTCCGTTTATCGATATTATTCATGTAATCACCTCATAATTATTAGCTTTTTGTTTGCAATGTTTGAAATAAGCAGTTATGAGCCCTATTAGATATACGATCAGTAAGAACGAAATGACGAACTACCCATGGTCCCCCTCTTTCATTACAGCAATGACTGTAATCTTTGCTTTCCATGAAATAATCCCTTCTTATACCTGCGTTTCCTCTACCATCACCTTAAATCTGAGAACCATTAAATCTTCATCATCATATTGATTCTCGTATTTAAGAGCATTTCGTTCTTGACCATAAATTTCAAATCCTAAAGACATATACAATTTTTTGGCAGGGTTATTATTAGAGATCACTGTTAGGTTTAATTGTTCTACTCCCTCCATTTCTCTCGCCTTTCTGATGACTTCACCCATGAGTTCTTTTCCTAACCCAATTCCCCTTTTTTCCGGAACTACATACATGCCGTAAATGTTGCCTTTATGCCGAGTCTTCATACCTGTCTCACGCACAAAGACTACAACTCCAAATAAATTGCCGTGATCTCCAAATGCACCTAATACAAACTTATCCATACTGGGTTTTATTCTTTCAGCTACCATCTCAAGAGAAAATTTCTCTTCGCGGTCATAAGTGGAGCCAAAGGCACTCGGATCCTTCCTTAAGCCATCCAATCGAACTTGCTGATACATCTGCGCATCTGATTCCTGCAAGACCCTGATTTTCAATACCCTTCCCTCCAAACTTTAACGGCTTATTAGCTTTTGCTTACCTCCATACCTCACTCCGCCTAGACGCTTACATTATGTTACATCCGCTTCATAGATTTGACTTGTATGATTCCACGGATGGTATGCCTCTCCGATCTCTTCCAGTTGTAAAACCTATTCGGGTAACCGAAAGATGGGTAAATAAACAAATTTTATGAATAACATACTCATTATATTAAATTTCACTCCAGGATAGATGGTTATAAATGAACTTTCCATACTTTTTTTCTTTCCCAAGTTTCACCTCTCCTGATGATAGCCAGAGGGGGTATTCCTGCAACGCAGAGATGGGCTCACAGAAATGAAATAGATCAAAACCTCTTTAGCAAAATTAAGGTTAATTAAAGGTTGCGTTGCTAAGATAGAGAAGAACAAGGAGGTAGGTATCTGCGTGAGAGTACTGATCGTAGAAGATGAGACACATTTGGCTGAAGCCGTGGCACAGGTTCTCAAGAAGAACCATTATTCCGTCGATTTGGCCCATGATGGAGAATATGGGCTGGATTGCGCAATATCAGCGATTTATGACTTCATTATACTTGACATTATGCTTCCCAAAATAGACGGCATAACGATACTAAAAGAAATCAGAAAGCAAGGGATGTCTGTTCCGGTCGTTCTTCTAACAGCGAAGGGAGAGACCGAGGATACCGTAAACGGGCTGGATAGCGGTGCAGATGATTATATGGCCAAATCCTTTAGGTCCGAGGAGCTTCTTGCTCGTCTTCGTGCCCTTAGCCGCCGGAAAGGCAAGCTGATCCAAGAAGGGATATTGGCTTATGGAGACATTAACCTCTATCCTAATTCTCTCGAATTATTTTGCGACAATAAGTCGTACAAGCTCACCTTAAAAGAATTTCAGCTATTAGAGCTGCTTATTAACATGAGAGGCCTGGTAGTGTCCAAGAACACCATTATTGAAAAGCTGTGGGGGTACGATGGCGAAGCCGAAGATAATAATGTGGAGGTTTATATCTCGTTCTTGCGCAAGAAATTGAGTCATATTCAATCTGAGACCTCAATTCATACGATGCGCGGTGTCGGCTACGTGTTGAAATCACAGGGGGATAGACATGTTTAAGAGATTGCGGAACAAATTTATGATCCTGAACATGACCATCATTACAGTCGTTATGATCTCAGCCTTCGCTGCCATTTACATGATAACTTACAGTAATATCCAGAAGGAAAATCAAATCAAACTAACCAATATCGCTGTATCCCCTCTTAGGATAAATTCGTTGGTAAAATCAGACGAGTACAATAACAGCGGCAGGGTATTTGTCGGGAAAATACCAAATGATTATTCCTCCACTTTTAGCGTATTAGTCGGCAAAGGAAACACTTTGCTGAATGTTCATTCTTATTTGGATTTAACCGAAGAAACCTATGCAAAGGCAACCAAGCTGGCCACCTCTTCAAATAAAGAAAGTGCGGTCATCTCGATCGATGGACAACGCTGGCTTTATAAAATCAATGCCATGAATGCAAATCTTATTATCAAGGGCAAGGGCGGGGTTACTCAAGCGGCCGTGCTTGAACAGATCTATTTCATGGATGTGACCGAGTCGTACAACATACTTTCCCAGCTATTGCTCACCTTTGGCGCCATCAGCCTTGTGATGCTGTTTGTGATTTTCGGTATAAGCCTGTTTTTTGCCCGCCGCGCCATTACACCTGTAGAGATTGCTTATGAGAAACAAAAGCAGTTTATCGCAGATGCTTCTCACGAACTGAAGACACCGATCGCTGTCATTCATGCTAATGCTGATGCCTTGTATGCCAATAAAACGGAGACGATTGAGAGCCAGCAGAAATGGCTGGATTATATCGCAACCGAGACGGATCGGATGGGAAAGCTTGTGAGTGATCTATTGTATCTGGCGAAAACCGACAGCGAGGCTGCAAACAATGAGCTTGTCCCTTTTAATATCAGCCATGTTGTGAACGATGTACTGCTCGCGATGGAAGCCGTTATCTTTGAAAAAGGAATAACCCTTTCACAGCACATTGAGCCCGATCTCATCGTAAACGGAGCTGGTGATAAAATAAAACAAGTCGTTATCATACTGCTTGATAATGCCGTAAAGTACGTTAACGAAAACGGTACAATTGAGGTTGCGCTCAAAAAGTCTCGTAACCACGTCCACTTTTCCGTCAAAAATTCAGGAAACGGCATTCCAAAAGAAAATCTGCCCCGATTATTTGATCGATTTTATCGTATAGACGCTTCAAGAGCCCATGACGGCAGTTATGGCCTGGGACTATCCATTGCAAGAGCTATTATAGAAAATGCAGGCGGCAAAATTCACGTCACAAGTGTTGAAGGAGAAAGCACAACCTTTATTTTTGAATTGGATTAGAGAGAGAATCAACCATACAGAGCTACCATACAGAGCCTTCGGATTATAGTCCGAGGGCTTTTTGTTGCTTGGAGTTACGATTTAAGGTTGGTTAAAGGTTTGTCCTTTTAAATAATCAATATGAATTCTATGAGGAGGAAAATAGATAGTGAAAAAAACTTTAACGAGCGTCATGATCTTTGGACTATCCGGTATTATTCTTGCTTTGGGCGTATGGCAGCTCATCCTGTACATCCCGCCACAGCTTGAAATGCTGGACAATGCCGCCTTGCAGGGCGCTACAGCGGAACAAACATCCGATTACTACTGGCATGATTTCATACCGCAGGTTCTTGCCTATGTCATTACTATCGTTGGTTTTACAGCGGTATTGCTGACCGCCGGCATGCTTCACTTAAGACTTGCTGCGAATCAGCCATCCGATCCTCGTCGTAATATGTCATGGCCATTCCAGCCAAAAGCTTCGGCAGACGACGAACTGGATGAATTCTTTGATGGATTTGAAGTCGTAGATACGGAGCATGGAAAATAAAAAGGGGCAAAGGAGTTTATTAGCATGTTTATTTTACAAAATGCACTCAAAAATTTGATGCGAAACAAAGGTAGAAATCTGATGATCGGTGCGATTATTTTTGTGATCATACTGACAACCGTCGTATCTTTAATCATTAATAATACCTCTGCGGCAGTTATTGCGGACTATAAAGAGCGCTTTGCCTCAGAGGTATATATTACGCCTGACATGCAGAAGGTGATGGAAGACGCGCAGAAAAATTCTACAGACGGCAGGGTAATGATCAAAAAACCTGAGATTCCTTCGGAACAGTTGCTGCAGTTCGCCAATTCGGAATACCTTAAAGAGAGTCTTGCAACGGGTTCGATTATGGCAAACAATGCGGATATACAAGCGATTGACCAAGATGACTCTAATTCGTCGGGAACAGGGTCTACCTCTATTGCTGGTGAAGGCGGTATGATGAGGAGCCCCGGAATGAACGGAAATTATAAGCTCATGGGAGATAGCTGGGAAGAGTTCAACGAGGGACTCAGAAGCCTTGAAAGTGGCAGATTGCCAGAGTCAGACGGCGAAGGGGTGATTAGCGACGAGCTTCGTGACTTAAACAGTCTTGGCCTCGGCGATATAATCACTTTTACAGCTAATATGAGTGTTGATGCCCCCGCTGATATGAGTTCCGACAATGTCCAGGAAGGTGATAAGGTCACCGTAGATGGTATTGAATATACCGCGTCCATCACCGGAATGGGAACCGTTCGCTTACAGCGCGAGGTTACTTACCCCTTAACCGTTGTTGGTGTTTACCATGACCTGACCGATGAATATGCCAATGACAATATGCCTAAATCCGCAGGATTTAATAGACGCAACGAGATTCTGACCACGCTTGATACATTAATCGCCCAGCGCAAGACCAGCGAGACCGGGGTAAATGTAAGTGTAACCTATTATCTGAAAAGTCCCGAGATGCTGGAGCCATTTGAAGCCGAGGTTAGAGCAAAAGGACTTGACGATCTCTTTAATGTAAATACGGACACAGCATCCTATGAAAAAGTAGTAAAACCTGTAGAGGGATTAAAGAGCATTTCCATCACCTTTATGGTCGTGGTTATCATCCTTGGCTCCATTATTTTACTACTGTTAGCTTCGATCTCGATCCGAGAGCGCAAATATGAGATCGGTGTGCTTCGGGCGATGGGGATGAAAAAAGCGAAAGTAGCACTTGGACTCTGGTTTGAAATTTTTACAGTTACCTGTTTATGCCTTGTCATTGGACTAGCAGCAGGCACTGTTGCCGCACAGCCTGTATCTGACATGTTGCTGCAAAATCAAGCTGAGACGGCACAATCAAACGCAGCGCAAGGGGCTATGATGATGGGTCCAGGAGGCATGCAATTAGGCGGTGCGCAATTGGGAGGAGCACAGACGAGTGCGAACCCGTTGTCCGAAATGAAAATTTCACTGGACTTTGTTACGATATCGGAAATTATCGCCATTTCTATTCTGCTGGCTTCATTTGCCGGATTCGTCTCCATCAGTAAGATCACAAAGTATGAGCCGATCAAAATACTTATGGAAAGGAACTAGGTGACAATACAATGAGTGTACTTACGGTAAAAAATGTATTTTACAGATATGAAGGTACGAAGAAAAATGTTCTTAAAGGAGTGAACGCCTCTTTTGAGCCTGGAAAGGTTCATACGATCGTTGGCAAGTCCGGATCCGGCAAGTCAACTTTGCTTTCCTTAATTTCCGGGCTTGATGTATGTACGGATGGAACTATCCTGCATAACGATCAGGACCTGAAAAAGCTAGACCGTGACGAATACAGATCCAAAGGAATTGGCGTGGTATTTCAGAGCTTTAATCTCCTTACCAATGCGACCGCTATTGAGAACATTGTACTTTCCATGAATATCAATGGCAGCTCCGAGAAGGATAAAAAAGCGTATGCCTATGCTTTGCTTGAAAAGGTTGGCATTGACCGAGAAACGGCGGACAGAAAAATACTCAGGTTATCCGGTGGCGAGCAGCAGCGTGTGGGAATTGCCCGGGCAATATCGCATAATCCCGATATTATCATCGCCGACGAGCCGACGGGCAATCTGGATAGCGCGACAGAGGAAGCCATCTTAGATATTTTCACTTCACTTGCTCATCAGGAAGGCAAATGCATCATCATCGTTACACACTCCAAAAAAGTAACCACCATAGCCGATGTCATTTACGGGATGAGTGAGGGGAAACTAGCACAGATGAAGCAAAAATAAAGCTCAAGAGGGATCAAAATATTGACATCCCTATATGTTGACCTGCTATCCGGACACTATTGACCGTTAGCGTTGATTCTTAGAACATTGCCCTTGTAACGGACAATAAGGTCCGTTACAAGGGCATTAGGTCGCGAAAATCGTATTTTTCGCTTCTAATGGTCAAAGTTGTCCCTTAGAAGAGTAAAGTTGATTTTCATTGCTCTAACGGTCCCTTTTGACCGTTTGGTACGTGCGATCCTGTTAGTCAAGGGCATCTCATTCCCTCACTGTAGTCCTTCCCTCACAATATGGAGCAATTCTTCTTTATTATCCGGATGACAGGCTATTACATAAGGTTCCTCTTTCATTCCAGTGAACGGATTCCCATCAAAATCAACAACAATCCCTCCGGCTTCCTTGACCATCAAAAGACCGGAATACAGGTCATCACCTTCAGAATTGTACAGCACTATTCCATCGATATCTCCTTTGGCAAGCATACACCATTGCAGTGTCGGCGCCCATAATCTCATCATTCTTTTAAATTTAAGATCCATGCATTGCCTTAGATTCACTGCTCTTGGGTCATTTTGCACTTTATGTCCTTGAATCCAGCCAATATTTCCTTTGACTATGTTAGGGTTGCTCTGCACTCGCATGGGACGACTATTGCAGAATGCACCTTCTCCAAGAGCAGATACAAATAGACGATCCGTCAATGGCTCATATATCACTCCAAGCACAGGCTCTCTTCTGTACATGAGCGTAATGGATGTCGTAAAAACCGGTAAACCAATAGCGAAATTATTAGTGCCATCTAGAGGATCGATTAACCATAACCACTCGTCATTCGAGCCGATTTCTCCCGCTTCTTCACTATGTATTTGATGACTGGGAAAGGTCTCTCGAATTGGCTTAATGATAATATCCTCACAGATATGATCCACTTCAGTCACCACATCCCCAAACTCATCTTTTGCTCTCAATACGGTAAAATTATCAAACTTGTCTTTAGCCACCCGCCCGGCTTGGCGAATAGTACTTATGGCTAATTGTTTGGCGGCCTGGATTAACTGATCATTCATTTAGCACCTCATATTAGATTTTTATTCGTAGACTTTCAGACACAAAAAGTAGGACGTCCATGACATATAATTGATTTATGCGTAGCTTTTTACAACATATGAATGAGGATGATTGGGAGGATTTTAGAATAACCCCGTTCCCAGCGGTAACTTGAAAGTACTTAGTTCCTTTGGGAATGCCATCCCTACTTGTCAAGTTCCAGCCAAACAGGGCCGATTCCCTGTTCCTTCCACCATGACTCCCCTATATCTCTTTCTATTAAAAGACAAAAAAACAGCCTCAGATAGCTTCTATCCTAGGCTGGGTCCTGTGTTGTCTGAGCTTCTCCAAGCGTACCAGTCTACAGAATGTTATGCAAGCAGAAGCTGCTTTGTGGCCAACTATACTCAGTACGCAAAAAATGAGAATATCGCTTTCATTATTTGAGAAGTCGCAAGCGGCAATGCTGGCTATAATCAGTGATAAAGAAAATTCACCACATTATGGAGGAATCCGTTATGACCAAATGGATTGGACTGCAAGAACTTGTCAGACACGAAATACAGCAGCGTGGGGAAGAAGGCTGCCATGTAACAGGTTTCATGGAACGGCTGGGAGCAGCCGATCAGGATGAAGCCCGAATTATGGAGATCTACCATGAATTAACGGCACTGGAAATAAGTCCTGAATTTAAGTATACCGAGCCATCAGATTTGGAAGCAATTCGCGCTGAACGCCCTGAAGGGCCGCGTATGATTCAGGGTGACTGGCGCAACGAAGTATGGCAAGACAAGTTTTATGGGGCCTGGCTTGGCCGTGCAGCCGGTTGCGCCTTGGGCAAACCCTTGGAGGCTCCACCCTTCATGCAGGGATCAGAAGGCAGACCCGGCTGGCAAAATATTAAGCTCTGGTTCGAAGGCGCCGGGCAGTGGCCGATTCGACACTATACTCCAAGTAAATCGACCGCCGAGTCTCATTATGACATCCATATTGCCCACTGGAGCAGTCTGGCCAGCTGCCGGGAGCATATCCGTTTTATGGAGACGGATGATGATATTCGATACACCGTGCTTGGACTGCTCATGCTTGAGGAGCGTGGTCTAGAATTTAACTCCTGGGATGTTGGCAAGATGTGGCATCGTCGCCTATCCTTCGGTCAGGTGTTCACAGCTGAAGCACAGGCATACCTGAATTTTGCCCGAGTTACTTCGCATATTAGCGGCGATCAGCCCGATGACTGGGAGAAGCATATCCAGTGGGTACGTTCCTATCTGAACCCTTTCCGGGAATGGATCGGTGCTCAAATCCGCGTAGACGGCTATGCATATGGCGCTGCCGGCCGGCCTCAGCTTGCTGCTGAACTTGCTTGGCGCGATGCTTCTTTCTCTCATGTGAAAAATGGGATTTATGGTGCCATGTTCTGCTCTGCCATGATTGCAGCCGCATTCGTTGAGAGCGATGTAAAGCGGATCATTGAGATCGGGTTAAGTGAGATTCCGCAGCGCAGCCGGCTGGCAGAAGATATTAGACTGGCGGTCCAAATTGCTGAAGAAACGCCAGGTCAGCTAGAACTGGTTGAGAAAATTTGGGATGCCTTTAAGCATTATCACTGTGTGCATACGAATAATAATGCCGCATTATGCGCGGCTGCGCTCATTCATTCCGGCGGCAATTTTGAGAAGGGAATCACTACAGCCGTTCTGGGTGGCTGGGACACTGATTGCAATGGCGCCACCGTTGGCTCCATCCTCGGCGCATCGCTTGGAGCGTCTAGGCTGCCTGAAGGCTGGATCAAGCCGCTAAACGATACTTTGTATGCCGATATCAGCGGCTTCCACCCGATCGCCATCTCAGAATGTGCTCAAAGGAGCTATGATGTTTTCCGAAAACTTCAGCAGTAAAATTTATACTGGAGCAATCAGCCAAAGGAGTATTACCTACCCAGCACAAGGACAATGCGAATCTTGGCTTCGTAATCCAGGCTTCCACTATGAACAATCTGGGATAATTGTACAACCACAAGAGCAGCTCTTATTGTATACTTGCCATATACCATGATTAAGATCAGGGGGCGACGGAAAATGAGACTGCATATAACATACGATCACCCAATTCCGATCAATGCTTTCGAATGGACGCCTGCTACGAATCGACAATCGCCCCATATGCATTCAAGTCTGGAAGTTGGCCTCTGCCTATCAGGCAAAGGCTGCTTCTTCTTTGGCAGCAAACGCTATACGGCCAGTCCTGGCGACTTATTTATCGTCAACAACGAGGAACATCATATCGCTCAATCTGACCCGAAGGATCCAAGCCGCTATCTCTTCATTAACTTTGATCCGGCGCTGCTGTTAGCAGAGGAGCCGGGTCTTTTACTGCCCTTCTCTTATCGATCTACTCAATTTCGCAATCATATCACCGGCAGCTCGCCGCTTGCCAGGGAGCTTACGCCCTGGATTCATGTAATAGCGGAGGAGCTTCGTGAGAAATCCCCCGGCTATTTGGCGATGGCGAAAAGCGCGCTTGTCCAGTTATGCGGCCGCCTGCTTAGACATTACAACGAACTGCTCAGTGATGACGAGCGGCAGGCGATGGTACAAACGGTTCGTCACGCGCAATCTTTAGCCGCTTTGGTGGAACGGCGATATCATGAACCGCTGAGTTTGGTGGGGCTGGCGGAGGAGCTGGGCATAAGTGCATCCCGCCTCAGTCGTGCATTTCTGGAAACGACCGGGTACCGCTTCTCTGATTACTTATCTCTGCTACGTGTCCAAGCTGCCAAACGAGCATTGACGGGGACCGATAAGGCAGTCACCAATATTGCCTTTGAATGTGGCTTCCAAAGCCTGCCCACCTTCTATCGCGTTTTCAAAGACATTACCGGGGTATCCCCTGTGACTTATCGTCAATCTATGGGGCTTGGGCAATGAGTAACAACTCCGCAGTTCTTACCATCAAAGGTCAGTTTCTACTATAGGGAATTGAGTCATATTTTCTTCTCCCTTCATTTCAGAAAACTACCTTATAATTGCCAAACGCCCCAGCCATAGATAGCTCTTATCTAAGGCTGGGGCGTTTGTTGTCCACGATTATACAACCTGGTAATCCAGAGGCGGAAGCCCTACAGCGTAAATACGGGATTAGCCGTAAATTTGCCCTACTTCCGCCACTTCATAAATCGGTAATCCAGCAGGTCCACCAGCAGGAACAGAACGAAGCCGACCAGACTAAACAGCAGGATCCCGGCATACATTTGCGGATAATCCAATCTGAGCCATGCATCCATAATAAAGAAGCCCATGCCATGCTCAGTACCATAGATTTCCGTAAAAAACAGAACTGATATAGCTGTACCAAGCGAGATGCGGATCGTGCTGAGGATCACGGACAACGCACCGGGCAAAGTGACATGCCAAAATTTCTGACCAGGCCCTGCGCCAATGCTTGTCAGCACATCATAGGTGTTCGCTGGAATGGCTTTTACCCCGTCCCGTACAGAAATGATAATCTGGAATAGCAGAATCAGCATAATCATAAGAATCTTGGAGGTTTCACCAAGCCCGAAGAAGAGCATAACCACCGGGAGCAGCGCGATCTTGGGCACCGGATACGTTAAATATACCACCGGGTCCAGCAGCTTGTTCCAAAGCGCCGAACGCCCCATCAGAAGTCCGATCAGCAGGCCGACGATCAACGCTAGCAGAATTCCAGCAAAAATCCGCATCAGACTGTAGCCTACATTCAGCACAATATCCCTTCCGCCCAGGTGCCCCATCGCCTGATAGACCTCCAGCGGGCTGGGCAGCATCGGATGATGCACTAGCAGATAAGCTGCATGCCAAACCGCATGCATCCCCAAGAACACTAGCAATAATCTCAAAATATAATTGAGCCGACGTCGTTTATTTACCATTTCTCCTGCATTACCTTTCTGATTCTCTTGATCTGGTCAAAAAAGGCGTCACTGGCCCGCTTCTCCCCATGCTCCAGTCCGAATACCGCCTCATTGTCTATAATCTCCGGTACCTCGCTCTTGCTCGATGGAAGCACGATAATCTTCTGCCCCAGCAGGATGGCCTCATCTACATCATGGGTCACAAACAGCGCTGTGGCAGGATTCGCCTGCCAATGGTCCAGGAACAACTGCTGCAGCACTTCCCTTGTAATAGCATCTAGCGCAGAAAATGGCTCATCCAGCAGCAAAATAGAGGGCATAATCGCAAATGCCCGCGCAATGGCAACCCGCTGCTGCTGCCCCCCGCTTAGCGACAGCGGATAACGGTCCGCCAGCTCCCGGATGCCCATCGCCGACAGCCAGCGATCGATTTGCGTCTCCTGGTACCTCCGATCCTGCCCCTTAGGATGGGCAATCTTCATGGCCACCCTGATATTGGACTTGACTGTCTTCCAGGGCAGGAGACCGTAATTTTGCGGCACCAGACCGATCAAAATGTCCTGCTCGCGCAGAGACTGTCCATTGAACAGCAGCTCGCCCCGAAATTCCGGCAGGAGACCAGACACAGCGCGCAGCAACGTGGATTTTCCGCTCCCGGATGGCCCGAGAATAGTGTAAATCCCGTGCTCCGGCAAGGTGAAATCCACTCTTCCAAGCGCCAGCTCCCCGCTCTTGTATTCAACTTCAAGCTCCTTTACGCACAGTCCGTTATTTCTTGAACTGGACATCGGATATTACCTCTTCGGGGGTGATGTCTTTTGTCAGCAGACCTTGCTCGCGAGCCCAAGCAAATGCCGACTCAACCTCTTTCACATCGACCTGATTAGCTGGAATATAAGCCGGTACCTCAATCTGATCCTTCAAGGTTTCCGGATAGCCCACTTCCTTGATTACCAGGTCAATATAATCCTTCTGATCATGGGATTGCATGTAGGCAACGGCCTCATCATACGCCACATACATAGCACGGATTGCCTCCGGTTTGGCGGCTATTACGCTCTGCGGAAAGGCCAGCACAAACGGATTCACCTGAGCCTGATTCGTGGAGCTAAGCACGCGTAGACCCGACTCTTTTCCCATAGTTACAAATGGCTCAGGCAGGATCGCGGCGTCCGCTTTGTTATTTTTCAGCAGCTCCAGACGGGTTGGAATTTGCGGCACTTCGGTAATGTTAATGTCCTTCTCCGTCAGTCCGGCCTGCTTCAGCATCATGGCAACGGTGTACTGCGTCGAGGTGTTCTTGGAGAGAATCACGGTTTTCCCTTTGAGATCCTTCACTTCCTGAATATCATTATTGCCGGTCAACAGATCAAATTCCCCGAAGGTTGTGCTGGTGATTTTCACATCCAGTCCAGCTTCATTGTAGATCGAGATGGCGACCAGATCGGCGCTTAACCCGTCAATCTTGCCTGCTTGAAAAGCCACATCGCGGTCTTTGGCACTCTTGAATGTCTGGATATTCAGGTTCACTCCGTGCTTCTGATCAAAGCCCTGTTCATGAGCAATAATAAATGGAATGGCATCAATGGATGGCAGAAGACCCAACGACAGCTCCGATATCTCCGATGCTTTACTGCCCGCATTGCCTGTGTTGGCATGATCCGTCTTGCTGTTGCAGGCCACGCCCACTATGCTGATAATAAGCGCTAGTGCTAACAGCATCATAATTCTTCTTGTTGTTTTGATCTTCATGGTTGTCCCATCTCCCCTATGTTTTCTATCTAGAATTGGCATACAATGTGCCTTCTTTTACTTGAGGCAGCTTTCGCAACTTTGCACTTTTATTCACAAATATTGTCGTACATCCTTCATATGCCTGCTAAAAAAACCTCAAGTAATGTTATTTTACATCTATAATTGCATTTTGTATATTTACAAATTTAATTTATTTTCAAAATAAAGGAATCCAGTATCCCTTATAAAGACAAATTATATGTCATATGCCCTGTCCTTTATATTAATTTACCTTTTCAAATACAGTTCCGTTCTCGTCTCTATTCGCTTATAAATCCTTTTCAGTGATCACTAATCCACTAACTTTGGAGTCATTTATAACAAAATCGGCCCCTTGTTCTTATCGATTTAAGAAGTAGGGTTCATGTCTATATTCAGCTTGCTTTTAAAATAAATATAAATAATCGTTTCTCCTACGACTTTATTCTCTATGGGCAAGTATATTAACCAGGTTGTGATATGGGTCTCGGACGTAAAATCTTCGTACACCCCATGGTTCATCTACCGGCCCGTATTCAATATTGAATCCTGCATCCTTCATTCGCGCATAGGCCTCGTCGATGTCATCAACCTCTATGGATAAATCCGGCGTGTTCGTCTCGGAACCCCCCTGGGACGCAAAGCTGATTTGAATGTCCATCCGATCCTTTGAGCCATAGGTTGCTATCCATCCATGGTCCATCAATAGGTCGAGCCCCAAAACTTCTTGATAGAATTTTTTAGCCAGCTCTATATCTTTCGTCTGAATATTGGTCACGATTCGTTTTACCTTCATTTCATACGGTCTCCCTTCTTCTTTTGCTCTCTACTTATCTTATCTATTATTTCTAAATAAACTCGTTCCATTCTATATGTCGTCTGCTACCTCATCCTATATCGTATCCGGACTCGGATTGGCATCAATTCTCTCGATAGGCTGTATCGCTCCATACTTTTCCATCCATTCAACCAGGTCATTAAAATAGCTCTCAAAACTTCCTCTTGCTTGAAATAACCTTTTGGGAGATACAAGCTTTCCATCTTCAGAAATATTTATAGAGTAGTTGCTTAAATCCCGATTAACAATCGTCATATATAAGCAGTTCCTGTAGGTGCCATAGTAAGCACTTCTAATGCCACGAGTGTATGAAACCGAATCCAGGATATTCATCATTTCAGAAATCTGACTCTTATGATTCATTTGCACTAAGTAAGCTGTCGTTTTTCCTTCTGCCAAATAACTAATATAAATCTTATCCATATTCTCTTGAGAGATGATTTGTTGGATTCTTACTGGATAAAAAAAACGGAATACTTCGAAGATGCAGATACTGATAATTATTAATAATACAAGATACCGTAAGCGCAGCTTCTTCAATAAATCCTCTCCTTTTTACAGCAATCTCCGGTCCCCCGTCAAGCTCACCTTGCCTTATGCCATTCCGCTTAAGCTTCCAAAAGCACTTCTCTTGCTTTGATTAACTATGGGTGTAGGAGCTTTAAAGTATTTCACTAATCCCAAATGTGATTAAAATATATTAATATGGCTTTCACGAGGTTTTCTGTGTCATGATCAAAAATATCATTGATATTTTATCATTTCTTCTATTTTCAGATGAATGGAAGCAGGCAAAAGACGGCATATTAGAGAATTAGATGATATGGCTGATGCTTCATATACTTTATTTTTTTACACATCGAAAAGAGGTCTACTTCCATGATTACAGAAGCAAAACAACGACAACTGAATACGGGTCCCAAAATTCAGAAAGAGAAAGAAATTGTTTCGAAAATGATTCGTCTATATTGTATGAAAAAACATCATTATGAAGAGTTATGCGAGGAATGCCAGGACTTAAATCATTATGCTATGAAAAGGCTGTCCCTCTGCCAATTTGGTGAAAATAAGACCGCTTGCGCAAAGTGCCCAATCCATTGCTATAAGCCGGATTATCGTCACCGAATTAAGAAAGTCATGCGCTTCTCAGGTCCATGGATGCTGCTGTATCATCCCATTGAGTCCATAAAGCATATACCATTACCCGGTAAGTTAAGAAAATAAGGCGCAAAAATTATTTCTTATAATAATCAGGGGCCTGAAAGCTAAATATGCCTCAATTTCCCCAGCACCTCTTCCCATCTTGCTTTCATTCCCCCCCCCCTTCAAAGTTGAAGCTCTATCCCCTTGTTCTTTCTTCCATGTTCATCGAAGATTCTGTCTCTCATTCAGCACTCTAAGCTCTCCGGAAATATTTGAATTTTCACAAAAAATGACCCAGCCTTTTGATTGCTCTCATCTTAGGCTGAGTCGTTTGTTGTCCGAGCTTCTGTCATGATTACATAACCTATATCTGGCTTAGTCTATCAATGGCCTGCTGTTCATCAGGTAAGAAGAAAATGTTCTTTCCATGATTACTCTCATATATGAAATCCCTAAGACTTTTACTTGGATAGATGGTGAAATCACCTATGATGGCAGCTTTAGCCTGATAATTGATAAATTTCTGCAGAACCTCTCCTGCAAGGCCTGTTTTCAAGTCGAAAAATTTCTCATCCAGCGCTGATTTGCTCAGAATAAACCGGGCTGCTCCTGTTTGATAATTAATGGTGGCTATCAGATCCAAAGCTGATTGCGTATCATAAATCAACATATCACTACTATCGATAATGGCAATTTCAATTCCGTTTTCGTTGACTGTTCTAATATTCATATCAATTTCCCTCACTCTAGTTTCCATAAAATCACGACTTCTAAAGCTCTCTTCAAGGAGCATTTTGTCATTCATATACTAGAACCCAATACTCCTCCCCGGGGTTTCCTTCTTCAACGACCTTTTTCCATCCGCTTTTCTCATAGAACATTAATGCTCTATGATTTTCAGATACACACTTTAGCCTTACTGGCTTACCCATTTTTTCTATGGCATTCTTAACTAACTGAGTGCCAACCCCTTTGCCGATAAAGTCGGGATGTACAAATAAATTATGAATAAAACGATCAGGTAGATACAAGGATGCGAATCCAAGAATCTGTGAATTTTCCTCAGCCAATAATACGTATTCTTCAATCGTATCCTGATCAAAATCATTTAAAGTCATCTCATCAGCCTTGGCCCAGTGAAAGCTCTGACGCCGTGATTCAAGATATATTTGTCTTAGCTGAGGGTAGTCTGTTTTACTTGCTCCTCTAATAATAATAAGATCAATCCCCTAACTTATTTCTTTATTTTTTAACTCGCTGGTAAGTCTTCAGGCTAATTGGGATATGTCCGATCGCTAATAACAAACTACTGAGCAATAATAAAGGAGAATGCAATACGACTGACGCGCAAATGAAATATAAGACCGGGCTAATGGCTAGAGGTACCGGAATTCCAATCATTGGTGAGAACAATTGCTTGTAATCCCTGCCCAGCCTAAAGTACCGTATCCATCCAATATAATATAGCACCAGAAAGATGAACATTCCAATTAGCGATAGAACTTCGTAGTATTCTTCATGCTGTATCGGTGAAAGGATAGGCGATATGAATACTCCAAGCCTTCCAATACCTTCAGCCATCTTAAAAAGCAAACTTTCTTTATCCTCCATATTATCAGGTAAATTTCTAGGCGGTATCACGAAAAAAAACAGATTAGGCAATAATATAGCCATAGGTATGATTATACTAATAAAATGAAACAATCCAATCTTGCCTCCCTTTTATTGATCAATGGTATACTTCCTCTTCGCATGCCTCAAATGGCCTCATCACAGATGGAGTATTGATTACATCCTCTTTTGCTTCTTGTTAATCTGAAAATTCACAGCTATATATATTCACCTGCTCGTTTTTAACTTCAAACACCGTGATAGACCTGCTCTTAAAAAGATAGATCTTGCCATCCACAAGAAGACCATTAGCCAATATGTTGGACTGATAGTCGTTCTGAGCATCAGAATTTATAACAATAATGTTTACCTTCCCCTGATCCAATGCGCTGTACACTTTGATATTTTCGTTATTGCTTTCTGCTTTTATCAATGAACCTCTCAAAAAGTTTGACATTAAATAAAAGCTGTAGAACGACGGTCTTTTTTCGCCGTATGTCTCCTTGTTGATCGTTAGTTGACCGTTTGAAATCAGCCCTTGTTCGCCACTCTCCTGCAAGTTCCAATAATTTGCATAATCAACGCCAGTTTGTGCAAATATGCCTAAAGTATCAGCAAGCCAAACCGCTCTGATAACGGGGTCGTATTTGATGTTTGAATCATAATCCAGATTATACTCTGTAATCGCCAATTTCGTATTTGGATAATTTTCATCGATCATCCTTCTCAGTTTTGGAATAATGCCGCTCCCGTAATAAGGATCAATGGGGTCTATATAGGTTTCATCCCACCAGTCCTTTGCAGAGTTTAGGATTTGCTGGTCGGAGGCAATCACTTCTGTGCCATTCGCTTTTCGAAAAATCGGATACCTGTGTACAGACAGAATATCCAGCAGCCTGACATTATTATTCTTCTCGTAATCGCGACATATTTTTAGGAAATACTCTATCCATACTCCGTTTTCTTTATCCTCGCTTGAATTGCTTCTATAGTAAAAGTAAGGATTGCAATTTTCCGGCCCCATGATCATTATATCTTTGTCATATTCTTTTATCGCTTTTGCATAAGCGATAAATTTATTGCTATATTCAGCATAAGAAGTAGGAGCCGGATGCAAATCCCGGTGAGTGTCCGACCAGATAAACGGTTCATTATCCAGGTTTACATATTTGATATCCACTCCATGTTCTCGCTTTATGTTTTCTATAAACCCGGTCGCATCCTGTGGGGAAGAAATCGAAAGCTGTTCTTTGGTAACAGGGTCTTTCGCAATCCCCAACATATTGATTTGCAGGATCACCTGAGACCCATTGCTTGAAAACCAGGCAGCGGCTTCCCCGATAGGATGCTTTAGCTGTTGTTTGCCTTCCTGCTTATAAAAAGTCTCTGTGACTGGATCGAATCTGCTGAAATCATTGCCTCCGAATCTAACAATCGATGTATTAAGCATTTTTATTTCAGCTTTTGGCGGCAAAACATCTATCCAATTCGCCCAGCTGCTTCCATAGATAAAGGGGCTAATTTCATGTAATATTACTGACGGATCAACACGAATAGTCGATTTGAGATGGTTATCCCTTTCGCTCAGGCTGCTGATCGGGATACTTTTGATGTAGGGCAGTTCGTTGAATTTTTTGATCGTGTAATTTAAATAAATCATTCCCCCGGCTGCAACCATCAAACATAAAGCAATGATAGTGATTAATACTTTTATAAATGATTTCCTGGATTTCATAGCAACCTCCCCCGTATCAAGAAATGCTTCCGTTTTGATTATTTTGCGGATATGTCACCTAACATCATCGTTCCCGTATTTATAATACGAGCCGGCTTATGATAGCAGTTATCACAGGCCGGCTCGCGTCTCTAAACCATATTCCATTATTCTACATCCTATATTCCAGGGGAGATAGTTCATATCTCACTTATTCAGCAAATATTTGATTGCTGGATATGAGATAATATTTCTATCTCTGTACGTTGAGGTTATAACATCATTATGGGTACTTAAGATTCCATTTTGCAGGATCACCGTGCTAAACCCTCTTTCAATAGCTCCGTTATAAGTAGACAAGACACAATACTCCGCAGCATTCCCTGAAATGATTAAAAAATCAACGCCTTGTTCTTTTAGCATCTGTTCCAGCTCTGTCTTCCAAAATCCATTCGTATATTCCTTAGTTAAAATCAAATCCGTTTCCATGACATGAATTTCCGGAATTATGCTAAATGCCTCCCTACTTGACTCTGTTATTCCTTCAATATCTTGAATATGAATGACAACTTGATCTTTTGAACGAAACATGTCGGATACATAATTGATATATTCACTTGCTTTATCTATGACTTGTTTGTCAATCCCCTGCAAATGAATAGTTTGCATATCAATGACTAGAAATCCAATTTTCATCGTATTTGCTCCTTTATAATGAATTTATTAAGCACTGCGCCATTTCAAAACTTCCTTGATCCGGTCCAGTACAGCCGCTTGAATACCAAGTTATAGGAATTGTATCATTGATTTTTTATGTTAGCACTACGTAAGTTTTGTGTCCCTAATGTCGAAATTCCAAGCAGCGATCTATTGTTGTAACGATCAAGGTTGCCAGGCCCCTCCCATTGAGCCTTCCGCTATCCGATCAGGAAGTCATAGAAAAACAGCAGACCACATATCTTTAAAATGAATTTTGTCGTTCGTTAGAACTAGGGTTTGACCTGCTTGAATAAGTTGATGCTTTACAAAGTTGGGGAAGGAGATGTGCAGGATGTCTCTTCAGGAGGAAGGTGCGCTTGCGATCGGTTCCGGCCAAATCTTGCTTTCGCTTGCTGAATTATGGAATGAATCCGATTCGTGCAAGCTCACGGTTTATGTAACAAACAAGGAAAACACAGACCTGGAAAAACTCAAGGAACTTCACGAACAAACCCAAGGCAGTGAGAGCGAAATCGCGTTAAATACGATTGCTGCAGAAGGGGATCAGGAGCCGGATTGGAGGGCGATCGTTCGTCCTTTTCGATTTGTGTTGTATGTTGCAGAGCATGGCGAATTGGAGGAGCTTCGGAGTGTACAGCATGCTTGTATAGCGGAAAGGAAACCGATGCTCCCCGCCATCGCAATAAGAGGCGTAGGAATGGCAGGGCCGCTGCTGCATTCTGACGGGGCCGGACACTGGGAGTCAGCCTGGCTAAGAATTCATGCGTCCGTCTTTCCCGAAAAACAAACGCAGGAGGTCTTATCCACCGCTGCCGCAGGCGTTCTATCGAGTCTTATTGTCCAATGGTATAAAGAGTTTCCGGTAAAGCCTGAATGGGAGTACAGAAATCAATGCTTTCTACTTGACCCCATAATGTTAACCGGAAGCTGGCATTCTTTTCTGCCCCATCCTTTAGTATCTGAATATGATGCTGCACATTCAGTGGAAAATATAGAACTTCACCTAAGCATAAATCATCAGCAGGTAAGCCCGGAGGTATGGTTTACTGCCTTCAACCAACTGACCTCGACGGTAACAGGTATTTTTCATGTTTGGGAAGAAGCAGACCTAATCCAGCTGCCGCTGGCACAATGCCTTGTTCAGCCTGTAGACCCTTTGTCAAAAGAACCGGCCCTACTATTACCAGCCATTATCCGAAGCGGACTAACGCATATAGAGGCCAGACGAGAGTCAGGATTGGCCGGCCTAGAAGCCTATGCGGCCCGCATCATTCCCCTGCTGTTTGCTGGTCTATCTCCACATCAGCAGGAAGGAATCCGCATCGGAGCAGGTTGCGATATAGCTGAGGCCGTTGGACGGGGAGTCAGCGCTTGTTTAACTAAAGAGTTAGGCAAGCGGAGTTTGTCCGATAAGCCGACTGTTGTTCAGCGTATAGCATGTCCGCAAATTGAAGACGCCCGTTGCCAGTATTACCTACAAGCTTTAGCTACCTTAGAGGGAGAAACACTGCTTGCAGTAGGTGAGCCGTTGCTCGGTTTTCCAACAGTATGGGTCTATTCCGATTCCACGTGGTACGGCAGCGTAGATCTTAGCTTTACGCTTGCCCTTCGCCAATCCCTGCAGAAAGCACTAACCAAAACCAGGCGAACTGCGGCTTCTCCTACGCTTTGTAAGGATCGTGAAGTGCAAAACATAGCAGTTCCTGATGGCGAACCTCTCAGCTACAGCGATTTGATATTTTCAGCCATTGAAACTCTGAAGCAGTGCGATCAGCAGCTTGAGGTATACGAATTGAATAGCGACTCTTTATGGGGAAACGGGCCGTTTGTAGCCTATGGAGTAATTCTTGGAGAGGAGGAATCCCTTTGAATACAATCGCTATTATCGGGGAGGGAATACTTGCCGATGCCGTGTACAAGCGTCTGTCCAGGCTCTCTCCTGTGCGAAGAAAAGACCTTAGTGAAGATATCCCCGCTGTAGACCTGGTATTGGTGCTGAAGGATGAGGAAAGCTCCTCTTATTTTTATGAAGCTGAACAGATACTGCGAATACGTGGTATTCCCTGGTTATGTGCCTATGTATCCCTGGGAGAAGGAATCATAGGGCCGCTCATAGTTCCGGGAACACCCGGATGCTTCAAATGCGCAGAAGCACGGCTCTCTTTGGCGGGAAGCAATCGTACTGAAGTTCAGGATTTGCTGATGAGGCTCGTATCTGATGATTATATTCCTCCTCATACAGCGGAAATATCTGACGCGGGAGCCAGTTATATGGCGCACATTATCGCAGCAGAAACGGATAAGGTGCTGCAGGGGGATAAAGCCAATACGGAAGAACATCTCTATTTGATTAACCTGAATCATTTGAGCAGCACAATTCATTATGTCATGCCGCTTGGGAGTTGCGCGGTTTGCGGACAACTGCCGGATGATTCCGCAGAATTAGCGGAGCTCTCGCTACAGGAAAGCCTAAAACAGAGCAATAGCTACCGCTGCCGCAAGACGAGTGATTTGAAGAAGGTTCTGCTCAGAGATTATTGGGACCATCGTACCGGAATCTTTAATGATAAGAAGTGGGGACTCGACTCTATTTTTGCCAGTGTCGGTGTAAACCTTCCTTTAGGTTATTACGATGAGGTCACAGGGGGACATTCGCACTCATATGCGGATAGCGAACTCGCGGGGATATTAGAAGGTCTGGAACGTTTTTGCGGTGTGACTCCACGCGGCAAACAAACGGTCGTGCGCGATACTTACTCCCACCTTAAGGCTGCCGCCCTGGACCCGTCTACGGTAGGACTTCATGCCGAAGAGCAATACGAGCATTCGGATTTCCCCTTCAACCCGTATGATCCTGAATCTCCAATGGAATGGGTCTGGGGATATTCGTTTCAACAGGAACGTCCGATTTTGATTCCTAAGCTGTTGGCTTATTACAGTCTCAATGATGGAGAGGGCTTTGTATATGAAACCTCCAACGGGTGCGCAGTAGGAGGAAGCTTGGAGGAGGCCATCTTGTACGGGATCTTGGAGGTGGTTGAGCGGGATTCCTTTCTGTTGACCTGGTATGCAGGGCTGCAGGTTCCGCAGCTTGACTATATTTCATCAGGAGATTCGGAGCTGATCCTGATGATCCAGCGCTTAAAAGCGGTTACGGGTTATGAAGTAAGCATATACAATACCACGATGGAAAACGGAATTCCTAGCATCTGGGCACTGGCAAAAGGAAGATCGAAAGACGGCGTGAACCTTCTCTGTGCTGCCGGGGCTCATCTCGATCCGATTCGGGCAGCCAAGAGTGCCATCCATGAGCTTGCGGGCATGATCCCGACGGCCGAAAAGCGATTGAAGGAACGAAGGTCTGAAGCCGAAGCTATGTTTGATGATTCGTTCCTTGTAGAGCATATGGCAGATCACTCCTTGCTCTATAGCTTGCCACAAGCAGAGGAACGGCTGCACTTCTTATTAGATGAGGGGAACCCTGTCCGTACTTTTGCCGAAGAGTTCCGCCCACTAACTTGGCAAGAGGATTTAACGGAGGATTTGAAACAAATTCTTCAAGTTTTCCGCAGGCTTCAGATGGATGTCATTGTAGTTGATCAGTCATCAAGTGAGACGCTTCGCAACGGACTACGTTGTGTAAAGGTACTCATACCAGGAATGTTACCTATGACATTTGGACATCATCTTACCCGGCTCATTGGCCTAAACAGGGTGCTGGAGGTTCCGAGGTTGCTGGGTCATGCAACTCACAGGCTGACTCCGCAGGAGCTTAATCCTTACCCGCATCCATTTCCGTAGACAAAGACAAAATTTTTAGTGCCTTCACCGATTATTTAGACCATAGTCCAATCCACCAGGCGTTTTCCTTCATACAATTTAAGATAAGGCGAAGGGAGGAATATCGCGATGGGAGAACTAGGTGGAATCGGAACTTGTAGCTGTAGCTGTGGCGGCCTGTTCACAAATACAGGTGCAATCCTCGTATTATTCATTCTGTTGGTTATTATTACTCGCGCATTTATTTACTAATTTTTTCAGGATACAGATAATCGAGCCCTGTATTGATTAAGAAAAAAACATTACAGCCCTTGTAATGCCCTTGGTAGTCGTTCTCGGATTTTTATCTGTCTGTTAAAGCTTAAGTGGTCATACCACTTGAGCTTTTTCATTTTTTCAACTTATTGAGCGGCAAGCCGTCCATTTCCTTGATCTTCTTTAGTTAGCAAGTTATATATTCTATCTTGTTCCCATGTTGTTATTCTATATTTCTTACTGTCCTCCAAATAGTAAATTGTTTATTTCTTATCTAGAATAACAATTAAGAAAGTAGCAATTGGACCTAATATTAACGACAAAAGAAACCAATTAAGTCCACTTCTATTTTTGCCCTGAGCCAATCCGGCATTAACAAGGGCCAATGTTCCCCATCCAATAGTGTAACCACTGTTTATCATAGCTGCCTCCTTGAGTTAATCTTTTCAGGTTATATTACATAAGGTTTTTAAGTCCACGCTCTCATTGACTTAAGCCATTAACTATCTAGTTCTTCTATTTTCGTAAAAATTCTGGAGTAAAGATTTTTAATGTTTTCGTCGGTTTTCTCATTATTATATAAAGCAAGTCCCCAGCTTTTTAATGAGTGATCTTCATTGGATTTGTAGCTACCGACAGCGTAGATTGTACCTGGAGTCCAGTCCCAAGTCTCTTCATATTCAATATTTTTCAGTTCCCCTTTATTTAAATCATCAAATGAAATTTCTCTGAAGTTAACTTGCTCTTCTTTTATTTGTGGCGGTTCTCCAATAACAGCTATACGCAAAGACTTCCCTTCATATAATTTAAATTTATTTTCTGGTTTAGTACTCATGCAAGCTGACATGACAAACAATATAACCAACGAATTAATAATTATATACGACCTTCTTTTATTCGTCATGACTTCTCCTTTAAATTGCAGATATGGTTAATGCAGCCTTACCTGATATAACTTATGAAATATAGGTTACTTATTTGCTTAGTTGTATTTAATGCTGTGTACTCACGAAAAGCCCCAGTCTTAGATAACTCTATCTTAGGCTGGGGCGTTTGTATCTGGGCTTCTTTCCAAGACTATTATCTGACAACCCAAGGGCAGCAGCCCTTCAGTGCTTAGTTTAAAATGTCAACGTCTTCTTTTAAATAATGATACCATCTTTATTTGCAATAGATGATATCCATGATATTAATCAGCTAAATTTTATGAATAGGGAGCATATAATAAAGAGATTCAGCCGAAATATCAAATCCTGTTGACTGGTAAAGACTCAATGCGTGTCTATTTTGAGTAACTACGCTCAAACGGATTAGAGAGTAGTCTTGACTTAGCAAAAGCTTAACAACCCTAGCAAGGATATTACGGCCATAACCTCTCCCTTGAAATGTGGGGAGCACACAAAAATCATGTATAACGGCAGTTTTCGTATCAATACAATTTACCCTGATCATCCCTATCGGTGTCAGATTGTCCTTAGCGATATAAGTAATACGTGAAGGTTCTCTAGTATGGCTCAGATACTTCCTGGTCCAAGACTCTGAATCTCCAAAAGCCTGAGATGAACATTTAACCAGAAACTCGAAATCCTCTTCTTCAGCTAATCGTAAAATAACGTCTGTGGAACATAATTTTGTATCTTCTACGTTCTTTAAGGTCATGGAGAATTCAGATGTACTAAAATCAGCCCCTAAATGCCTTATACAATCAATACCCGACTCAGAGTTGGATGGGACTCTAAAACGACAAGTGAGAATGCCTTGCCTTTGCATCTCCGATGCCGCCCTTTCCAATAACTCCCGAAAAATACCAGAACGGCGGTATTCCGGATGAACCATACTATTAATATTAGCTTCAATCCCATCTGAAGAATACCAACTAAGAAAACCAATTAACTGGCCTTCGTTCTTACAAAGAAAGCCCTCATCGCCATCTATCTCTTTAAGGCTTTCTATCCCCACTCTCAAACTTGACCTATCGAATACCTTGCACAACTGTTCCAATATTCTGATTTGATCAATCTGATAATTTGAAAAATCATTCATTTTAATTATTTTATACTTTTGCATTATACTAGTTACCCTCATCATGAAGGAAACACGCAGTTTATGGACGAGTAGGCGCTATCCTTCTAAATTCTGTCCCAATATTCATGGTTGCCAATTGAACCGCCTCCTTATAAGCTATCATTGTTCGTTTACTCTTCTCTATATTAGAGCTATCCCCTGTCTGAGTGTACGAAGGATAAAATCTGATTCCATTATGTGTATACTCTTGGTTACGGATCTTATAGGTTGAACCGGCCGGGATAACTCTGGCACCAATTTAACCTATACAAAACAGGCGTATAACAAATTATGACCAAGATCAATATAGCTAGACCTTGCATTATATCCCCCCTCTATGCTACTGAAATATTCAATACAATTAATATTAAGCGGTTTCAACTAACGTCTTGCATTCACGAAACGACCCAGCCTTAGATAGTTTTTATCTTAGGGCTGGGTCATTTGTTGTCGGAGCTTCTTCCACGATTATACATCTGGCAACCGGGAAGCGATAGTCCCAAGGACTGGAATGACGTTATATTTACTTACGAGTTATTTAATGGAAAGTTCATCAATCGCTTGAATAGACAGTTCCAACGCTTTCATTCTTCTTTTCAATAGTGTACTTTGAGGACTACCCGTCCTTGATTTAGCATAACTGTTTTTGATTGATGGAAATAAACCAGTAATAACATCGTGAGCTTCTATCAAATCTTCCTGGGTATTGTGATGGGGAATTTGATTCCAAACGTTTTCCAGCGCAGCTAGACCGATGTTAACAGCTTTAAGTCTTTTCTTTACCAGAGTTGTATTTGCACCATTACCAGTCATTTGCGATAAGGCATTCTCAAGCTTGCTAATGGTCGATTGCAAAGATTTTATTGATTCCAACTTCTCTAAATTTGATACCTCTTCCATGTAAGTATTGTCCTTTCTCCACCCCTATTCAAAGGGAATTATCCATTAATACATTAAAATGTTTTCGGAAGTCTTGCCTTCTCTACATTTGCTTACATAAGCTTGATTTTATATATTAATTCATACGATTCATAATAGGATGGTGTTCGTTCAACTGCAATAAATCCCATAGGTTCCCATAAAGATCTTTAAATACTGCAACTAACCCATATGGTTGCTCTTTGGGCTCTCTTACAAATTCTATTCCTTTAGAGAGCATGTCGTTATAATCTCTCCAAAAATCATCTGTATTCAGAAATAAGAAAACTCTCCCCCCTGATTGATTGCCTATAAATGATTCCTGTTCCGGTTTCGATGCTCTTGCCAGTAATATAGTTGTACCAACTGATCCAGGAGGGGAAATGACCACCCATCTCTTATCTTGTTCAGGCTGATACGTATCCTCAATCAATTCAAAATGCAGCTTCTTTGTATAAAAATCTATCGCCTCATCATAATCCTTAACAACAAGAGCAATATGGACTATTGATTGAATCATTTTTACTTTCCTCCGATTATCTGATGATTTCTATGAGATTTACAAATATTTCCGATAACGTTATTTATTCTCGACGTCCCTCCACCTAAAGCCCGAGGTGACCACAAGATTAATTATACCTCCATTTCATAGTCATGTAATCCGATTCCTTCCAACGGTGCTTGTCCTGAAAGCTTGCAACTTCATGGCTGCAACCCCTTTTCATATATATTAACGTAAAAAGACACCCCTCCTCTGATATGCTCCCCTTTAAGTAGACAGGTTTAATAAATAAACCGCTATTTGAAGGGGAGTTTTCCATTTGGTGAAAATGAATGAGTATATTGCGGCGGAAAAATTGGCGATATTAGGGGAACTACAAACCGGTAAAGGTACCCGGGTGGAGATCGCCCGGAAGTATAACATCAACGTAAGTACACTGGTGAAATGGCGACAACGTTATGAAATGTACGGGATTGAAGGATTAGAAATACGGGTTCGAAATCGCAAGTATTCCCCAGAATTAAAGCTTCAGGCGGTTCAGGACTATTTGTCAGGAAAGTATTCGCAGAATGAAATTATCAATAAATATAAAATAGCAAGCCGCACTCAACTCCAGAAGTGGATCGGCAGGTATAATAGTCATAGCAGCTTCAAATCGGATAACAAAGGAGCAAGGGTTATGACAAAAGGTCGGTCTACCACATGGCAGGAACGAATGGACATTGTGCACCACTGTATTGCACATGAGCGCGACTACGGGAGGACAGCAGCGCAGTTTAAGGTTTCCTACAACCAGGTATACCAGTGGGGCAAGAAGTATGAGGATGGCGGAGAAGGCGCGCTTCAGGACAGACGTGGACGGAAGAAAGCGCCTGAGGAACTGACGGAGAGCGAACGCCACAAGCTCGAACTCAAGAAGCTGGAGTACGAAAATGAGCGGCTTAGAGCAGAGGTCGCGTTTCTAAAAAAGCTGAAGGAACTCAGAGGGAGGCGAGGCTAAGCCGTCACCGGCAAACCCACGTATATGAGGCCATAAAGTCCGTACATGGTGAACAGCAGTTTAGCGTAAAGCTCCTGTGCAGGGTTGCCGGGATCGAGCGGTCCAGCTACTACAAATGGGTAAACCACAAGCCCAGCCCTCAGGAGCGTGAAAATGAGCTGCTGACTCAGAAGATACTCGCCCTCCATTCACAATTAAGAGGTATTTACGGCTACCGTAGACACACGACTCAGCTCAGTCGAGATACGGGCAAGCCTATTAACCGCAAACGGATCCTAAGGCTTATGAGACTCTCAGGGATCCAGTCTGTCATTCGCAGGAAGAAGAAGCCCTACAAGCGCTCCACTCCACAACACATCGCCGAAAACCTGCTAAATCGTAAGTTCCAAGCTGACGCACCGAATGAAAAGTGGCTGACGGATGTAACGGAATTCAAGTATGGTAACGGCCAAAAGGCTTATCTCAGCGCCATCCTGGATCTCCATGGCAACACAATTGTTTCCTACGTGCTAGGCCATTCAAATAATAACCAACTTGTATTTATGACACTGGACAAAGCACTAGAGGCAGCGCCGGGTGTTAAACCCATGCTCCACAGCGACCGGGGATTCCAATACACCTCAAGAGCCTTTAAGTACAAACTGGACAAAGCAAACATGACCCAAAGTATGTCGCGTGTCGGGCGGTGTATCGATAACGGACCGATGGAAGCCTTTTGGGGAACCTTGAAATGTGAGATGTATTATCTGAATACATACCGCACGTTTGAAGAACTCAAGAAGGACATTGAAGCCTACATCCACTTTTACAATAACCGGCGTTTACAGGCAAAATTAAACGGCCTTAGTCCCATGGAATTCAGGACGAAGGCCGCCTAATATCTTTACTTATTTGTGCTGTCTACTTGACGGGGTGCAGTTCACATTGGAATGCCCTTTAAACCGCCTCACTAGAACACCTTCTTCTTTCCCTGCTCAGCCTTCAAGATCTCTACTGCCTCGCGGAAGCGCAAGGAGTGGACGATCTCGCGCTCGCGCAGGAACTTCAGGCTGTCTTGCAGATCCACGTCATCGGTCATGTCAATCAGCCACTGGTATGTAGCCCGGGCCTTCTCCTCCGCGGCAATATCCTCATACAAATCAGCGATGGGATCGCCCTTCGCCTGAATGTAGGCGGCCGTGAATGGTACGCCTGAAGCATTCTCATAGAAAAGCGCGCTATCATGGGCAACATAATGAGGCGCTAGCCCGCAAGCTCGCAACTCCTCTACAGTCGCATCCTTCGTGAGCTTAAACACCATGGTGGCAATCATCTCGAGGTGGGCAAATTCCTCCGTAGAAATGTCAGTAAGTAATCCAATCACTTTATCCGGAATCGTATACCTCTGGTTCATATAACGCAGCGCAGCCGCGAGCTCCCCATCGGCACCGCCATACTGCTCCAGCAGCAGCTTCGCCATTCCAATATCGCATTTGCCTACGCGAACCGGGTATTGCAGCTTCTTCTCGTATACCCACATTTTCTCCGCCTTACCTCCTTCTGCTCATTTTCATAAAGACCACTTCTCAGCACTGAAGCTTATGCCCGTTATGCATTTTGCAAAAACGATGGGGTTGCCTGAAGTCTAATATCTAAGGAGTGCATTCATTCATCCTATAACGGCCTTAGGTAGGAGATCTTAATCTTAATTAAGACCGTGTTAATGAAGGCTCTCCCTAAAGAATCAAGGCAGGCCTAAACCTGCCATGGCCACGGGACATTAACCCATTCCCACGGATACCTCGAGAAAGAATGGCCGAAATTTTGCAACGGACCGTATAACTGCTGAAAGTGCTCTGCCAGATGCCGTCTCTCCAGGGCAAGTTGGTTAAATTGCTGGAGCGCGGCCAAGTCCCCCGGATGCGTATCCAGATAAAGGTTCAGCTCGACGAGCGTGAAATCCAGTGCCTGCAGCTTCTCCAGCATGTCGTAATACTCTTGATCGCAATGCGGCTTAGTTACTTCATTCATTCGTCTGCCTTCCTTTCCCCCATCGGGATTCATAGGGGCTGTATAATGCGGGCCATAGCGTACCATGTCTTAATGCTTCCTGCGGACTGAACTGCGGCAGATTGGGCGGCTGGAAGCGCATATATAACTGCGGTGGAGTGCTAAAGGTTTTAACCAATATCGGCGGGCAAGGATCAAAAGGGCCAATGAAAGGGGTATATGACTTCTCCTGAGTAAAGTTCAAACCACTTCCTCCTTTACATACTAATTTTTCAAGATCGCTGCGGCTTGGGACAAATCTAGTCACGATCTCCTCATTCTTTAACATATGACATTCGCCCAAATAATGAACTAAAAAGCGTGAATAAACAGCAAAAAACCGCCCTATTCAGAGCGGTCAAGCCAATGATTAGCCCACTATTATGTTAAATCGCAATCTCATCCGTAATGCTCATCGGAATCCGCTCCGAATGGATCTCACCCTGGTTATCCTTCCAAGTAATCTGAATAATCGTATTCTCGAGGCTTGTTCGTTCCGGCTTGATATCATCAGCACCAAAAGGTGACGTAATCGAGCCGAAGTTGCCCAGATTCTCATAAATGGATACAGGCCCGCCCTGACTGGTATGAATCGTGTTATATACCGTCTCGTGATCTTCGATGACTTCTATACCGAAATACTCAGATTGGTCAATCGCCATGCTTCCGATATAACGCAGCCTTGCTTCTCCCCGTTTAATCCGTTCCTGATCTATGACCACTTTATAGTTGATGACCGTCCAATTCTCACCTTCGCCATCCATAAGATACAGGTTCGTCGTTAGCGCCGATGCCTCCTGCCTTCCGCTATACCAAAGCAAGGCAGCAAGCACCATGTTCAGAACTACTGAAAGTAATAATCCGTACCAAGCAACCCTATACTTCATACTTCCGCCTTTCGGACTTCTGTCTTCACTTGGCTGTAACGTGTCCCCTTAATCCGAATCTTCCTCATTATACCAACTATTTCCAAACTAACCACCTATATATTTGGAAAATAAAAAACCATCAGCATCACACCTTACTCCAAATTCTCAAGTATAGGATGACCTGACGGTCTTATTATTTGCTTAACCTTATTCGCAGGAATCATTAATTCGTCTAAGTCTGATAGCTCCACAATTTTCCTGTCCCGAAACCTTATGCTTCCTCGCACGGATCATCAGGTTGTTCAGGCTCTTGCAATTTAATAATCTTCACCCGGGTAATCCGCAGGCGGCTTGCTTCAGCAACCTCGAAAATAATGTTGTCCTCCTGCTTCTTCTTGCCCTTGGCCGGAATCCCTTCCAGCTCCTTGAATAGCCAGCCGCCGATGGAATCGACCTCATCGTCCACCAGTTCACTTCCGATCAGGTCATTCACCTCTTCGATCAACAGACGGCCGTCTACCGAGTATACACCGTCTTGCAGCTTTTCAATTTCCGGACGCTCATCCTCGAACTCATCATGAAGATCGCCGACGATCTCTTCCAGAATCTCTTCCACTGTCAGAATACCGGCTGTGCCACCGTATTCATCCACCACAATCGCAAGCTGGGAATGCCGCTTCTGCATCAGCCGCAGCACATGGCTAACTTCCATCGATTCCGGTACGTTTAGAATCGGACGCACCATATCCGCGAGCTCCTTCGGTCCATCCGGCTCCGGCAGCAGCAGATCGGTAATATGTACAAAGCCGATGATCTGGTCTTTATCCTCCACAGCTACCGGATAACGCGAATGCTTCGTATCAGTGATGATCTTCATATTCTCTTCCCAGGATAGATTGGTGAACAAGCAATCCATATCTGTCCGCGGCAGCATCTCCTCCCGCGCCAGCATATCTGAAAAGTCAAAAATATTGTCCATCAGCTTCATTTCATCTTTGTCGATCACGCCGCTCTTAGCGCTCTGATTCATCAAGATCCGGATCTCTTCCTCAGAATGCGCCGCTTCAGCCTCATTCGCCGGCTGAATGCCGATTAAACGCAGCATTCCGTTCGCCGATGCATTGAGCAGCCAAATGACGGGCAAGAACAGCTTATAGAAAAACAGCAATGGAGCTGACAGCCAGAGGGAAGTTGCCTCTGACTTCTGAATGGCCAGCGATTTGGGAGCCAATTCCCCAACTACAATGTGCAGGAACGTAATTATCGCGAACCCGACAGCCACAGAGATCGTGGAGATCAGTGCCGGGTCCGTAATTCCAAGCTTATACATAATAGGCATGACGATAAGGTCTGATACAGCCGGCTCGCCAACCCAGCCAAGACCAAGCGAGGCAAGCGTAATTCCCAACTGGGTAGCCGATAAGTAGGCATCCAATTTCTTATTGACTCGAAGCGCGTAGGACGCTCTTCGATTCCCTTCGCTGGCAAGCTGGGTCAGCCGTGATTGGCGCACCTTAACGAGCGAGAACTCCGCGGCAACGAAGAACCCGTTAAAGAACACCAGGATTAAGACTATAAGTAGATTAGAAATAATCTTGCCAACTTCAAAATCGGTGTGCAAGATGAACGCCTCTTTTCTGTGATTACGAATAATGTCGTATTGTTAAATATTATAGTACGAGTAGCGGAGTTTTCGCACCTCTTATAGCATAATAGCTTTACGCGATTTGAAGTCGATATCCCTATAATACATATCGGCAACCAGCAGATTTGGACCACAGCAATTAACAGCAGGGCAGTGGCAGTTCACCTTCTGATTGAGCGGATGCTCCATAAGCCACTTCTCAAAAATATCATCCAGACGCCCGTCGCGTAAATTGCCGAAGGCCGGAATCGCTGCGAAGTCGGTAACGAATACGTCGCCCGTGAACATGTTCACGTTCACCCGATTGCGTCCGTCCGGGTCATTGCGCACCGTCACATTCGGCTCCCCGCGCAAACGACTCAGCAGCTTGGCATCCTCCGTGCTTGGATTGCAGGCGAAGAAAGGAAGCGTACCGAACAGCATCCACAGACCAGGATCCCGAGCATCAAGCAAGGAATGGATGGCCCCGCGCATCTGATCCAACGACAGCATAGGCAGTCCCTCCGCAAAGTCAGCCGCGTACATCGGGTGGACCTCGTGGCGTTTACAGCCCATTTCCAGAATCAAGTGATGTATCTCCGGCAGTTTCTCATAAGTTCGGTAATTGATCATCGATTCTGCAGAGATGAACATTCCTTCCTCACTCAAGCGGCGGGTGTTCTCCACCATCTTGTCATACATTCTGTAAGCAACCTCAGATTTAACCGGATGTCCGCTGCGGGCGAAGCCCACCTCATGGAAGTCCTGCTCGCTTGTGTAATTGAACGAGATATGCATGACATCCAGGTAAGGCAGCAGCTTCTCATAACGCTCATAATCAAGCGTCAGATTGGAATTAATCTGAGAACGAATCCCCCGTGATCTTGCGTATTTCAATAGTGGAACAATCAGCTCGTCGACCGTCTGCTTCCGAAATGTAGGCTCCCCGCCTGTGATACTGATCGTCTGCAGGTTCTCGACCTCATCCAGCGCATTTAACATCATTTCGAGTGGAATATGCTCCGGCTCCTTCATCACAAGGCTATCGCCTACTGCACAATGCTCACAACGCATATTGCACAGATTGGTTACCGTCATCTCCACGCTGGTCAGCACATGCCGACCATGCTGCTTAAGCGACAGAATCGGGTCCCACGGATCATAACTCGGACTGACTTGCCGGATTGCTTCATGGTTCATACTCATTATTTTCATATTATACTCACCTTATTTATTTTATAGCTTCTTTTGCACCATCTACTCCGGTAATAACGACGGATAGACGATTTGACAGATCGATATCGTACGGGACCTTCAGATCAGCTCCGTTGGAATCGGTCAATACTCTGACTACCGGTCTGTGCGGAATCGCCTTGTGAATCTTGGCAACAACGCCTCGTTCGCCAGTGCTTAGATCGACGGTCATCCCCGCCGGATAGATAGCCATATGATCTCTGAACAGCTCCAGCTTCGACTTCTCATACCATTCTCCACAGCCTGCATAGAGCACCTCCAGTGCCTGATGCGGCAGCATCGCCGGACGGTATACCCGATGCGTTGTCATCGCATCAAACGCATCTGTGATTGCGATCCAGCGGGCAAATTCATGAATCTCATCGCCCTTCAAGCCCCGCGGATAACCTTCGCCGTTAATCCGTTCATGATGTTGATAAGCACAGTGCGCTGCCTTGAGAGGAATCCCTGGCTCATCCTTCAACAGCTTGAACCCGATCTCGGTATGCTGCTTAATCTGTGCGAATTCATCGTCCGTCAATTGTGAGGGCTTATTCAGTATATCCCGCGGCACCTTCGTCTTGCCGATATCATGCAGCATGGCTCCAAGTCCGAGCAGTGTCAGATCCTCTTTGCTATAGCCGTGGACCTGACCCAGCAGCAAAGTATAAATGCATACATTCAAAGAATGGCGGTACAGGTAATGATCCATACTATCGATATTCATCATCATGATCATCGCATCTTCCCGAGAACTGAGATCATCAACGATGGATTCGACCAGGCCGGAGAAAGTCTTGCCCAGATAGGGATAGACCATCCCTTTTATCGCCGGCTCCATCAGCTTCTTGAAGTTGACCCTTAATTCATTCAGAGCGCGGCGGCGCGTAGTTTCTTCGATCATCTCGCTGATCTGAATATCATCCGTACGATGATCAGCAATATAGATATAATCGAGGCCGTGGTGACGCAAGCGGCGAATGATAGCATCATTTATTTCTGCATTTTCCGATAAGAGAACAATCCCGTCCTCATTATAAATCTTTTTACCCAGCTTCATTCCTGGTTGTAGAGAATTTATAGCTATTAACCGCAACTAAACCACTTCCGTCTCGTTATAAATCATTTAAACTTGCTTCCATCTGGCGAAGAAGCAGCTGTCTACAGCTCCTGCCGTCTGTAATTCCAGCCTGAGCAGATCACGTATAAATAAAGGAAGCATAAATTTCTGCTCACTTCCATGCTGCAGTTGTTCATAGCCTACTCCAAATGTAAACATATCCAGAGTACCAACCTTATAAGTCGCACTAGGGTTCAGAGGAATCCCGGCGACACTCGCCTTAGTCACTCGCCGATAGGGCGCGGCATACGGATCATACTCAACTTCCATCCCGTCCAGGCAAATTCCGCCCAGCACCTTGCCGCGAAATCCATAGCCGAATATGGTCTTATCCATCATCTCGGGAAGCAATGATTGCTCTAGGGTATATAGAATGTCCTCACCTTTTAAGATCATGGTACAAGGATTAATCGGAGAGGGGCAGCGTTCATGCAGCATGCCTTCACTGATATCACCAGCGGGAAGGTCGCTCAACAACTGGCCGCTATTGACAATCGCCAGCTCGCTATTTGTAAACCTCCTGACTGCCTGGGCCAATAAATTGCCGAATGAAGACTCACTGTGGTATGAGATCAACAGCTTCCGATCCGTCGTTGTGACCGTCCGGTCCAGACGTGCCTTGGCTTTTTTGCGATAAATGTCAATGGAGCTCAGGACCCCTTCACTTTCGACCCCTGGCTCAACTTGAAGCACCTTGCCATCGTAAATCTCCGGTAGACCGCTCAGCGGATTCTTGCGGTATTTTATTAGCCCAACATAATTGCCGAATTTGCCCGCAGCTGTGATCGCTGTCTTCCCAATAATCAAGGGTTCCTCCAGCAAATGATGGGTATGACCGCCGATGATGAGGTCAATGTCCGGAATCGTCTCCGCCAGTTGTCGGTCGAGCAATATCCCCAAATGGGACATGACAATAATCAGATCCACTCGCGGACGCAGCTGTTCTACATCATATTGGATCGTCTCTAACGGGTCAAGAGCATCCCAGCTCAGCAAGCTGTAGAAGTTGGAAAATGCCGCCGTCGCACCAATCAACCCGATTGTGAACGGGCCCCGCTGCACAATATGATGCCTTCTCATCCATCCTGGAGGCTGACCGGTTCTTTGTTCAACAATATTGTTGCAAATTACGGGACAACGCAACCTTGCATACGTCTCTGTCAGAAGTTCCGGGGTAAAGGTCAACCCCTCGTTATTCCCGATGGTAATCGCATCGTATCCCGTCAAATTCAGAATATCGACATTCGCCTGCCCCATTGTACCTTCCGTCTCTGGTGCGGCTCGATCCATATGGTCGCCTATATCAAGGAGCAGCATTTCACTATTTGGCTCCGACCGCAGATCATCGATCATCGCGGCGATTCTGCCCATGGCGCCGAAATGGCTGTGCAAGTCATTCGTATATGCGATCGTTAATGTAACTTCGTCCTTATCCGGCACATGAAAGCCCCCTTGTTGTTTTTTATTCCATTGACCATTTAAAAATGAAGATAAATCTAATTATATACCTTGAAAACGCCCACTGTCTTCTTATATATGATATATTATAGGGATTTAAACACAAAATCCGAGGTGCTTAGACATGATAATATCTATTTCTCTCTTTGCCGGACTGGCCGAGCGACTCGGTACGTCCAGGATCTCTTTAAACTGCAGTGAATCCGGCCTTACTGCCGAGCGTCTGAAAAAGCTGCTAAGTGATGCTTATTCCGATGCTGCTCCGCTCATATCCGCGGCAATGATTGCCGTCAATCAGGAATACGCAACAGCGGATTGCCCGATCCGGGAGACGGATGAGATCGCTTTGATTCCGCCTGTATCTGGAGGTTGATGCTTAAGCATCAACCTTTTATCCTTCCTGTGAGCTATTTTTACAGAAGAGATAACGACTATAGTTCTCCTCACGCCCTCCTGCCCCGGTCATAATCTGCATCTAATAAATAGCAATAAAGAACTATGATACCGTTGTCAACCCATATATTTCCTGATATGATTAGAAAAAAAGCACAATATTGAGGTGTCATCTTTCTTGAAGGTACATATTATGGATCTTAATCCCGGAGACAAGCTTCAAACCGACGTATTCAATCATTTTGGCGTACTGGTTCTACAGAAAGAAAAGGAGCTGTCCAGCGAGGCCATCGTTAAGTTGATGCAGCATGGGATCGATTATATCGATATCATCCCTCATACCATGGATGTCGTCGTTCCGACCGCCTCAGTTACTCCGCAGTTCATCCAGAAAATTCAGCCTGTGTTTAACGAAGCGATTGACGGATTTGAAGCAATATTCCTGGAAGCGCTGGCCACCGGCAATTTCGATCATTCCCAAGTAGACCAACTGCTTGAGCCTATGGTTGAACAGCTTGATGACCAGAAAGATGTCGTATCTCTGCTTCTGCTGCTGGGCAATAATGATAATTATACATATAATCATTCTTTGCAGGTTGGAATGCTATCCTATTATATCGCTTCCTGGTTGGGATATTCAAAGGAAGACGCCTATAAAGTGGGCAAAGCCGGTTACTTGATCGATATCGGAAAGTGTAAAATACCTGAGGAAATCTTATTCAAACCCGGGAAGCTGACGCCTGAGGAATTTGAGGAGATCAAGCGACACACGCAATACGGGTATGAGATTATTCTGAATTCCACCGGGGACGAGCTATCGGCCCTCGTCGCTTTGCAGCATCATGAGCGTGAAGATGGAAGCGGTTACCCCCACAGGTTGACCGATAAGGAGATCCACCCATACGCCAAGATCACTGCCGTAGCAGACGTCTACACGGCAATGACCTCTAACCGTATCTATCAATCCAAGCAGGAGCTGTTCAGCGTTCTCAAAGAATTGAATGATATGAGCTTCGGCAAATTAAGCCCGGAGCCCACCCAGGTGTTGATTAACCATCTGCTGCCGAACTTTATTGGTAAGAGGGTACTGCTCAGTTCCGGTGAAGTCGGGGCAATTATCATGACGAACCCAGCGGATTTCTTCCGCCCGCTAATCCGTACGGAGTCGCGCTTTATCGATTTGTCCAAGGAGCGCGAGCTTACGATCACTGAAATTTATATGTAATAACTTAAATACAATTTTAAGTTAGAAGCCCATAGACCTTATCGGTTAGTGGGCTTCTTTAATGTTATTGGTTAAATCTGGAAAATAGTGATTTATTAGTCCAAAAATACGGTTATCACCCTTAAAACAAAAAAGTAGCCCCAGGTCACTGAGCGTGACTCGGGACTGCCTTTTTTGCGATGAAGCAGCTCTTAACCGATAGAGCCTTCCATCTCGAACTTAATCAATCTGTTCATCTCAACTGCATACTCCATCGGCAGTTCTTTCGTGAACGGCTCAATGAAGCCCATGATGATCATTTGCGTTGCTTCCTCTTCCGTCAGACCACGGCTCATTAGATAGAAGAGCTGCTCCTCCGACACCTTCGATACAGTCGCTTCATGCTCCAGAACAATGTTATCGTTCATGATCTCATTATATGGAATAGTATCCGAAGTCGACTCATTATCAAGAATAAGCGTATCGCACTTGATGTTGGACTTCGCGCCATCGGCTTGACGTCCGAATGAAGCAAGACCGCGATATGTTACCTTACCGCCATGCTTGCTGATCGACTTCGATATGATTGTCGAAGTCGTATCCGGTGCAAGGTGAATCATCTTCGCACCCGCATCCTGAAGCTGGCCTTTACCGGCAACAGCGATCGACAATACGCTGCCTTTGGCACCACGGCCCTTCAGAATAACGGCTGGATATTTCATCGTCAGCTTAGAGCCGATGTTGCCATCTACCCACTCCATTGTCGCATTTTCTTCGGCAACGGCACGCTTCGTAACAAGGTTGTAAATGTTCGGTGCCCAGTTCTGAATTGTGGTGTAACGAACACGGGCGTTCTTCTTACAGATAATCTCCACGACCGCACTGTGCAGCGAGTTCGTGCTGTAGATCGGAGCCGTACATCCCTCTACATAGTGAACGAAGCTGTCTTCGTCAGCGATGATCAAGGTACGTTCGAACTGACCCATATTTTCCGAGTTAATACGGAAGTAAGCCTGCAGTGGAACCTCACACTTCACGCCCTTCGGCACATAGATGAAGCTGCCGCCAGACCATACCGCACTGTTCAGAGCGGCAAACTTGTTGTCTGCCGGAGGAATAATCGTACCGAAATGCTCGCGGAAGATCTCTGGGTGCTCTCTAAGCGCAGAGTCGGTATCCATAAAGATGACGCCTTGGTCCTCCAGATCCTTCTGCATGCTGTGATATACTACCTCGGATTCATATTGAGCCGATACCCCGGCCAGGAACTTCTGCTCCGCTTCCGGAATGCCGAGCTTATCAAAGGTCTCCTTGATCTCATCAGGAACTTCATCCCATGTCTTGCCTTGCTTCTCAGATGGTTTGACATAGTATTGAATATCGTTAAAGTCAAGATCGTCCAGATTTCCGCCCCAGCGCGGCAGCGGCATCTTCTCGAACTGCTCCAGTGATTTCAGACGGAAGTTAAGCATCCATTCCGGTTCATTCTTCATACGGGAAATTTCCGTGACAATCTCTCGAGTCAAACCTTTACCCGATTGAAAAATCGACTTGTGCTCATCACGAAAGCCATATTTATACTCTTCCATTTCAGGCGCTTTCTTAGCCATGGCTGCATTACCTCCTTAAAGTTTCATTATTTGCTTACGTTTAAATTTATTCTTCTTCGTGAATCCCTTTTTTGAGTGCGTTCCAGGCCAGCGTCGCGCACTTGATCCGAGCAGGGAATTTGTTCACCCCGGATAGAGCCTCAAGCTCTTCATATTCGTCAAAATCAACAGGTTCTCCCTGCATCAAGGTAGAGAATCGGCTAGCCAAATCCATCGCTTCCGCATAGGTCCTGCCCTTCACGGCTTCTGTCATCATCGATGCTGAGGACATGCTAATCGAGCAGCCCTCTCCGGTAAAGCGGGCGTCCTTCACAACGCCATCCTCCAGCTTCAGCTGGAGAGAAATACGATCCCCGCAAGTTGGGTTGTTCAGATCAACAGTCAGGGAATCGTCATCAAATTTCCCACGGTTGCGCGGGTTTTTATAATGATCCATAATTACGCGGCGGTATAAATCGTCAAGTTGCATTATCCAAAATACTCCTTTGTCTGGACTAAAGCTTCAGCCAGACGGTCAATGTCCTGCTCCGTGTTGTACAGATAGAGGCTGGCTCTAGCTGTCGCACTGGCCTTAAGCCAGCGCATCAACGGCTGGCAGCAGTGATGACCGGCACGTATAGCTACTCCGGACGCATCCAGAACAGTAGCCACATCATGCGGATGAATATCCTGCAGATTGAAGGTCAACAATCCTACCTCGCGTTCGCGCGGTCCGTAAAGGGTCAGTCCTTCAATTTCAGAAAGCTTGGCAGTAGCGTACTTCGCCAGCTTCGTCTCATGCTGGTGAATCGCATCCATACCGATCTCCTGCAGAAAATCAATCGCAGCGCCCAGTCCAATCGCTCCGGCGATAATCGGTGTCCCGCCTTCAAATTTCCACGGAAGCTCCTTCCATGTCGATTCGTAGAGACCAACATCATCGATCATCTCGCCGCCGAATTCGATCGGCTCCATAGACTCCAGCAAATGCTTCTTACCATATAGTACCCCAATTCCGGTTGGTGCGCACATTTTATGGCCAGAAAAAGCGTAAAAATCACAATCCAGCTCTTGCACATTCACCTTCATATGAGGCGTGCTCTGTGCACCGTCAACCACCATTACGGCTCCATGACGGTGGGCAATCTCAGCCAGCTCTTTGACCGGATTAACTACACCAAGCACATTGGAGACATGGGCGACCGAGACGATCTTCGTCCGATCGGTAATCGTCTTCTCCGCATCCTCCAGAGCGATATTGCCGTCAGGCTGAAGCGGGATATATTTTAAAGTGGCACCCGTCCGTATGGCCAGCTGCTGCCAAGGAATCAGGTTGCTATGATGCTCCATTGGGGTAATGACAATTTCATCCCCCTCTTGGAGCACGGCAGGTCCGTAAGCAGAGGCCACCATATTCAGCGAAGTCGTCGTCCCCCGGGTGAAAATAATCTCCTGGGTCCGCGCAGCGCCGATAAAGCGCGCCACCTTCTCTCTCGCCCCTTCATAAGCATCCGTTGCCCGGCTGCCAAGTGTATGAACCCCGCGATGCACGTTGGAATTTTCCCACTCATAGTAATGCTTCAAGGCATCGAGCACAGCGCGCGGCTTCTGGGAAGTAGCCGCACTGTCAAGGTATACGAGCGGATGTCCATTGATCTCCTGATGCAGAATAGGAAATTGTTCCCGGATCAGCTCTGCATTCATTGACCTAACTTCCTTTCAACCAATCCTTGCAATTGCTGCTGCAATTGTTCCATAGGAATCTCCGTAACGACCGGAGCAAGGAAACCGTAAATAACCAAGCGTTCAGCCTGCTCGCGGGAAATACCACGGGACATAAGATAGTAGATTTGCTCTTGATTGACTTGGCCAACCGAAGCCGCGTGACCGGCTTTCACATCGTCCTCATCGATCAACAGAATTGGGTTAGCATCCCCGCGCGCCTTCGGACTAAGCATAAGAACCTTCTCTGTCTGCTCGCCGTTTGCTTTGGTTGCCCCCTTCTCGATTTTCGTAATCCCGTTAATGATCGCTGTAGATTGTTCACGCATAACAGCCCGGGTAATCATTTGACTCTCAGAGCTCTTGCCGAAATGGACTGCCTTCGTCGTATAATTCAGCTTCTGCGAACCCGAACCAACCGCGATTACCTTCATATCGGAGAGAGAGCCGTTGCCTTTTAGAATCGACAGCGTCTCACTCATCGCATCGCCGAAGTTCATCTCGCCAATGATCCATTCGATCGAACCGTCATTGTCGACGATGGAACGACGATAGCTCAAGTCAGTGGTACTTGTACCCAGATTATGAACCGTTGCGAACTGTACCTTCGCTCCTGCTTGAACGAACACTTCCGCCACTCCGCTATGAACAACCGTCTTGTCAAATTGTCCGGAGAAGTAGTTGTCTACATAAGCAACACGGCTATTCGCCTCAGCTACGATCAAAATATGCGGCGCGAAAGTCGTCTTATCATCCTCTTGGACGAAAATGCTTTGCAATGGAACTTCGATTTCCACATTACGCGGCACATATAAGAACACACCGCCATTCCACAATGCGGAATGCAGAGCCGTCAAGCGGTTTTCATCACTCTTAACAGCCTGATGCAAATATTTCTGTACGAGATCGCCATGCTCGCGAACGGCAGTCTCCAGGTCTGTAAAAATAACGCCCTTGGCGGCAAGCTCAGGGGACAACTGTGCAAATTGCGTTCTGCTGTTCACCTGAACGATCAGATTACTATGCTCTTTCAGATCAACGAGAGAAGCTACACTTTCAGGCAGCTGTTGTGCCGATGCTGCATAACCTTCACGTTGTTGGCCGAAATTGCTAATATCCCAGCGTTCGATTTTTGTCTTTTCCAATTTAGGCAGTTCAAGCTCTTGAGCAAGCTTCACTCCATTTACACGACTTTCCGTCAACCAGGCCGGTTCCCCATTATTAACGGATGTTTGTCTTACTGCATCAAGTTCCACCGGAAGAACGATTTGTGTCGTCATTTCAGTTCCCTCCTTCCGTCTTAGGCTTCTTGACCGACAGATTCATCCGTAATTCCAAGTTCTTCTTTAACCCAATCGTATCCGTCGCGTTCCAGACGTTCTGCCAGCTCAGGGCCGCCGGATTTCACGATTCTACCTTGCATCATTACGTGAACGACATCCGGTTTAATATAGTTAAGCAGACGTTGATAGTGTGTAATGATCAGGAATCCGCGATCTTCATCACGCATGCTGTTCACACCGTTAGCAACGATGCGCAATGCGTCGATATCCAGACCAGAGTCGATCTCGTCCAAAATGACAAGCTTCGGCTCAATCATCATCATTTGCAAAATTTCGTTCCGTTTTTTCTCCCCGCCGGAGAATCCTTCATTTAAATAACGGTGAGCGAATTCAGGATCCATCTCCAGCTCCTTCATTTTGCCCTCCATTTGACGAATGAATTTGATCAGTGAGATTTCATTGCCTTCTTCACGGCGTGCGTTGATTGCGCTGCGCATGAAGTCAGAGTTCGTTACTCCAGCGATTTCGCTTGGATATTGCATCGCTAGGAACAGGCCTGCGCGAGCACGCTCGTCCACGGCCATTTCCAATACGTCTTCACCATTCAGGCTTACTGCGCCATCGGTTACTTCATATTTAGGATGCCCCATCAATGCGGAAGCGAGCGTACTTTTACCTGTACCGTTCGGACCCATGATAGCATGGATTTCTCCACCCTTTATTTCAAGGTCGATTCCCTTGAGAATTTCCTTCCCTTCAATGGTCGCTTTCAGACCTTCAACAACGAAATGTGTCATTATTTATCATACCCTCCATCTTCTCGTTCTCTTTTTTGTAAAGCCATTATAACATAAAATAATTCTAATAATTATTTAATTAGAATTATTATTGGTGATTCTCACTGATTCTCATTTCATTCTACCCTACTTTGCAAGCCGAATCAACGCGAGCCGCAAAGATTCTCTGCAATGATCAGGACAAATGAGTAAATCGAAGGTTATAATACTGAAAATCAGCCCTATGATCTAGGTCTACAGAATTATTTTTATGAATAATCGTAAGAATTTCATGTGTTTATAGGTGAATTCCTATATGTTTATAAGATTTTAGGACTATGCTTCCCATTGAAGCAGTGCTATGATAGTCAAGTGTATTAGAGTTACACTATAAAACCATTATTTTACCACATATCATGACAAAGCTTCTGGGGGAATTATGAACAAGACAAGTACAACCGATCAAGAAGGACTAGGTTTTCTATTTAATGTAGAAATTCTGGTCAAAGAAGAGACAAATGCAAAAGCACTGCAAAAACTGCTGCAGCTATTGAACAGCAATAATGATATTATCGATTACCGGATCAACTCTGGAATTGAACTTGGTTCCATCATCAGCTCCATGCTGGCCAATAAGAAGCAGTCGCTTATTACCAAATCCTATAAAAGAATCAATGAAGGTGCTTCGAACCCGATTCCCTCGGTAACCAAAACTGCAAAAACACCCGCTGCTCCTAAGGAACAACCGGAAGACCTGCAGGAGAACAACTTTGAAAGCATGGCCAAGAGCCAGGATTTCGAAAATTGGGTTCAAAAATACATCGCCGATAATTCTCTCGTTCGTCTATTAGTCAACCGTAACGGGAAGCGCGTCAGCATCCCTTGCCGGATCTTGAACTTCCTGACGGATACCTATACATTGACGGTCTACCACGTAGACGAGAAACAAGTCTACTCCTTCCATCTCAGCGAAATTATCGATCTTAACGAGTAATAACTCCTCCTAGAGACAGTTCGATAGGGTTACTTTTGAATAAGGCATGCTAAAAAAGCGGACGATCTATTCCATCATAGACTCGCCCGCTTTCATTACTTACTGCTGTTCTGCTGCGTCTTATCCCATGCGGCCAGAATGAACATCAGCCAGCCGGCGATAAAGGATACACCACCCAGTGGTGTAATCGGGCCGAACCATTTCCAGCCCGTAAGGGCAAGCAGGTATAAGCTTCCGGAGAACAGAATGGTACCGATCAGGAACAAGATGCTCGCCCAGCGCCATTTGTTCGCATTGCCGCCAAAGGCAGCCGCTATGGATGCAAGGATCATTCCGATTCCGTGAATCATCTGATAATGAACTCCCGTCTCAAAGGTACCCAGCGATTCCTCTCCGATGATCGATTTAAGCACATGAGCGCCAAACGCTCCCAGTGCCACAGATAACAGCATAATTATAGCGCCGATCCCGGCATATTTGCGTTGCATGCTAACGCCTCCTATATAGCTCAATCTTCCTTCATTCATCTTAACCCAATGGCTGGATTCATTCTAGTAGTACACACAATTGAAATAGTCATTGATTTTTTGGCAAAGATATGAAAAATTAAACAGAGTAATCATTATGGCCTAAAGGAGACTTATTTAAATGGAAAACTTTGACCAGAGGAATTATAATACATATCCTTCCTACCCCGGCCCCGCCCAAGGCGGCCAACCTTCCCAAATCATCAAGCATTCGGGCCCCGGTATCGCTTCCTTCATCATAAGCCTGGTAGCTATTATGGGCTATCTTTTCGCTACAGTGCTTGTAACTGTCGCAGCCGCCAATGTTCTGGAAGGCCCGGAAGAGCTGTTCGAGGAGTATTTCATACAGCAAGGCAGCGCAATTGCCGGAGTATTGCTGCTCTTGATTACTATGCTCTTGAATCTGACCTCCCTTATCCTGGGCATTGTCGGCATCAGCATGAAGAATCGCAAGAAAGTGTTCGCAATATTAGGTACGATTTTCTCGGCAATTCCTATACTGCCGGTGATTTTCATATTATTGTTTGCTAATCTATAAGAAACGTTGCTTCTATAATAATACGTATTCAGAAATAGTACCGCTCACCCCCCGCTTTTCTGCACCGGGGAAGGTTTGAGGAAGAAGCTAGGGACTATTCACAACTATTTTAAAGGAGATGCATATGTCACAGATAAAAATATTCGCAGACAGCACCTCCGATCTGCCGGCAGATTGGATTACAAAATATGAAATAGGAATTATACCTCTCTACGTTGTATTTGGTGATGAGATTTATCGGGATGGGATTGATATTACTCCGGAGGAGCTTTATCGCAAGGTGGAAGAAAGCGGCTCTCTGCCGAAGACTACAGCGCCATCGCCCACCGATTTCATCCACGCTTTCAGTCCGCATATCGAGCGCGGCGACACGATCGTCTATCTCAGCTTGTCGTCCAAATTGTCTGCAACCTATCAAAATGCCCTGATCGCGGCGGACGAACTCCCGCCAGGGCGGGTACATGTTGTCGACTCCCTGAATCTGTGCAGCGGAATTGGTTTGCTTGTCATGAAGGCCGTCAAAGCGGCTGAGCAAGGGAAGACCGCAGCGGAAATTACCGCGATGTTAGAGCACACCCGGCAACTGGTAGACACCGAATTTGTTATCGATACGCTGGAGTATTTGTATAAAGGCGGACGCTGCTCCGGCATGCAGAACTTCATCGGCAGCTTGCTGAAGATCCGGCCGATCCTTAAGGTTGTTGACGGCTCGATTATCCCCGCTTACAAAGTACGCGGCAAGAAAGATAAAGCCGTTCAAAAAATGCTGGATAACGCACTTGCAAATCTTGACGCAATGGATAATGATGTAATTATTGTTGTACACACGCTTGCAGAGGAAGAAGCCCTTTATTTGGCGTCCGTATTAAAAGAGAAGACCGGCGCGCGCGAAGTAGCGATCTCCCAGGCAGGATGCGTTATTTCGAGTCATTGTGGCCCACATACGGTAGCAATCATGTATACTAAGAAGTCTGAGGCCTGATAGAGCAGACAGCTTAAGGACTAACTTAAACCATATAAGGAGGACTACACAATGGGAACTCTCAAAATATTCGCTGACAGCACATGTGACCTGCCATCCGATTGGATTGGGAAATATGACATTGGAATTATTCCCCTGTATGTCATCTTTGATCAGCAGACCTATAAAGATGGCGTTGACCTGGATACCCCCATGTTATATCAGAAGGTAAGCGAGACGAAGAAGCTGCCAAAGACGGCTGCGCCTTCACCCGCTGACTTCATTCAGGCCTTCACGCCAGCCATCAACGAAGGCAAGGATATCCTCTATATCAGCTTGTCGTCTGAGCTCTCTTCTACGTATCAGAACGCATTGATCGCGGCAGCTGAGTTCCCCGAGGGACGAGTTCGTGTATTTGATTCACTGAACCTGTCTACCGGCATTGGTCTGCAGGTGATGAAGGCATATCGAGCAGCCGAAGCAGGCCAGAACATCGAAGAGATCATGGACCTCCTGCACAGAACCCGACCGCAGGTAGAGACGGAATTCGTGATCGATTCCCTCGACTATCTCTACAAAGGCGGACGCTGCTCCGGCATGCAGAATCTAGTCGGCAGCCTGCTCAAGATCCGTCCGGTCATCAAAGTGATCGATGGGAAAATGACCCCCGCCTACAAAGTGCGCGGCAGCCGTGAGAAGGCTCTTCATCAAATGCTGGACAATGCGCTTGCCTGCATCGAGGATATGGACAATGATCTGATCTTCGTCACCCATTCGCTGGCGGATGAAGATGCCGACCAATTGAAGAGCATTCTGCAAGAAAAGACCGGCGCCAGGGAAGTCGCCATCTCCAAGGCCGGCTGCGTCATCTCAAGCCACTGCGGTGCAAAGACCATCGGCATTTTGTACACGAAGAAAATAAGCTAGCACTAGAGAATAAACCCGAAATAAAACAAAACATGACGTGCAAATTGGTATCCCGTTTGTACGTCATGTTTTTTAATTTATAAGTTATGTATTTTGCCCTCAATCAACTATTTGAACACCCATGCGCTCCTAATTGATTACGATATATCCTTACAGACCTGTTGTTGAATCAATGGATGGGTTACGTCTGTTAATAAACCACTTTGGACCGCTAATATCATCCACCTTTTTTCTTCATAATTATACCAAACAGTGATTTTTTCATCTTCATGTTCCTTTTTATAACCATAAGGATACATTGTATTATCTATTGAATAATATCATAGTCTGTTATAACAAAGTCACTATCAAAATGTTCTTTTATGTATTCTTTTCTTGACTAATTTTCGTGCCCGGCTCAATTATTGCTTTCCTTTCTAGATTGTATTTAAAGCGATATACTTCGATTATCATAAATACAACTACAAATATCGTTATCCATATTAATAGCTTTTTCCGCACATAAACCCCCACACAGTATTTTACTTGGTACTCAGATTTTTTTCATCGAAACCATACTGGTTATGGTATATCCTTCTTTTCACTATTAAGAAACCACTTAGGACCTCCAACACCGCGTACTTCTTTATTTTTATAATCGTATTTCACGCTAATCTTTACATCTTTATGCTCCTTAATATAACCATCAAGATACATTGTACTGCTTATTGAGGAATCGATAATATCATAGTCTGTTATTATAAAGTCACTATCAAAATGTTCTTTTATGTGTTCTTGACTAATTTTCGTGCCCGCCTCAATTATTGCTTTCCTTGCTAGATTGTACTTGTAGCGAAATGCACCGATGACGATGAATATAACAACAAGAAATATCCCTAGTAAAATCAATATTTTTTTCATTTGCATCCCTTTTCAAAAAAATCTCCTCATCCCATTATTCACTTTATTTCACTCTCTATGAACCACTTTGGTCCCCAAACATCTCGTACTTCTTTTTTTTCATAATCATATGTTACAGAGATTGTGATATCTTCGTGTCCCTTAATATATCCATCAAGAAATAATGTTCTATTTATAGAAGGATGAATTAGATCATAATCTCTTAATATAAACTCACTATCAAAATGTTTCTTTATGTATTATTGGCTTATTTTGTGGCCGTCCCTACCATTGCTTTCCTTTCCAAATTGTACTTGTAACGATATACTCCGATAACCGTGATTATAACCAGCGCTATTGTTACTCAAATCAACAACTTTTTCCTCATCGCAAACCCCCACACAGTATTTTACTTGGTACTCAGATTCTTTCATCGAAACCACATTGGTTATGGTATATCCTTCTTTTCACTATTAAGAAACCACTTGGGACCTCCAACACCACATACCTCTTTATTTTTGTAATCGTAAATCACACTAATCTTTACATCTTCATGTCCTTTAATATAACCATCAATATACATTCTATTATCTATTGAAGAATGAATAATATCATAGTCTGTTATAACAAAGTCACTATTAAAATGTTCTTTTATGTGTTCTTGACTAATTTTCGTGCCCGCCTCAATTATTGCTTCCCTTTCTAAATTGTACTTGTAACGAAATGCTCCAATGACGATGAATATAACAAGAAATATCCCTAGTAAAATCAACAGCTTCTTCCGCATTTCAACACCCCCGCACCTTTCACTAACTTTTTCTTCATAATCGTATATACCCAAAATGGATGTATCTTCATGTCCCCTTATAAAAACATTGAGATGCATTCTAATGCCTGTCTCGACTATTGCCTTCCTCTCCAAATTATATTTGTAGCGATATGCTCCAATGACGATAAATATAACAAAAAATATTCCTAATAAAATTAACAGTTTTCCCCACATGAATTCCCTCTTACTACTTATTATCGTTTCAAAAAAGAGAACTTTCATAGTAGTTAAAACACATTCCTCATATCCTAATTTTATCCTATATAGTATAATAGTACCGATTACCCAAAATGTAAAATCATGAAATTATTACAACATACTTCCTGATTATAAAATTTAAATTTAAATTTTTCTAGGAGGGAGCTTTATGACATACATAAATGATAAAACTTATAGGGAGATATCAGGCTTAGCATATGTGAGGGATATTACTAATGAAGATCTCAATAGTATTCCAAATTGGAGCATTGTTGAACCAGAAGGAGCCATGCTGCACGACACCAATGGCTCTGGTTTTGATGCAACGGTCTTCTATAATGAGAAAACAAATCAGGTCATTATCGGCTATAGAGGTACAGAACCCCCGGACCGCCCCGTTTGGAGCGTTGCTTATGGACTATGGAACTGATATTAATGATGTTATCGGTAATCGCCCCAAAAATTTAGAAGAAGTTCATAAGTATTATGAGAAGAATAAGGATAAAATCAATCAACTACCGCTCCAAAATGCATTACCTTTCATGCAATATGAAGCCAAATACCAGGATAATCAATTTACACAAGCCCAAAATTTGTATGATGCTGTTAAGAAACAATATCCTACCGCCGAAATATCCACTACTGGCCACTCTCTAGGAGGAGCAGAGGCCGAGTATGTCGCAGTCCGTAATGGGTTGAATTCAGTAAGTTTTAATGCACCTAGCATCACACATCTTCTGTCCGATGATCTTCAGGAGAAAGTGAAGAATAGTAAGTTCCGCGATACGAATATTGCTTACGTTCATCCTGGGGACGCGATCGGTTCTGGTGCAGTTAATTCAGAGCCTCATGTCGGAGAAACTTATTACATTAACTCTACCTTTAATGATGCTAACGATAGATACAATACAATATATATCCCTTTCTCTGTTCCTCAACGAAGAGATAATTGGTTTGCTCAAATGCTCTTTGGCTATAAATGGACACCCATTCAATTTGTTCCTTATACATATCCCTTAGGGAAACAGTCGGCACTCATGAAAATGTACAATTCTATTGCTGGAGAGGAATATCATTCCCTAGAATATTTCAAATTTGATGAAAACGGTAATCTGGTTAATAACCTGTTTACTATGGACGGTGAAGCGGTAGAGTTTAATCCGAGAGTTTCTGCCTATGAGGAGATGGTTGCAACTAGCAGATGGACGGGAAGCGATGTGGTAACTTTTATAGGGAACATGAACGGGGGCAGCATTCAGCTTACACCTGAAGAACTGCAAAGAACCGCGCAACAAATGCGAAACAGCCTGCAGGAATTTGACAGTGGAATTCATCTTGCGATTCGTTTATTCCAAGCAGAGGTAGAGACAAGTCAGAGCAACGCTCTGAGACCAATCATCTACGATGCGACCGATTCCTTCAGAAAAATAAATCAATGGTATCTTGAATCCATCTCAGATATTGCTAATTACATCGACTTGAAGGCAAAGCTATTCATCGCTGCCGATCAACAGCACTAAATTAGAACAAAGGGTGGTGTAAATTGTATGAGTCGAATATCCCTAGAACTTGAGGATCTAAGGAGAGCAGTTCAGCAATGCGAGTATTTAAAGCAAAAGCTCCAACTCCAAGAACAGCAAATGAGAAGCCTATACCGTCGTTTACATGATTGGAAAGGCGCGTCTGCTGTTAAGCTAGAGTCCAAAATGGAAGCCTTTCTTCGTGAAGCGGCTAAGAAAGCCTATGAAATAGATATACATAAAGAACAACTTCAGCGTTATATTCAACAGATGGAGAGAGTCGATCTTTCCTACTATGGCCATTAACCTTTTCATAGAGCGTGCACTCTTCAAATGTACAATATACACAGGATATCAATCTAAAACAGCAAAGCCATAGCTCCAGATCACGTATAAAATCAGTTTGTCAATTTAACATCCCGATCGAGGATCCGGCTATGGCTCATCATTACAGGTTACATTAACTTCTTACCCACTTCACTTCTAAACCTTATACAATCCTCCGGCTCACTTTATTGCCGTCATAGCTAAACAAAGCGCATTTGTTCTCGACGATCGTCTCAAGATGGACGGGTCTGCCCCAGAGCGTATAGACATACGGCAGCGTGCGTTCCAGATATTTAAGGTCCAGCTCCAGACCGTCATATTGATGCTTCAGCAGCAGCTCACCAGACCGGTCATAATCTCCGTTCTTCACAACAACGTAAGGAAATCCTCCGTTCATGCGGGAGGCAACCAGTTGATCACGTACATTCTCCCACCTTTTATCGGTAATTTTCCACTCTGGCCCTTGCTTCTCGAAAATATACAGATCCAGATCGTTCACTAACTGCTTCGTTAAATAGCTGCGCAGGAATGAAGTATCCAAATCAAGCTCCCGCACCCCGAAGATTTTTTCCCTGCCCTGCCCGGGAACCCGCCCAAATCTCGTCCGTTCCTCCTCTGTCGGCTCGTTCCAGCGCCGTTCGATATCCTCAAAGATTTTCAGGCCCAGGTAATAGGGATTCAAGCTTTGCGAAGGCTGTACAACGGAAGCGTTAAGCTTGGCGAATTCGATCGTCTCCTCACTGCTCAGATCCATCTCGCGCAAAATGCGCTGATGCCAATAAGAAGCCCAGCCTTCATTCATAATCTTCGTCTCCATCTGTGGCCAGAAATAGAGCATTTCCTCGCGCAGCATGCTCATAATATCCCGTTGCCAGTCCTCCAGATGTTCTGAGTACTCCTGGATGAACCAGAGAATATCCTTCTCCTGCTCCGGTGGAAACGGAATCGCATCCTCACTATCCGAAAACGCTGCGCCCTGATTCTCAAGTCCCCACAGGTCGTCATATTCTCCCTGCCGGACCGGCGCTTTCTTCTTCTCCTTAGCTTGACGCTGCTTCTCTTCCATCTGCTGCCGCTTATCATAGCGATGTGGCTTGATTAGCTGCGGATCAACATGCTCCTGGATAGCCAGAACGGCATCGATAAATGCCTCCACCTTGCCTGCACCATGAATCAATTCGTAACGATTGATCCGCTCCGCCGTCGCAGACATGCTCTCGACCATATCACGATTCGTAGCCGAAAAGCGAAGGTTGTTCTTGAAGAAGTCGCAATGAGCCAGCACATGGGCAATGATCAGCTTGTTTTGTATCAGCGAATTGCCTTCCAGCAGGAAGGCATAACATGGGTTGGAATTAATGACGAGCTCATAAATTTTGCTTAACCCAAAATCATACTGCATCTTCATTTTATTGAAGGTTTTTCCGAAGCTCCAATGACTGAAGCGAGTCGGCATCCCATAAGCCCCGAAGGTGTAGATGATATCAGCCGGGCAGATCTCGTAACGCATCGGATAATAATCCAGCCCAAATCCATCGGCGATCTCCATAATTTCCTGAATCGAATACTCCAACTGTTCCAGCTCAGCCGCCACGTTATTCGCCTCCTTCCCGTTTGTGGAAAAAGCGTTTCAAGGCCTGATACACCTCACCCTTCTCCTTAATGACATAGTACAGAAACCGTTCATGCCTCAAATTGCGATAAGCGGACATTAAGGTGCTGCCGCGGTTGTATTGATTGACCTCCCCGTAGCCGAACATATTCGAGCGCTTCAAAAGCTCATTAATCAGCCTCGTGCAACGTTCATTGTCTGAAGTGAGATTATCGCCGTCGGAGAAATGGAAAGGATAAATATTGTAGCTGGACGGAGGATACCGTTCATCTATAATCTCCAGCGCCTTCTGATAAACGGACGAGCAGATCGTGCCACCGCTCTCGCCACGGGTGAAAAAATCCTGCTCGCTAACCTCCTTCGCTTCCGTATGATGAGCTAGGAACACGATCTCTACCTTCTCATATTGCCGGCGCAGAAATCGGGTCATCCAGAAGAAGAAGCTTCGAGCACAATACTTCTCAAAATTGCCCATGCTTCCGCTTGTATCCATCATGGCAATAATGACCGCATTGGAGCGGGGGACCTTGACATCCTCCCATGTCTTATAACGCAGATCGTCCGGTGAGATGCCATGGATACCCGGAGAGCCGGAGGTCGCATTGCGACGCAGGTTTTCCAGAATCGTCCGTTTCTTATCGATGTTGGACATCAGCCCCTTCTTGCGGACATCGTTGAACCGGAACGAGACCGTCTCCATCTCCTCTTTATCCTTATCTTCAATAAAGGGGAGCTCCAATTCATTGAACAGCATATCCTCTAAATCCTCGATGCTAATCTCGGCCTCTACGACATCATGTCCGGGCTGATTGCCTGCTTTCCCTCCTTTGCCAGCCTCCTTCGGCTGATCCTGAGCCAGCACATCGCCAACTTCACTGTCCCCATTCCCTTGCCCTACATGCTTCTGCTTCTGGAAATTATGGATGAAGCGGTATTCCTCCAAGTTGCGCAGTGGAACCTTAATAATCTGCTTGCCGTCCGACATAATGATATTCTCTTCCGTAATCAGGTCCGGCAGATTCTGCCGAATGACTTCCCGCACCTTCTCCTGGTGGCGCTGCTGATCCTGATAACCTTTGCGATGCAGCGACCAATCTTCCTTGGAGACGACGAAGTTGAACTTATTCTGTTCAAATGAAGATGACACAGTGGGCACCTCCCTATTGGAATGTCAGGGGATTAAAAAGTAGCTGTAACTAAGTATATTCAAGCGGCGCGGTGATATGTGAGGGAGAAGCAACGCAAGTATAGCCCATTGGCCGAAATAGAGTAGAGCGGCTAGAACAAATAAAAAACCACCGGTGCTTCAGTCCGGCGGTTTAATCGAGATCTAGTCTTTACATTTACAATTGGACCCGCTTACTGATCTTCGGAATCCGACAGGTCGCCAAGCGCGACCGCATACATATACCATGAGGCATGCGGCAGCCATTGCTCGGCCCAGCGCCAATTGTCATCAACAACACCCGGCTCTGATTTGATGAAAAGTTCGATATCCTCCTCATCGGTTAATCCAGAGGTAATGCCATTGCAAATTCCCCCCGGACAGTTCATATAGTCGAACCCATTCACAAAATGGTACTGCGGATTGTTCCGCCCGGAGCCCTGCAGCATGCAGCTGTCAAACGGGTTAAGTCCGAGAATCCAACTCAACTGAGCGTCGGCATAGGCCAACAACCTTTCCTTGAACGCAGTATCCTTAGCTTCTGTTAACTGCTTGGACAGCAGTCTGGCAGCTGTGGCTAAAGACGCAAGACGTGCGTTCTCCCCTTGCCACCAAGGGGAGACCTCTGTCTGGTGCGGCAGGAAATAAGAAGTATATCGCCGTCCATCACTGCTTTGTACATATTGCCGTGCCAATCCGAACGGATTCACAACCTCCCCGGTTATTTTCAGTTCAGATTCCATAACCCGAAGGGCCGCCTCCATTATATTGCTGCGGCGTGACGGATTCTTCTCAATCTGCAAATAATTCAGCAGTGCTACTACCGGAAGGCCGGCATCCGAAGCATGGAAGAACGGGCGTCCCTCCTCATTGGCACTCCAATAACATCCCCACTCTGAACTTGGTTTTATATAACCGATTAACCGCTCAGCGCTCTCACCCGCCTGTTTCAGATAATCCGGATCCAGGGAGGCCTGGTACAATTCAACTAACGCGATTAACCGGCAATATTCATCCAATAGATTCGGCTTGCCATCGTTCAAATATTTGGCATTATTCTCCGCCAGATATTCATACGACTCCCGGGCTGCCTGCAAATATTGCTCGCGCGAATAATCGCCAGGGTAAGCGTGCCGGCTCGCAGCAGCCAGCGCAGCGATGGCAAATCCAGCGCCTTGACGGAACCCTGTCTCATAGGACTCATCGGTAATCACTTCAACCTCAGCCGTAGCCGCTGCTCCAAACTGGGAAGAAGAATTCTTGTACTGGAACGAAATGCTCCGGTCCTCCGCCTTCATGAACTCTCCACTGCGTCTGACCGAGCGGAAGAAGCTGCCCGAGGGCGCCCTCATCCGGAACATATAATCCGCACCATACATCGCTTCATCCAGCAGTCTGCGCTTGAATTGATAGTAGTGGCGATTCCCTGATTCCTCGAGCAGCTCATGCGCCTTGAACAGAACCCATGCTGCAAAGGAGCCTTGCTGCGGATTAAAATAAGTCGCATGCGACAGATGCGATAGATGCTTACCATAATCCCCGGTCGCATCGTACCATCCCCCGTGCAAGTCATGCTGTCCTTCCCGTTCTCCGGCGAACGGAATATTCCGGTCCGCGCGGTCAAAATCTCCACTGCACCGCTGAGCTTTGAGATAGAAAATGACATCCGATAGACTTTGTTTTCCAAGCAAATGATCTTCTATAGCAAAATCATAGGAACGAATCACACCGTGTGTCGTATCACATTCAATGACATACCGTCCCTCGACCTGCAACCCATCAAAATCTGCCGTCCAGAAAAACCAATTCCTCCATTTTCCCACCGTTCCGCAGCACTGGACAGTTCCGGCATAAGCCATCTGCCCGCTCGACTGATCCACCACTTGAAAGCTGCTGACCTCATCTGTACTGCTGCCCATGATGACAGCACGTTTCGTTCCCTTTCGCTCATACCCGATATGATTAATCAATATTTTCATCCAGTTATCGTCCTCTCTCCCTGACCTGCCCACGTCATTTAATTCGCTGAAATCAGGTTTGCCCAAAGCAGGCATTCGGGGAAATTTGCATGGTTATCCAATTTTCTCATAATCCCATGCCAGACAGGCCGCCCCAAGCAATCCGGTCACCTGTGGTCCTAACTCCGTAAGTGAGATCTCCTTCAGCCCTCGCCTTGATACCCCGGTTGTATTCTGATATACAAAATCGCTAAGCTCCTTCAACAGCCAGCTATCCCTCATCACTCCGCCGCCCAGAATAATCGCTTCCGGGTTAAGGATATTCACCAGGTTAACCAGTCCGATCCCGATCGACCAGATGAACTCCTTATGTATTTTCATCGATAATAGATCTCCCCTGCGCGCCTCTCTAAAAATATCCACGGATGTAATCCCACCTGATTGAATAAGAGGGCCCAGTCTCGAATCCGGATAGTCACTGATCCAGCGGATGGCCCGTTTGATCATGCCGCCTCCTGAAGCAGCGGATTCCAGACACCAGCTACTCCCACACATGCACTGTTCCATGTCACGCCCGACGAAGGTATGACCGATCTCTCCGGCATAATTGGAGGCTCCCCTGATCAGTCTGCCGTCACTGATGATCCCCGCAGCAATCCCTGTGCCGATATTAACATATAAAAAATGGCGATACTCCCGGCCTTTTCCGAGATGAAGCTCAGCCAGTGCCGCCGTATGTACATCATTATCGATGGCTACGTTCATCCCGTAGCGTTGCTTCAGATCGTCTCTGAAGCGAATCATTTCCATCCCCGGTACCCTCATCGTTCCGAGCCAGTCCCCCTGTTCAAAATCAACGTGGCCAAACACTCCAATTCCGATATTTACAGAGATATTCTCTTCGCGGCGTCCATGGATATAATCCGCAATGGAACGATAGATACTGCCCTTCAGCGAGGACTCCGTGCTAAGATCGATCCCGTATCTGGCATGATGAATAATATCGCCCTGACGGGTCACCGAACCGATCAATATTTTTGTCGCACCAATATCAATTCCTACAGTTACTGGCTCATCTACACGCATTTGGCTAGATCTCCTTTCAATTTATCCCTGGATCTGAATCGTGACTATAATAGCTCGGCTGCTGCCTTATCCATAATAATCGTCAGGCTAGGATGCAGCTGCAGGACGGAGGCTGGAACATCCGTAGTTATCGGTCCCATTAAGGCCTGCCTGATAATCTCGGATTTGCCCTTCCCTTTAGCCAGGAGCAGGATCTGCTTCGATCTCATAATCCGCCGAATTCCTACGGTAATCCCTTGCTCAGGGACGCTGCCGACTGCGCCGAAGAATCCGGCTTTATCCTGCGTCGTGCGACTGGCCAAATGAATGACATGTGTATCCAGATGAAAAGGGGTCCCCGGCTCATTAAATCCAATATGACCATTACTCCCGATCCCGAGTATTTCGAGATCAACAGGATGCTCATCAAGGAGTCTATCGTAGACAGTGCAAGCCTGCTGCAGATCTTCGGCCATGCCGTCCGGCATATAAATATGGTCGCTTTGCAAGCCGATAGGGTTCAATACCTGGTGACGAATCCGGTAGCTGACACTTCGCGGATCATCTGGAGATAGACCGACATACTCATCCAATGTAAACGCCTTCATTTTTGAAAAATCAATACGCCATTGACGACGCAATTGGGCCAGCTCCCGATGGACTCCCACCGTTGTCTCGCCCCCCGCAAACGTAATTACGCTATCAGGCTTCGCTACAATTTGCTTTGCAATTTCAAGCGCAGCCGCAATATGAAACTGTTCCTCCGTGTCTTCCACTATGATCCTCATGAAGCACCTCCCAAGATGTGTAATCACCTCTATATTACCCCCTCTCTACCTGGAAGTGAGGTGGAAAATCTTCTAATATGGGGTTAATATTCTACAAAAAAAGAGCTGCCTATTTCGACAGCTCCATAAATCCTTCCCCGAATACATCGCGTACATCATGGATGGTGATAAATGCATTCGTATCGATCGCTTTAACAATCTTCTTCAGTTGACTAATCTCTTGCTTATTAATGACAATATACAAGATTTCCTGCGGCAGTTTCGTATAAAAGCCATGTCCATGAAGCACGGTTACGCCCCGCTCCATCAGAACATTAACCTGCTCCGCAATCTGATTCTGCTCCTTGGATACGATCATTACTGCTTTTCTCGGATTCAGGCCTTCTATAATGAAATCCATTACCTTGGTACCGACAAACAGCATCACAATGGTGAACATCAAGCTCTGAACCCCAATAATGAACAAGGAGGCGAAGACAACAATCAAATCGAAAAATAGCAAAGCATAGCTTACATTCCAATCCAGATACTTATTCATAAGCCGGGCAAGAATCGTAGATCCTGCTGTCGTCCCGCCCACCTTAATAATGAGCCCGATGCCCACCCCGGCAAATACGCCACCGAAGACAGCATTCAGCATTAAATCATGGGAGGCGATGCTCCATCCCTCTGTAAGATACAAGAAAAGAGAATTAAATACGACAGCAATAATTGTATATATGGTTGTCTGCTTATCGAGAAATTTGTACCCGACCACCAGCAATATCGAATTAAATATGAAGTTAACAAGTCCAGGAGACCATTGGAACAAATAATACAAAATGATGGTGACCCCGGTAACGCCGCCTTCGCCAAAGTCATTAGGAATCACAAACAGATTTACATCCAATGCAAAGATCAATGCGCCCAAGATAATAGTTACAATATCGGTTATTTTCTTTTTCATGAAGTAAGCCCCTTCTTGTGAGTATGGTCTTAGCCCTCGCGCAGAAACATATAGATCCGACCTGCTCGTAAAAAATGGGAAAGAGCGCACCGCGGCAGGGTACGCCCTTTTTTTCAACATGGATTGTACTGCGCTCCGAACCATTTAGCCGGTCAAGCCTGTTATTTCATTGTAGTGGAAATATTATGATTTGTTAAGCCATTTTCAGAAAATGAATAAATATACAAATGATAACGACTTTTGCTGATCTTCACTGTACCTTTGCTTCATGAAAGCAGCAGCTTCACGGCCATATGTAACCCTTTTTTATCGCAAAAAAGAAGCCCGCCACTATCAAGTGGCAGACTATAATCTATAATTCAGCTTATCTTCCTATAGAAGCAGGAAGCCCATGCCCCCAGTCATGTCTCCTGCCCCTGATAGCGGGATCATCTAACGGTTCAACAGGCTCCCCACATAACGCAGCAGTTCATTCGCGCATACAGGGCAATAGCCGTGCTCATCAATCAAGCGCTTGCTGACCTCATTGATGCGTTTCAATTGACTCTCATCCGGCGTCTTGGTAGAAGTCGTGATTTTGACGATGTCCTTCAGATCCGCGAACAGTTTTTTCTCGATGGCTTCCCGCAATCGATCGTGATGATTGTACTCGAATTTACGGCCTTTACGAGAGTAAGCGGAGATGCGAATCAAGATCTCTTCGCGGAAAGCTTTTTTGGCATTTTCGGAAATGCCGATTTGCTCTTCAATCGAACGCATCAGCCGCTCATCCGGATCAAGCTCCTCATCTGTAAGCGGGTCGCGCCGCTTCGTCCAGTTGCAGAACGCTTCAATATTGTCTAGATAATTCTCGAACAGTGTCTTGGCCGACTCCTCAAAGGAATAGACGAACGCCTTCTGAACTTCCTTCTTTGCGATCTCGTCATACTCCTTGCGAGCAATGCTGATAAAGTTCAAGTATCTATCGCGTTCCTCCTTCGTAATCGAAGCATGCTGATCCAAGCCATCCTTAATTGCCCGAAGAATATCAAGCGCACCCATGCATTGAATATCCTGTTTGATCAAGGCGCTGGATATCCGGTTAATTACATAACGCGGATCGACCCCGGACATTCCTTCCTCCAAATATTCATTCTGCAGCTCTTTCAAGTCCGCATCCTTGTAGCCCTCCACCTCTTCCCCGTCGTAGAGGCGCATTTTTTTAACGAGATCGACGCCTTGCTTCTTCGTCTCCTTCAGCCGGGTCAGTATAGAGAAGATCGCCGCGGAACGCAGAGCATGCGGAGCAATATGCACATGTCCCATATCGCTCTGGCCGATCAGCTTGGCGTAGATTTTCTCCTCCTGCGATACTTTCAGATTATATGGGATTGGCATGACGATCATCCGCGATTGCAATGCTTCATTCTTCTTGTTCGCGATGAAGGATTTATATTCGGATTCGTTTGTATGTGCCACAATGAGCTCGTCGGCCGAGATCAAAGCAAATCTTCCCGCTTTAAAATTCCCCTCCTGCGTCAAGGACAACAGATTCCAGAGAAACTTCTCATCGCACTTCAGCATTTCCTGGAACTCCATCAGCCCGCGATTCGCTTTATTTAATTCACCATCAAAACGGTAAGCTCGGGGATCGGATTCAGAGCCAAATTCCGTAATCGTGGAGAAGTCAATGCTTCCGGTTAAGTCGGCGATATCCTGTGATTTCGGATCTGAAGGACTGAATGTGCCAATCCCGATCCGCCCTTCCTCAGATAACAGCACCCTTTCAACCGGCACCTTCTCGATATCTCCGCCAAACTCTGTACGCAGTCTCATCTGGCAGACCGGGCAGAGGTTCCCCTCGATTCTGACCTGAAGCGCCTTCTCTACCTCCGGGCGCAGCTCATGAGGAACAAGATGCAACGGCTCCTCATGCATCGGGCAGCCAGAGATGGCATAGACCGCTCCGCGCTGTGTACGGGAAAATTGCTCCAGACCGCGCTTCAGCATTGTGACAAGCGTCGATTTGCCCCCGCTCACCGGACCCATTAACAGCAAGATGCGTTTGCGGACATCAAGCCTTCTGGCCGCGGAATGGAAATATTCCTCTACCAGCTTCTCCACAGCCCGATCCAGTCCGAAAATTTCCTGTTCAAAGAACTTATACTTTTTCCGGCCATTCAGCTCTTCCACGCCGTAAGACTCGATCATTTCATACACCCGGGCATGGGCTGTCATGGCAGGTGAAGGATCCTCGGCGAGCAGAGCGACATAGTCCTTAAATGTTCCGTTCCATGCTAAAGCATCGCTTTCCGCCCGGTAAGCCGCTATACGTTCAAAAATGTCCATGTTCGGTACCTCCTGTACTCCGCTTGGGGTCTCCCCGTCCCTTTGATCCTGACCAGCAATGGAATAACCTGCAGCATCATCATTTATTTAGTCAAATCTCTACACCTGACTTAATTAGAAAAAGTGTATTACATACCTATGCGGAAACAAGCAAGAAGTTGACCTTTTTTATCCGTATTAATTATTCCAGTCGGAATAGTCCAGTTTCATACTCGCATCATGCAAATGATCGAGGAGCGCTTCAGGCTGTGCTATAATTTGGGTTATAAGCTGCATCTAACCATCGATAGATCGCCGAAGTCATAGCAACAGCATGTGCCATGGATGAGTAAATGGAGCATGCGCTGAACCCGGAAACGAAGCTTAGCCAAAAGGAACAAAGCTTTGAGTGCATACACCTCCAATTCACTGGGCCAAGCAGCCCTATGAAAGACGGCCGGCTGACACCAACAAAGCGATGGAATAGTTTGCCAAACTGGGGAGCGCTATTTGTGCCAATATAGAGCATTTAAATTTCTAACGAAACTGGAGAGCGTTATTTGTGCCAATATAGGGCATTAGATTTCTAACGAAACTGGGGAGCGTTATTTGTGCCAATATAGGGCATTGGATTTCTAACAAAACTGGGGAGCGTTATTTGTGCCAATATAGGGCATTTAAATTTCTAACGAAACTGGGGAGCGTTATTTGAGCTAAAATGAGCCGTTTTGGCCGTATTTTCTCCTAATAGCGTGTCTGTGTTTCGTTAGAAATAAAAACATAGCGTTTTTGCGTCAATAACGTTTCCCAGTTTCGTTAGCGTGTAAATCTTGGAAGTAGAGGGAGATATGCATGGCAGTCAAGCATGAGACGGAATTGTATGCTCCGCTGAAAGCTTTTTTTGAAGAGCGGGGATATGAAATAAAAAGCGAGGTCCGGCATTGTGATCTGGTCGGATATCGCCCAGAGAACGATGAGCCATTAATCGTAGAAATGAAGAAGAGCTTCAATCTGCCCCTTCTCCTGCAAGGATTGGAGCGTCAGAAGCTCAGCAGCGAGGTATATTTGGCTGTAGAACGAGCGCGAGCCAAGAAGGGAGCGCATAATCAGCGCTGGAGCGAAATCACGAATCTGTGCCGCAGACTCGGCCTTGGCTTCATTACGATTACGCAGTACAAGACGAAGAAGCCCTTTGTGGAGATTCATTGTATGCCTGGGGAGCATCTGCCCGCGCCTTCGCAGAACGTCGTTAAGGCCCGGGCTGCCCGCTTGCAGTATGAATTTAATGAAAGAAGCGGCGATTATAATGTAGGCGGCAGCCACGGCACGAAGCTGATGACCGCGTACCGCGAGAAAGCGCTGCGTATTGCAATGGTCCTGCAAGAAGGCGGAGAGATGGCCCCCAAAGACATTAAGCTGCTAAGCGGCATCGGCCAGACCGCAGGAATTCTGCAAAAGAACTACTATCTCTGGTTCCGCAGAGTTTCACGCGGACGTTATGTCCTGACCTCTGAGGGCGAACACGGTTTGAAGCAATACGGTCACATCATCGAGGCATGGCGTACTTCTGCTCCTTCTGCGGAAGAGTAAAAGCGTGATCCTTCCTATAAAACAATATTTCCTTCAGCAGGAATTCTCACTCCAATCCTGCCTTTCACCGCATGCGAACCAGCATGCGGTGTTTTTGTCCCTAGCTCCTCGCCGTGAACTCTGCCAGGGCGTCTTCGATCCGCGCTATGCCCTCAGCGATTCCCATTGCCGGATAAGCTGCATAATTCAACCGAATCCAGTCCCCTTCCGTAATCGGGGGCTGTTTCCATTCCTCTAAAGCGGCATAGCAGCGAGCGCCCGGTGTAAATGCCACCCCCTCTAGCATTGAGGCCTTCAGCAGCGCCTCCGAGGAAATTCCTTCCGGGAGCCGTACCCACAGAAATAATCCGCTGCCCGGTTCATGAACCTCCGCCTTCCTCCACTCTGTATCCGTAAGCAGTTCCTTCATATATATCCGCCGGGCATTTAATTCATCCAATACTGCTGCAGTAAACTTCATTATTGAGAAGCGATCATCTGTAAGCAGCCTGCCGAGCATGAGGCAGGTTTGATTCGAAGCTGGGCTTAGCCCAGCTTCAGTGCGAGCGGCGGCGTGCCTGGCGGGCATCGCCGTATTGCCGCGCAGCCAGGCCAGCGGCAGCGATGGGAACAGGGCCCGCTCGAACGAATCCAGCAAGACGACGCCCGTTCTTCTCCATTTGGCTTGATTAAGGCATAAGGAGAAGAACGAGTCGGACGCTGCCCGGACCGATGCGGTGCCCGCGCCGCCACGCCCGGCGGCGGTGCGCGCAGACCCCAGCACCCCGCAGGCGGTGCCGTCTTCGACGATCGGCACACGGTGCCGATCGCACTGCTCCAGCAGCGCCAGCATGCGCTGCTGGCTCCACACCGCGCCGGGCGGCCCGGTGCTGTGCAGCGGCGTCACGTACACCAGCGCCGGCTTCGCCGCGCGGAGTTGACGCCGCAGGTCGTCCGGCAGCATGCCGTCCCGGTCACATTGGACCGGGACAGGGACCGCGCCGCGGCGGCGCAACGCCCACAGCGCCTCCGGCGAGGTGGGCGACTCCACCACCACCGCGTCGCCCGGCTTCAGCAATGCGCAAATCGCAAGCTCCAGCGCCTCTGCTGCACTGTCCACCAGCAGCAGACGGTCCTCCGCCTCTGCTGCTCTATGCCCACCCTCCGCTTTCCGATAAGCGGAGCCTAACCATTCCAGCAGCCGCTTCACAGCCTCAGCTTCTGACTTCGCAGCTTCATCGATCTGACCAATCTCTTTAGTCCGAGACTTTACCACTTCATCGATCTCGCTGGCCTTATCTGCTCCTGATCTTATCCCTCCATCGATCCCTCTCGCCCTATCCGCTCCTGGCTTTACCACTTTATCGATCCTGCTTGCCTTATCTTCCCCCGCCTTTACCACTTCATCGCTCTCTCTCGCCTTATCTGCCCCTGACTTTACCTCTCCATCGGTCTCTCTGGCCCTATCTACTCCTGACCTTATCCCTCCATCAATCTCACTCGTCCTATCCGTCCCTGACCTTATCGCTCCATCGATCTCACTCGCTCTGGCGGCTCCATGATCAGCTGACCCGCTTCTCTGTGGGCGCTTTATTTCTGGTTCTCGACCGGCAACATGCTTGTTTCCACCGGGTAATCCCAACTCATCCACAATCCTCGCCAGAGGAGCGTTTAGTGAAGACAACTCCCCAGCAGAACTCCCGGCGAAGGATATAAAATCTCCGTCACGAATCAAACCTTCCACATCGCTGCGAAATATTTCCGGCAGCTGACTGATCGTCTGCTCCAACCACCTTTCCATGTTGTTCCTCCCCTTCCGTATCATCACCCTTAAGGCGATTGTACCTGAGGACAAATTGTAGCGGCAAATCTATTGTTTGCTTTTTTTCCACTAGAGACTATCAACAAATCCGGCATGGGATAGCAAAGTTGAACATGGCCGACAATGGTGACCAGCCTCAATGCTAAGGTAGCTCCTCTATAGTCCCTCCGATTGCCTTTCCCCCCCATATGCTGCAAGAATCGGATGCTCGCCCAGCAAGCAGTATCTGTTATTTATGTATTGTGCTTAATCACATCGATCCAATACGGGTAACGCTAGCTACAAATAATCTTTTAACGGACAAGTTGGCTGCTTAGGAAGATAACTTCAAATGCCTTCACTCTAACGGGCACAGCCTGCAAGTTATTTAGAGAAAATGTCTCTTTTTAGCTATATTCGCAGCATTTGGGGGCCCGTGACGTCCGTTAAAATTGATATATGGCTGTTGTTCACTTATAAGCATCGTAGGTGCCTGTAGCAAAAATACATTGGAAGCAGAAGCATAGCAGCAGAAAAGCGTATTTTTTAAACATCTGCTCATCGTTAATACTTCATTTTGCGAGAAACGATACCACATGATAGAATGTAATCTTGGAATAATAACTAGAGGTGATATAATGCATTACTCCACGGAGCCTATGTCAGATAACGTCCCAAGCAGAAAGAAGCGCCGGCCTTCCGTTAAGATGATTCTACTAACCTGGATTCTACTTATCGCCCTCGGCGTAACTGCCGCTTACCTATACAGCAACCATTTAAAAGATTCGATGATCGCACAGATGAACCTGGAGATACAAACCCGCACGGACGCAATGAAAACAGACTACACAACGCAGCTATCCGCTCTGTCCGCTGAGATTCAGGAGCTGAACAGCAAGGTGGAAGCCTTCAATGAGCTGCTCACCTTCACGAAAGATAATTCCAGCAATAAGACGGATAACAGCAACAAGCTGTACTCGCAGCTGAACGAAGTCAAAGAGCAACTCGCCGCGCTGCAGAAAAAGATGGATCTGTTAAAATGATAACGTCCCATAAGCAAATCAATCGCTTCTTTTTACTTGTGACAGGGCCTCTCTTGGGACTTCTCATCGCCATGCTGATTAGCGGAACCAGCCTGCATGTTCAACAGATACCCGCGCCATTTACAATCGACACAGATATTCCTGCCACCGCTGCTGCTATTTCCGACCAGCTGGATCAGGCAGAGGAAGCGGCCCAGACAACGATATCTTCTATTAAGAAGACGGCGGAGCTGTACAATAAGACAACCTCAACGATGTCGAAAATCGTACAGTCGTCGCAGAAAGCTGCCAAACGGCCTGAAACAATCTACAACAACAAAATTACAAGCAAGCTTGGTTCTCCTTACAAAACCGTGGAGTCCGACCGGATCAGGCTTGAGCTGTTCACCGTCAATCCCGGTACTTATCACGGCTATGCCATGAAGGTAAAGCTGAAATCGCCAGATGCAATGCGGATGACCCTGGGCAAGGACAAGCTGGGCAGTTCTGAGACGACGCTCGCCGCAGCCAAACGTTATGGAGCGATCGCTGGCATCAATGCCGGCGGGTTCGCCGACTCCAAGAAGGGGCGCTTCCCGCTCAGTACAACCGTCCTGGACGGCAAGTATTTGGGCGGATTTGAACCGAGCTACAAGGATCTCTTCTTTGTGGGATTGAATAAATCCGGCAAATTGATCGGCGGAAAGTTCGCCACGCAAGAGGAGCTGGACCGACTCCATCCGAGCTTCGGCGCTTCCTTCGTGCCGATTCTGCTCAAGAATGGGCAAAAGAAGCAGATTCCCGACAAATGGAAAACCTCGCCTCTGCGTGCTCCGCGCACCGTTATCGGCAATTATAAAGACGATCAGCTGCTGATTCTCGTCGTGGATGGATATAATGAGAACGGCGGCTCCGGGGCGACTCTCGAGGAGCTGCAGACCAGACTGTACAAGCTTGGCGTTCACGATGCATACAATCTGGACGGCGGTGGTTCTACATCGCTCGTCTTTAACGGCCAGATTGTGAATCATCCCTCTGATGGGCAGCTTCGTCCTGTTCCTACTCATTTTCTGTTTTTTAAATAGCAAAAAAGATCACTTTCCCAGTGATCTCATTGTGTCTGTGAAATATATCATATTTTGATTTATTTTTACCGCAGAGATGGATATAATAGGAACAAGAGATGTTAACTTGGAGGTGTCGTCCTTGTCTTTCTCATTAACATTCTGGATTATCGCCATTGTACTGGCTATGTTCCTGTGCGGAATTCTCACAGCATCCTATAACGACGATAAAACAAAAGGCCTGTAATAAATAAGCTTCCCTTCATAGGGAAGCTTATTTATTACATTTAGAGGACATTCAAAAAGTCCGTTTTTGATAATACAACCAATCAAGGTTAAATTTATGGCTAAGCGGCCGCGATTCAAGGACGAAGTCAATCAAGAAGCAGCTCGCATCGAATCTTGATTCACCCGGGTCTTCCGGCGCTCATATACCTGCTACGTATCTCCACTCCTCTGACCCTTGCTTCATCCAACCTTCTCGGTGCTGAAACCTGACTTTTTGAACACACCGATTTAGGTCAAATGGTTCATCTCGACCAAGCATTGATTGCAGATCGAACGCTCTTTAAAGTCGCTAACATTGTCCATAGATCCGCAAAATACACATTTAGGGCGATATCTTTCCAAAATAATATGATCACCCTGTACAAGAATTTCTACAGGATCTCCCTCATTCATTTGATATCTTTTGCGCAGCGACTTAGGCAATACGATTCTCCCCAGTTGATCCACTTTCCGGACCACTCCAGCTGGTTTCATGATATGATACACCTCTCCAACATAAAATTATTATGTAAAAAATAGAACGAAATACCTATCTAATAATATATATTTCGCTATTTTTTTGCAGATTCCTGCTAATCTCGACAGTAAAAATGCTTCTCCTGGATTCTCCGATCCCGGAACGGGTTAGACGTAGCGTTATGTAATTGACCACGCCAACTAATATCTACCGACCGATCGACAATTTAGCAGGCGCGGCCCGGTGGCCAAACAGCCCGTTTGGGCCTACTCCATGCCGGGGAAGCCGATCTGCCTTAATGCCTCGTAGACAATAATCGCCGCTGAATTAGATAAATTAAGCGAGCGCACCTTGTTGCTCATCGGCATTTTCATTAATGTATCCGGATTCGCCTCGAGAATTTCCGGCGCGAGTCCTTTGGTCTCTTTACCAAACACTAGAAAATCCCCATCACGGAATTCAAGATCCGTATAATACTGCTTTGCCTTCGTCGTAGCAAAAAAGAAGCGGCTGCCCGCGTATTTCTCTTCTACTTCCCGGAACGAATCATGATATTCGATATTTACCGCATACCAATAATCAAGACCGGCCCGTTTCATCGTTTTATCATCGGTACGGAAGCCAAGCGGACGCACCAAATGCAGATGAGCCCCTGTTGCCGCACAGGTTCTGGCTATATTCCCGGTGTTCGCCGGAATTTCCGGCTCCACGAGTACGATATGCAATGCCATGCTGATTAACTCCTCATCAAATAGTAGAATCTGTACTTTCCATAGCTGTCCAAGGGTAGTCCTCACCTATTATAACAGTTTAGCTCTCAAAGTATAAGAATCGTTTTTAAAATAAAATCCTATTAAAAGGGGTAGCTCAAAAAGTGCACTTAAACCCGAAGCAACGTAGAAAGTAATCTTGACCTGCGTATTCTGAATTCAGCCGAGCCTAAGCAAATACCTGCAAAACCATATTTCCCTCGGAAACCTCACAGGTACAGTTATTTTACTATGAGAAAAGGCCTGCGAACGTTCGAAAACATGCAGCTCCACTCCCCAGGCCCTAGCTTTATCAACGAAAGCCATTTTGAAAAAAAGCACCTCGGAAACCTAAGCTTCGGCTTCGGTGGCTGAAAGCTAACTTTTTTTGAATATCTATGAAAAGAAAAACCCTCCGTCGCCATTTGCAACGGAAGGTAAATAAATCCAAGCGATATTAGCCATTTTGCTGTTGGAAATGGTTCATAAAATCAACCAGAGCCTTAATGCTATCATATGGCACTGCATTGTAGATCGAAGCGCGGAGTCCGCCGACACTGCGGTGACCTTTAAGTCCTACGAAGCCCTCTTGCTCCGATTGCTTAATGAACTGCTTCTCCAGCTCTTCATTAGCAAGACGGAACGTCACGTTCATAAGGGAACGGCTCCCCAGCTCTGCGCAGCCGCGGAAGAACCCGCCGCTATTGTCGATCGCGTTGTACAGCAGGTCTGCCTTCTTGCGATTATTCTGCTCAACCGCTTGCAGCCCGCCCTGTTCTTCAATCCAGCGCAATACTTCATTCACCATATAAATAGAGAAGGATGGAGGTGTATTATAGAGCGAATTGTTGTCCGCCTGAATATCATAACGAAGCATGCTTGGCAGATGCTTAGGAGAATTGCTGATCAGCTCCTCGCGAGCAATGACAACCGTTACCCCGGAAGGACCCAGATTCTTCTGCGCCCCTGCATACACCATGCCGAACTGAGTCAGATCAAACGGACGGCACAAAATGTCACTCGACATATCCGCAATCAACGGCACGCTGCCGGTATCCGGATATTGTGTAAATTGGGTGCCTTCAATCGTCTCATTGGAGGTCAGATGCAGATAAGCTGTATGGTCTGGCAATTGGAGGTTGCCAAGATCAGGAATGGACATGTACTTGTCTTCTTCAGAGGACGCAGCCACATAAGTCTCGCCGATCAGCTTCGCTTCCTTAATCGCCTTGTTAGCCCAGCTTCCCGTCTTTACGTAAGCCCCGGCTTTGCCTCCAGTCAAGAGATTCATAGGAATCATCGCGAACTGCGTCGATGCCCCGCCTTGCAGGAACAGCACTTTATAACCTTGCGGATTGCCTAGCAATTGCAGCAGACGGCTGGACGCTTCATTATGAACTCCTTCATACACAGCCCCGCGATGGGACATCTCCATGATCGACATTCCTGTACCATGAAAATCAACAAATTCAGCTTGCGCGCGTTCCAATACCTCAAGCGGCAGTGCAGCCGGGCCGGCATTGAAATTATAAGCTCTCTTACTCATTTCTCCCATCCTCTCCTATTTTCCCTTATACCTGCGTAGTTTTTTGATAAGCATAATCATAGCAACTATTCTTTTCTACAGCAAGCTGATATTTCATGATATATCACCAATTCGCAGAATTGACACATTAACGCTTCACCAAGATATAGAGATAAATTGATTATTTAGTATAAAACTCATAGATTCTGGACCAGCTATAGCTCTCACCGGGAGCAACATTCAGCTTAATAAATATTTCTGGTGAAATAACATGCTTCTCCCCCCATACTGCGACAGAATCAACCGGATAGCTGCTGATTTCTCTGACTCCGGCCCGGCTCTCACGATGATACAAATCCCAGATCCAACCCTGGGACTCATTGGCTTGGCCTACGCTCTGCAAACGGAAATAAAACCAGCTATCCTGGCTTCCGCTCCAATGAATCTCATTGCCTTGAAACAACAGGCTGTCCATCGATCCCTCTTCATCTACTTCAGGAACCAACTCAAACGGGAATTTCAGAGTGTAACCCGTTCCAATCCCACGCTGGTCAATGCCGAGAAAATTGTGATTATATTCGGTTGTAGAGATCGCCTTGCTGCCTTCATTATGCAATGTATAGTCCAGTATCAGACGGTTGCCTTCGATATAGATCTGTTTCTCCAGCCGGGCCGCGTAGCCGCGGCACTCCTCCGGAAATACCGTAAAGCCGAGTTTAGACGGGCTTTCCTGCCTGACCTCCTGCCGATAAGGAATCAGGGGATATTCCTTGTGAAATTGATACGGCTCTTCATCCACCCGAGTCAACAGACCTACTCCCAGCTTGGGAAACTGCTCGCCGACCTGGGCATCCTCATAGCCGATCGGATCGGCGATGCCAAATTCATTGCACAGTCCAGCGCCCCCGGTACCGAATCCGGGAACAAGGCTTTCCGGTACGCAAAAGCTATGATTGCCCTGCCTTAGGGTCACCCCCGTAATAAAACCGCTCCAATCAAAACGCTTGCCCTGATAAAATCCTTGCTCAGCAAAATCTATGATTAGCTGATCGTTTTTTAATTGATACCCCATCTATTCTTTCCTTCCTCTCCAAGGACTGAAGCTTCAGCCCATATCTTGATCTTTTCGAGCTTCATTTAGGCTCCTTTACTTCCGGCAGCCCTATTAAATAAGTATACCTTCCTCCACTCTTTTCGTTAATAGAGCCGGGGGTTTTTCTGTCCCGCTTTTATCCGCCTGCCCGGTTTGATACAATTTATATAAAGGTTGCTTAAAAAGTCGCTTGGTGATCATATAATGAAATCAGGAAGCGGCATCCTCAAGAAACGCACCCTGCATAGATGAAATAGGCTTTGATGCGAATACCGACCCTTTTTGAACATGTACACTTTGTGATTAAATCGATGAAAAGAGGCTAATTTGATGAGAGACGAGCTTATCAACAGATTTACATCCTATGTTAAAGTCGATACACAGTCCAACGAGGACAATCTGGTCTGCCCATCCACACCAGGGCAGCTTACGTTAGCCAGACAGCTCGTGGAGGAGCTGGAAACCATCGGCATGGAGGATATCAGTCTTGATGACAACGGTTATGTCATGGCAACCCTGCCTGGCAATACGGTAAAAGATGTTCCCGTCATCGGTTTCCTGGCTCATCTAGATACCGCTACCGACTTCAGTGGCGCTAACGTTCAGCCGCAGATTTTAGAATCCTATGATGGCGGAGATATCCTGTTGAATGAACCCGGTGATATCATATTGTCTCCGCGCGACTTCCCCGAGCTAAGTCATTACAAAGGCCATACGCTTATTACGACCGATGGTACAAGCCTGCTTGGCGCGGATGATAAGGCCGGCATCGCCGAGATTATGACCGCGATGAATTATTTGATCCAGCATCCGGAGATCAAGCATGGCACGATCCGCGTTGCCTTCACGCCGGATGAGGAGATCGGCCGCGGTCCAGACCGCTTCGATGTTGATGCCTTCGGGGCAGAATTTGCCTACACGGTGGATGGCGGGCCATTAGGCGAGCTGGAGTACGAAAGTTTTAACGCAGCTGCAGCCAAAGTAACCTGCAAAGGGGTCAGTGTTCATCCCGGATCAGCCAAGGGCAAGATGGTCAATTCCGCCAAGATAGCAATGGAATTTAACGCCATGCTGCCTGCGGCGGAAGCCCCTGGGCATACCGTTGGCTATGATGGCTTCTACCATCTGTCCTCAATCCAGGGCGATGTCGAGCAGACACGGCTGCATTACATCATTCGCGATTTTGACCGCGAACAATTCGAGGCCCGCAAGGCCAAAATGCAGAGCATCGCCGACGAGCTGAAGGCGAAATATGGTCCTGAGCGAATTACCCTTGACCTGCGCGATCAATATTACAATATGCGCGAGAAAATCGAGCCTGTTAGCGATATCGTGAACGTAGCCGCCGAAGTTATGAAAGAATTGAAGATCGAACCGATCATTACCCCGATTCGCGGCGGTACGGATGGCTCCCAGCTGTCTTATATGGGACTGCCTACGCCGAATCTGTTCGCCGGCGGTGAGAATTTCCACGGCAAATTCGAATACATTTCCGTGAATAGTATGATCAAAGCGACTGAGGTTATCGTCGGGATTATCCGGAAATTTGAAGAGAGAGCGCAGTCCTAACAGACTGCGCTCTCCGCGCTTCCATACTAAGGGATTCGTTCCAACAGCACTTCGATGACTTGATTGCCCTGCTTCGGCAGCACGTCCAGCAGCTCCCGCGAAATGAGACAACCTCTTCCGCTCATTTTGAGGTCTGTCTGCTGGCCATTTATTTTTACCGCACCTATACGATATTGGCCGTAATCGATCTGCTGCGGGTTGTGATAGACAACCTTCAACATTCGCCCGGCAAACAATGTCTCGACAGAAGCAGCGCCCTCAGCATCAAACTGCGCTCTCATCAGCTTCGGTTCCAATAGTAAATCACCGTAGTATCCCTTTACCCCGTACACTTCCGTAAGCTGTGTCAACAACAGCCAGCTGGCCGAGCCGGTCAAATACGTATACATCCCCCTGCCCCGTTCGTTAATATACTCCGGGACACCCGGGTACATTTTACTAAGGGCAAAATCACTGGACAATCGATATATCGAATCGAGAACCTGGTGGCCCTCTTGTACATATCCGCGTTTATACAAGGCATTGGCATACATAACCGTCATGTGGCTGAACATCGCCCCGTTCTCTTTATGACCAAACGCAAAGCCAAAGGCGCGGCCGAGATTTTGCTGAATGCCTCCAAATCGTGAGTTCAGGCGATAGCCGATGCGCTCATCCTTTAGATATCGCTCTACTGCAGCATGGATTTTATCGACCTGTTCATCGGTTGCTACCCCGCCCATAATGGTAAATACTTGCCCCGTCAAAGTCATTCTGACTCCCTCAGGATCGTCCCCCTCTACACGCTCGCCATCATTGTTGTAGTAGCCGTTGAACCATTCATAACCCTCCTGGCTAGTCACCCATTCGTTGCGGCGAAGATGCGTTATCATCCACTCAGCTTTAAGCCTAAGGTCTTGCGCCACATCCTCGATGCTTAGTTCGACGAGCTTGCCGCTTACGGCCGGTACGATCGATTGATAGTAGCTGTCCAACAGAGCGAGCTTCGATGTTGTGCTATCGTAAGAGACCGGATGTGACAAGCTGTCCAGCAGCCCAGCGATTTCTTGGCCTAACTGGATCGTGTTTATTCCCGATCTTTGCTTCAACTGCAAGAGCAGGTCGGACAAATCCAGCAGGTTGCTGGCATAAAAGGCGGTAAAAGCGACGCTCTCCCCGCGGTTCGGGGCCAGATCAAGCCCATCGTTCCAGTCCGCTCCCTCCAGCTTAATATTGTTGTGTTCCCCGACATTAAAGAACGGAACCAGATTCTGCAGCAAAATATGTTCCAAAATCGTCCCTTCATAGATATCCCCTTCACGGGTCAACAGCTTATTGCCCTGCTCCGGCAGCCAGTTTGTGTCCCGTCCCTTGGAGCGCTGAATAAAGCTGTCCCGGAAATAGGTCTGAGACTGCAGCAAAAAATCAAGATCCCCGCTTTGATGAATATACAGCATTGTTGTGAGCAGCGGCCAGGCACCATGGTCCATCCATACGCGCGGGATATTGTTGCGATCAGCGATGAATTCCCCCGGCTTAGCCCCGATGATCGTCGCGTTGCTGCCATCGATACGTACCCCGGCATAATTGTTCAGCAGCAAATAACGGACCTCCGCAGGCTCCATCACCATCAGCGCCAGACAGTCCTGCCATAAATCGCGCCAGCCCCGGCCACCGCGGCCATAGTCATGGTAAGGCAGAAAAGAATTACCGTAGAGGCGCCGCAGTACCGGCTGCAAGGTCACCCATCTCAACCACAGATCCTGTTCCTCATCTCCGGAGTGGAAAATGATCGTATCCAGCTTCTCGCGCCAATAGCCCTCGTTCTGCGCAAGCAATTTATCGAAGCTGGCCTCGGACAAATACTTTGCCGCGTACTCTTCACCGTTCACTCGTTCCCCGGTAATCAACATTGCAATAATATAGGATTTCGACTCGCCTGCGCCTAATTCGACCTCTTCAAATCTCAAACCTCCAACCGCTTCATAACCTTCTAAATGAACGTCAGGGCCTGCCTGCGCTTCACGGTTGAGAACGACAGCCTCTGGCCAATCCAAGGCCCCGCCTTCTCCAATGAAATCCTCAATCACCGGAAAGAAGCCCGAAGGTCTCCGACCCTGTGCCTCTGCCCCAAGCACGCTATAGGTAACTTTATTGACCCGGTGTCCCCGTTCATCAAAGGACAACGAAGGCTGTACCTCAATGCCATATGTAGAAGTATAAATGCGATGCAGCAAAGAGGTCACATGCCGGTGGTCGCGAAGGTCATCGGCCGAACGTCCATACAACGGAATCGCCGCTGTAGCGGTGAAGCGGACAGGCGTATCCCCCGTATTCGTGAGCTTCACCTTCATCAATTCAACTTGATCTTCAGTAACCGGGACAAAGTTCGTCGTCTCGGCAGTGAGCGGCAGCATGCCATGCCTGCGTGTGATGCGATGCCATAGAAATCCGGCCTCCATCTGACTGTACTCTCGGCCCCTGGCAACTTGTTGAGCGTTCTGCCGCGCGGAATTGCCGCTGACCGACCAGGCCCCTTCCTTCTCCGTGTAAATCCAAAAATTCCGTGCTGCCTTTGAATTGTGCAGGGTTTCGGCTGATACAGGCTCCGTCAGAAAGCTGTTATGTCCGGTTGTGATCTGTCCATGCAAATTCGGGGTGATCGACGACATCATCCCTGCCTCATTCACTAACGGAAAATACAAATAGCTGTAACTCTCCGGCTGCTCAAGCTTGAACTCCCCTTGCTTCCCCGCATATTGCCATCCTCTTGCCTTCATCCCATCTTCCTCCTCATGAATAGTTGCTGATAAAGTACCTATTACTTCATTCGAAGCGAGATTGATGCTGTACCTCCTGTAAGCTGAATTGCAGTCATTTATCGGCTGAAAGAGAGGATTTTCTATCACGCAGTCGCCCTCTATTTCGAAACCGGTTTCGTTTTATTTATTATCTCATTTCCGCCTCTCTGATGTAAAGGGATGTTCACGAATCTGCAACATCATTATCCAAGAACTGCTATCCCTCAATCGCCACGATCTGGACATACAAGAAGAAGCTCCCCTGAACCTCTTTCTATTCCGGTTCATGGAGAGCTTCAACCCCTTCTATCATAGGAAGCTGGATGCAATTTTACAAATCATAATATAAGCCGAATTCATAAGGATGAACACGAATCGCTACCGCTCTGGCCTCAGCACGCTTGAATTCAATATAGTTGGCGATGAATTCGTTCGTGAACACGCCGCCTGCGGTCAGGAACTCGCTGTCCGCCTCAAGTGCATTCAATGCTTCATCCAGCGAACCCGGTACGCTGCGGATGCCTTCCTTCTCCGCTTTGGACAGTTCGTAAATATTTTTGTCAAAAGGACCGTAGCCTTCCTTAACCGGATCGATCTTGCGTTTGATCCCGTCCAGTCCTGCCATCAGCATCGCTGAGAAAGCCAAGTATGGATTAGCCGTGGAATCCGGAGTCCGGAACTCGATGCGGCAGCCTTTTGGCGTTACAGCGGCGACGGGAATCCGTACAGCCGCAGAACGATTGCCTTTGGAATATACGAGGTTGACCGGAGCTTCATACCCCGGAACTAGACGCTTAAAGGAATTGGTGCTCGGATTGGTAAAAGCGATCAGCGCCGGGGCATGGTACAAAATGCCGCCGATATAATGCAGCGCAGTCTCACTCAGGTTGGCATACGCCCCTTTTTCATAAAATAGCGGGATATCGCCGTTGAAGATCGATTGATGCACATGCATCCCGCTGCCGTTATCGCCGAATAGCGGCTTAGGCATAAAGGTCGCTGTCTTGCCGTACTGAATCGCCGTATTGTGAACGATATATTTATAGACCATCAGATTATCCGCCGTTTTCAGCAGGGTGTCGAAGCGGAAATTGATCTCGGCCTGGCCGGCAGTCGCCACTTCATGATGGTGACGCTCCACCTCAAGTCCAGCTTCTTCAAGCAGGCGGCACATTTCGCTGCGGATATCCTGCTGCTTGTCAGCCGGCGCCACCGGTACATAACCGCCCTTTACCGGAATTTTGAAGCCCGTATTGCCGCCTTCCTCAGTTCGTCCCGAATTCCAGGAGGCCTCCTCGGAATCAACGGAATAAAAGGTTCCGTTAATCTTATTCTCATAGCGAACATCGTCAAAAATGAAAAATTCCGATTCAGGTGCGAAGTAAGCTGCTGTACCGAGGCCGCTCGCTTGCAAATACTCTTCGGCTCTTACCGCGATGCTGCGCGGGTCACGCTCATATCGCTCTCCCTCCGGCGTGAAAATATCACAAAATACGTTTAACGTCGGATGAGCGGTGAACGGGTCTACGAATACTGCGCCATGATCCGGCATCATCACCATATCAGATTCCTCAATCCCGCGGAATCCGGGAATAGATGAGCCGTCAAAAGCTACTCCATTAACGAAGGTATCCTCGTCAACTTGCTTCGCTGGAAGCGTAATATGGTGAGCCCGGCCAGACAGATCAACAAACCGGAAATCCACCCATTCAATCCCTTTTTCCTTGATAGTTCTCATTACAAGCTCTGCTGACATGTTGTTTCCTCCCCAGATCACGAACATTATTTGCAATAATTACATTAAATGTTCATGCTTACGATTTATTCTGAGGTCATTATAAAACCGTGAAATTATGTCGTCAATAGTGATGTCAGGTATTTTTACATCATAAATAAGGTATTATTACACCTAGTACAAACTTATGGCTAAATAGTATAAAGGCCCTCCGTCATAAAGACAGAGGACCCTGTTTATTTCATGGCCAAGCATGGATCTTTTACGAACTATCTGCTTTGCAGTGCAGCCTTTGGCGTGTCAAATCTCTTGCCTACAATCGGAGCCAACTTCTCGAGATCCTGCAGCAAGGCGGCAAATTGATCCGGGAACAAGGACTGCACGCCATCCCCGGTCATCGAATTGTCAGGGTCGGTATGCATCTCAATAATGAGTCCATCCGCCCCGGCTGCAACCGAAGCCTTTGTCATTGGCTCAACCAGCTCGCGTCGTCCGGTGCCATGGCTCGGGTCCGAAATCACCGGCAGGTGGCTAAGCGATTGAAGCACCGGAATGGCTGACAAGTCGAGGGTATTGCGGGTATAGGTCTCAAAAGTACGAATACCGCGTTCACAGAGCATTACATTCGGATTCCCACCTGCCAAAATGTACTCGGCAGCATTCAGGAACTCATCGTATGTAGCGCTGAATCCCCGCTTGAGCAATACCGGTTTGCCGCAAGACCCCAGCTTGCGCAAGAGATCAAAGTTTTGCATATTTCTTGTGCCCACCTGGAGAATATCAGCGTATTCCGCGCAAACGTCAACATATTCCGGTGTCATGACTTCCGTAATCGTCAGCAGGCCATGCTTCTTGCCCGCCTCGGCCATCATTACAAGTCCTTCGACACCGATTCCTTGGAAGCTGTAAGGGCCTGTACGCGGCTTAAATGCGCCCCCGCGCAGCACCTGACCCCCAGCCGCCTTGACTAGGCCGGCGATTTCATCAATTTGTTCCGGAGATTCAACGGCACAAGGACCACCCATGATGACCAGGTCTCCCCCGCCGATCTTTACATCACCGATTGTGATGACCGTATTCTCAGGATGAAAATCACGGCTCGCTAATTTATACGATTTGGATATTTTGATAACATTCTCAACATCCTTCATCTGCCGCAGATGCTCAGCAAGCTTGGGTTCAATACTTCCAATGAGACCGATCACTGTACGATCCTCCCCACGTGAAATATGAACCTGCAATCCCTCTTTCTCTATAACGGCTATAATCTCCTGAATCCGTTCCTCAGATGTTCGATTTGAAGTTACTACGATCATTATCATTTCATCCTTTCCTTATCCATTGATATCATTTAGGGATATTTATATAGCTCCCAGCTATGTTTCACTGTTGCGCTTAAACGCTTGTTCGCTTTTAAGCTTTTAATCGTTAAAGAAAATATACTCTATTGGACCACTTCCGTCAAGATTGCCTCATAACAGCAAGTAGAAATGTGAATCTCGTACTAAAAACATGCATAACAAAGGAGCCCGTTCGACCGAAGGCTGCAGGAATACGAGAATTCGATGACCATACATTCGAGCTGCGGCTCGAATGCAAAATTCCCGATCCCGAAGCCTCAAGTGACGAAAGAGCTCCGTGATAAATCGTATATGATTAGGAAGCTTTATTTCTTGGCAACCTTAACCGGAGGAAGCAGCTTCTGCATATTAACCGTTCTGACGATCTCCCAGGTGGACGGATCGTCCGGATTATACTGCTCCAAATAATTGATGACTTCCTTCGTGATCGGCGTTGGTGTAGAAGCTCCTGAAGTCACCGCTACCTTGCCGACTCCCTGCAGCCATTCCTGCTTGATCTCAGTCACATCAGAAATCCGGTATGCCGTCACGCCGGCGATCTCCTCCGATACCTGTGCCAGCCGATTGGAGTTATTGCTGCGCGGATCGCCTACAACGATAACCAGGTCCGCTTGACTGGCCTGCTCAGCAACTGCTTGCTGGCGCATCTGGGTAGCCAGGCAGATCTCATTATGCACCTCGGCCGCCGGGTACTTTTCCAACAGCTTCTTCATAATATGCTTAATGTCCCACTGGCTCATCGTCGTCTGATTCGTGATCACAATTCGGTCAGACGTCAGCTGAAGATCGGCAATCTCCTCTTCCTTCTCAATCAGATGAACCTTATCAGGAGCGACGCCGATTGCCCCTTCCGGCTCCGGATGGCCTTTCTTGCCGATGTAGACAACTTCGTAGCCTTCGGCAACCTTCTCCTTGATCAATACATGGGTCTTGGTCACGTCTGGACAAGTCGCATCCACCGTGGTCAACCCTTTCTCACGAGCCAGCTTTCTAACCTCCGGAGATACCCCGTGAGCCGTGAAGATCACAGTCCCGCTCTCTACCTGACTCAGAATTTCCATCCGATTCGGGCCATCCAGCGTAATAATGCCTTCATCCTCAAAGGATTGAGTCACATGACTGTTGTGAACAATCATGCCCAGAATATATATAGGCCGTGGAAGATCGAGATTTTGCGCAGCCTGTCTGGCCAGCACCATCGCATCGACAACTCCATAGCAATAACCGCGCGGCGTAATTTTAAGCACTTCCATGAATTATTCCCTTCTTTCCGTGCGTCCCTTCTAGTGTGTATTCAAAAGTCATCCTTGAACGGCTTCGATCCGTTTTCTGATCACAAGTGGACTTTTGAGCAACCTCTACTAGCGAGAGAAGCGGATAATACGAATCCTCCCTATTATAGCCTATTCCGGCAAGGCATTAAAGAGAGCCGGAAGCCAGATGATAAAAGAAGTCCCTTCGCCCAGCTTGGTAACCACCTCAACCGATCCATCATGCTCATCAATAATCCATTTTGCAATGGATAATCCGAGCCCAACCCCCTGGATAACACCGCGGGAAGGATCGGCCCGATAGAATCTCTCGAAGATATGCGGAATCTCGCTCTTATCCATGCCTATGCCTGTATCCGTGATGCGAATACCAATCTGTTCCCCCTGTCTGGCCGCATCAATCGTTACGCTGCCCTCCGGCGTGTATTTAAAGGCATTCTCAATAAAAATGAATAACAGCTGCTGCAAATAATCCTTATTCCCCATCACAGCAGCCCCCCTGACAGCATCCAGATTTCCTTGCAGCCAGGCTGCATTGCGGGGAAGGAATTGTGCTCTGCGTATGACCTCTTCTATTAACGGAGAGAGAGCCAGCGGTTCTTTGTTTATAGTCTTGCCAGCATCAGCCCGGGCGAGCGACAGCAAATCGTTAACCAGACTGCTCATCCGCCGCGCTTCATCCGCGATGTCCGTAATCGCCTCCAGCGTATAGATCCGCTTCTGCTCCTCATCCAGCTCTACGCGTTTTTCTCCGATCTCGCCCCACATCTTCTGCAGCAGATCCACATTGCCACGAATCGTCGTCAGCGGCGTCCTCAATTCATGGGAGGCATCGGAGACAAAGCGGCGTTGAGCTAAATAGGCTTCATCCAGCTCGTTATAGAATCCCTCCGTGCGCTCTAACATCCGATTGACCGTGCCAATTAATTGACCAATCTCATCGTCCGGACCTTCATAATCGATTCGTACGCTCAGATCATTCCCAGTCTGGATCCCGTTAGCCGCCTCAATAACCTTGCCGATCGGCGCCATAGACTGACGGGCCAGGAACATCCCCAGCGTTGCGGCAAAAATAAGCGAAATCGATGATCCGAATAATAACACATTTCTGACCAGACCCAGCAAACGCTCTTCAGCCCCGGTATAGGCACCTAATTGGAGCAGACCGATATTCGTATTTTTATATTGTAAAATGGTCTGATACAGTAAAAATGAATTCTCACCGATCCGAATGCTCTGATATCCATTGCCATTTTTAAGCGCCCCCTTGGGCAGCGGAAATTGAAGATTTAATTCCTGCATATTATTCGATCGGTTGATCGTCTTCTTCACATCGTTATAGATTTGCGCATAAATCTGCGCATCCTCCAAACGATTGTTTTGGCTGGGCTCTAAAGAGATGTCTAAATTCACGGGATCCAGAATCAAAGTTTGAATCCGGTTAGCCTGCTCCTCCAGCCGGGTCTTTACTTCCTGATACGTATAGAAGCGTACCAATCCATAGAACGAAGCACCGAACAATATCAATACGACTGCTAGTATGCTAGTATACCAAGCCGTGAGCCGTAATCTTATCGACATGCTCTTAGTCTCCTCTCAGAATGTAACCGGCTCCGCGAATCGTCTGAATAATGCGTTTACCGCCGAACTCCTCCGTCTTCTGCCGCAGCATGGCAATATAAACCTCAAGTACATTGGACTCGCCGCTGTAATCATAACCCCAAATTTTATCCATAATCAGATCTCTAGTCAGGAGGCGCTTCGGGTTCTGCATGAACAGATGCAGCAGATCGAATTCCTTCGCGGTCAGCTCCAGTCTCTCCCCGCCACGAATCACTTCTCGTGAATCGAGATCCATGATGATATCCTCAAAGATCAAGCGATGTTCACCGTTTTCTCCGCTCCCATGATCCTTCCGTCGAAGCAACGCGCGTACCCGGGCCAACAACTCCTCAAGCGCAAACGGCTTCACCAAATAGTCATCCGCTCCGGTGTCCAGCCCTTTAACACGGCTCTCCACTTCATCCTTGGCCGTCAGCATCAGCACCGGCACCGTACTCCCGCCTTCGCGCAATCTTCGGCATACCTCGAAGCCATCCACCTTCGGCATCATCACATCCAGAATGATCATATCCGGCTCTGCCGTCATCACCATAGATAAGCCTTCCGCACCATTTTGGGCCGTATATACATCGTACCCTTCAAATGCCAAGCCACGCCGCAGCATTGAAGTGATCTTCTCATCATCATCGATAACTAGAATAACTGACCTCATAAGCAACCTCCTCTGATCAAGAACCATATGTCAGGATCAAGCAATTATGGCCCCAGTCTTTACCTATATTCTATCAAAATTCAAACCCAAACTTAAACTTGTCGCAAAAAGACGGCAGGCCCAAGGGCCCGCCGCCTCCTTTAACGCCCAGGATCAGACGCATCGACCTGCCGATAAGAGGTAGTTCAAAAAGTCCTGGCTTCATTCAACCTTACCGGTGCTGAAAACCAGACTTTTTGAATACACGCGATTACTGAACGTTCGCAAAGTCATTCTTATTGCCAATCTTAATCTTCAGATCCATCTTGTTGCCATCACGGACAATATTGAAGGTAACCTCATCACCGACATTTTGCTTCTGGATATATTCAATCAGCGTTTCCTTGGTGGCAAACTTCTTGCCATCGGCTCCTGTAATGATATCGTACGGGCGCAGGTCTGCATTATAGGCCGGAGACTTGAACACAACGCTGGATACCACCGAGCCTTCCTTCACATCTGAACCCATTTGCGCAGCGACTTCATCACTCATCGTCATCAGTGTGGCGCCGATAAATGGAACCGGTTTTTCCGGAATCTTCTCGTTATTCTTCAGCTTATCGATGACTTCTTTGACCGTACTGGTCGGAATCGCAAATCCAATACCTTGAGAATCCGCGCTAACTGCAACGTTAATCCCTACAACCTCACCATTCAAGTTCAAGAGCGGACCGCCAGAGTTGCCGGGGTTGATCGAGGCATCCGTCTGCAGCAAGTGCTCATACTCCCGGTCTTTCTCCCCATTCTCGCCAGCGATGGTGATGCTGCGCTCTCTTGCACTAAGTACGCCCGTAGTAACGGTATGGTCAAAGCCTTTCGGGTTCCCGATAGCTACCAGCCAATCGCCGACCTGCGAGTTGTCAGAGCTTCCTAGCGGGATGGACGGGAAGTCGTTATTGCCCTCGATCTTCAGCACGGCGAGATCAAGCTCATAGCTCGTGCCAAGCACCTTGGCTTCATAGGGTTTCTCGGTATTTTGTACCGTGACTTGAACAACATCGGCATTGTGGACCACATGTTCATTGGTCAGGATATAGCCGCTCTTATCGAAGATGAACCCGGAACCGATACCGGTTGGAACCAATTGGTTCGAGTTGGATGAGGAACCACTGCCATCAGTGCCATTGCCGTTTCCATTACCGTAACCTCCGTTACTCGAATCATCACCGAAGAAGAAACGATAGAACGGATCATCACTATAGGAATTGCTGCGGCTTGACTGCTTGCCAGCTTTGACCAGCGTCTCAATCTTAACCACCGCCGGTCCGGCTTCCTTCACAACACCCGCCACATCTGTAGAGCCTGCCACCGGATAGGAAGTGGTCGACGCCTTCGAAGCTGTAGTATCGTTGCTGCCTTGATTCATATTCTGTTCAGCTACGGTTGGTTGGGATGGATTTCCTGTAAAAACATGAGCATAGTCAGCAAACGCCATCCCGCCCCCCATGATCAGCATACCTGCCAGGAAAGCAGCGATGATGGATTTGGCAGAGGATTTCCTCTTCGGCTTATTGAACTGCCAGTTGCCTGAATTTTTGGGAGGTAGTGCCCCTCCTCCTCCACCATTTAATGCGCCAGCGTCCTCGGTTGAGGAACGGTAACCATATGCGTTCGGGAGCGGCTTCACCGGCTGCGGTCTTGTAATCTCAACATCCTGCGACGGGCCTTCGCTGCCCGAGTAACTGCTGCTGGTGCTAATTCCTTCCGGCTCCTTGCTATAGGATTGGAACGGACCGTAAGAATAATAGTAGGAAGCGCCGGAATCCTGGGTTCCTTGTGATCTATCGCTTTCATCCTCTTTGAAGGGTTGACCCGATTTGTTTTTATCCTCTTCCATGATTAATATACCTCCTTCCCCTTGATGCTACAGGGGTAATTGATTGTTTGGGTTGTTATCTCGTTTACATTTATTATTTTGTACCAAGAACCTTAAACATACCTTAAAAACAATTAAAAAGGAGATAAAAGCTGGAAGTTAGCTAACCCACCCTTGACGATGAGCAAAAATGGCCAATTGCGTACGATCTTCGAGATCGCATTTCATCAGCAAATTGCTGACATGAGTCTTGACTGTCTTGATGCTGATATGCAGTTCTTCTCCAATCTCTTTGTTGCTCTTTCCTTCAGCAATAAGCAGCAGTACTTCCTTTTCACGCTCGGTCAGATCAGTATCATCGCCCTGTACCGTCCGCTGGCGAAGGCCGCGTGTCAGTGCTTGAGCGATCTCCCCGGTCATCACCGGCATGCCGCGGCTAGCCTGCTGCAGGGCATGGATCAGTTCATCTGCAGACACCGTCTTGAGACAATAGCTAACCGCTCCGGCTTCTACCGCCTGCACGACCAGGTCGTCTTCTATGAAACTCGTCAGGATGACGATTCTGATTTGCGGATAACGCTCCAGTACGGCCCTTGTTGCTTCTACTCCGTTCATCACCGGCATCATAAGATCCATTAATACAATATCAGGCAGAGCATTCTCCGGGTTAGCGTTCATAAAATCAACCGCTTCTTTTCCGTTTCCTGCTTCAGCAATAACCTCAAAAAGGGGATCCATCATTAAATAAGTTTTAAGTCCCATTCTAACCATATCATGATCATCAACAATCATCACCTTAATTTTATCACTCATTTACAGCCGCCTCTTTTCCCGTCTCAAATTTCGGAATATGCACACGGATGGTTGTCCCCGCTCCTGGCTTGCTTATAATCTCGACATGACCGCCAAGCTTCTCAGCCCGTTCACGCATGGTGGTTAGTCCATAAGATCCTGGTCTCTGAGCAGTACTACTGCTGAACCCCTGGCCGTCGTCGCTAACACTGAGAATGACCTGTCTTGGACCTTCCTTGAGCGACATGCTGACTACTTTTGCACCGGCATGCTTGACAATGTTGGCCATTGCTTCTTGAATAATCAGGAACAATTGATGTTCCTTGGCTTCCGATATGCCTCCTTGAATATCAAGGTCTTTCATCCCTTTCAGCCCGTTCTGTCGGCAATAATCAGGAAACCACTGATCAAGCGCTTCTGCAAGCGACTTGCCAACAAGCTCCATCGGGCGAAGCTGGGCGATGAGTGCGCGCATCTGCTTCTGCGCCGTATTCGACATTAGAATCAGCTGCTCCATCACGGTCTGTGCCTGGGCTTCATTAATCTCCAACACCTTGGGAAGCGAGGAGGCGGCCATATGAATGGCAAATAGCTGCTGGCTGACCGTATCGTGCAGGTCACGGGCCAGTCGGCGCCGTTCCTCCAGTACCGCAAGCTCAGCTGCTTGCTCCTTCTCGACAACCTCCTGCTCGCCAAGCTGCTGCAGGAGCTTCATCTTCTTTTCCACCGCATCCGTCATATTGTTGAACTCTTGATATACCCCGGCAAAGGATTGATCCAGTGTTTCGGGCATTCGTATGGATAAATTCCCCTTGGCGGCCTGAAGCATATTTAGATGCAGCAGATCAATCCGTCCCTGAATACGACGGCCAGCGATATAGCCAATGATTAGTGTTAATACGACGATCGTTATCGTCTCATAGAACCAGACATGGGGATCACCAATGATGATGATCCCCGCCCTAACGCCGATATAGGAAGCAATGGCCGCCAAACTGCCTGTCAGCAGAAAGAATCCGAGCAGCTCCCATTTTGTATTTTTTAGAATCCGTTGAACGATCATATTATCAACCCACCATATTTACTTTGACATCCCCGATAAATACACTGATGATCAGCTTCACTTTCTTGTTAGCCTCATTATAATATGGAGTCTGCGCCTTAATATTGCTCATGAAACCGCCCTGCTTCTGGGAGAAGACAGACAGGTCGCCGATAAATGCACTCGACACAGCTACAACGGCGACATCCATATCGTCAGGCACAAAAATTTTCACATCGCCAATAAATGCTGAAATATTAATCTTTGTCTCACCGTAAGGAATCTGGGCCTTGGTTAAATCGATAATGGTATCTCCGATAAAATGGGAGATGTTCATCGGCTGCAGCTGGAAATATTCCTGGCCCATATGAACATCGCCAACGAAACCTGATTTGTTAAGCGTCTCTTTAGAACCAAAATCGTTGAACTTCTTATGGAACTGTTCCTTCCAACCTGATTTGTTATCCATTTCCTCTGAATCGTAGGATCCATGCATTCCATTTCCTTGCTGCTTCTTATCGAATGGACTGTCGCCAAAATGATTGTAATCGAAGTTGCCCGATCCCATTTTCTTCTCTTTCTTAGGCTTCTCCATCGCTTCAAAGATCGAGTCCAGCGACGATTCCATCTCCGAAATGGGAGGAACCGGCGGCTTTGGAGGTGCCGGAGGCGGGAACGGAGGCTGCTTGAACCGCGGAGAACGCGGCTTGAACAGCAGATTTATACCGGCGATAATCAATGCTAGTGGGACAAAAAACTTGAAGAACTGCCCGGGGTCAACCTGTACCAAGTCCAAATTCCTGGCCAGGAAATAACCGCCGATCACAATCAGAATAACACTGCCGATCAAGCTGCCTCCACGTCTGTCTCCATTAGCAAAACTCGCGATACCGCCAAGAATAAGAAATACCGGCCAAAATGTTCCGAACAAATAGCCTATACTGATATCGGTGTAGCCCATCATATTCATTATAAAGATACTGCCGATTGATATTAATACAAGACCGCCGATCAAGCGACCTATGTAGTTATGTTTCATTTTCATTCCCCTCCATTTACTCGTCATCTACTGTATCAACAGTGTAACGCATTTCAATGACAAGCAACAGCGGCGCGGGATGGAACATGCTATCAGTCTCGAGACCGAGTCGTTTTACTTTTTCTTACAGACTAATTTGAAACTTTGCCAAGCGAATCCTTTGAGATAGGACTGGATAGGAATTCTAAAGCAACCAGCAGCCAGCTTATACAAAAAAGGGCAACCCGAACGGGCGCCCTGTAGATCTCGTTGTATCTCTCAGTTATTGCACATGAGAACCTTGTTTATGTTTGACATTACGGGAAACTTTTTTAGCCGTAGCTGTTGTCAAGTTCTCCTCAGCAAACTCGGCATTAAACTTCTCGTTAGGAGTCTTATAGCCGGGAGAAGCTGCTTTGTTTTTATTTTGATTTGGCACAGATTTCACCTCCCTTGCACTTTCGCGATAAGAAGTCTTTATTATCGACTTAACGGCACGTTCTTTCAGAACGAACCAACCTTATTATGCAAGGACCTCAGGGAAACTATGCAACTTTCAAACAGGTTAAAACTACCTCATAACTCACTGCCAGGGGCCGAGGAGCGCAGCGTACGGTTTGGGTACGTGAGCACCGGAATACCCGGCTGAATTCAAGATTCGATGCTGAATATGCTCTCAGTGTTGCTTCGTGATCAAAAGCGAATTTTTGAACGACCTCACTATTTCAGGTTCAAAAATTCATTTTTCAGCACCGAGAAGATTGGATGAAGTCAGGGGCCGAGGAGCGCAGCGTACGGTTTGGGTACGTGAGCACCGGAAGACCCGGCTGAATTCAAGATTCGATGCTGAATATGCTCTCAGTGCTGCTTCGTGATCAAAAGCGAATTTTTGAACTACCTCATTAAATCAGGTTTAAAAATTCGCTTTTCAGCACCGAGAAGATTGGATGAAGGCAGGGGCCGAGGAGCGCAGCGTACGGTTTGGGTACGTGAGCACCGGAAGACCCGGCTGAATTCAAGATTCGATGCTGAATATGCTCTCAGTGCTGCTTCGTGATCAAAAGCGAATTTTTGAACGACCTCTATACGGCTTTGTTCCAGAGGTCTTCGGGGATCTCCTTACCAACCTCCATCGCCTCGCCCAGCTCACGCAGCATAGCCTCCGTCAACTTACCGTTACCATTGCGGATGACCTGAACCTCAACTTCCTTCTTGCCCCATTCTTTATAAACCTGCTTCGTCGTTTTAAAATACAGATCAATCTTCTTGCCTTTGATCGCCGAGCCCTTATCCGCTACAACCCCATAGCCATAGCCAGGAATGTACAGAATCGTTCCAAGCGGGAATACCTTCAGATCCGCTGCAATCGTAGAGACTGTATTTTTATCGCGGCGTACCTTGACTCCGGAGTACGTGATGCCATATTCCGGATGGTTGGGCTTTTTGCCAGTCGATTCATAACCAGCGGTATACCCCGTAGCCATCACCTTGACCGTCTTCACTTTCTTCTTGACTGATTCGGCCTTTTCCGCCTTATCAACCTTCGGTTGTAACGGCCTTTGCATCATTTCCATCGACTTAGGTATCATGACCGTTTGCTGCTTGACAGCTGGATTACCAAATGATTCCTGCCTTGATTGAGTGTCCAGCAAACGCATCTTCTCAAAATATTTCTTCTGTTCATAGTACGGATCTGCATACGATATATTTGTCACATTTGCCGATTTGGCTGCCGCAGGAATATGATCCAGTGAAATTCCGTGCAGAAGCATGCCCGTCAAAATACTTACCAATACAATTTTTTGCCATAAAATAATTTGGCGCATACGAAAAACCTCCCCCTTATTCCAAGAGGTTTTCCATATGCGCCGCAATTTATACATTTCATTTTTCAAAAAGCCATTGCTCTCGTCTCTAACCTCACTACAAGCAACAATTAAATAGTGTGGTTGGCGATATCATTTTTCAAGGAGTCAAGCACGTCTTCCAATGGCTGCGCGCCCAGATCCCCTTCGCCGCGTTTGCGCACCGAGACGGTACCGCCATTCTTCTCATTCTCGCCAACAACGAACATATATGGAATCTTCTCAAGCTGAGCTTCACGAATCTTATATCCAAGCTTCTCATTGCGCAGGTCGCTCTCGGCACGAATGCCTCCAGCCCGCAATTTATCCTCAACCTGACGTGCATATTCCTCAAAATGTGCCGAGACCGGAATGACCTTCGCTTGTACCGGTGACAGCCAGAGCGGCAAATTGCCAGCAAAGTTCTCAAGCAGGAACGCTGTAAACCGCTCCATTGTACCGAGAATACCGCGGTGCAGCACCACGGGGCGATGCTTTGCTCCATCTTCTCCAACATATTCCAGCTCAAAGCGTTCCGGCAGAAGGAAGTCGATCTGAACGGTGGATAGAGTCTCTTCCTTGCCCAGAGCGGTTTTGATTTGTACGTCCAACTTCGGACCATAGAACGCCGCTTCGCCTTCTGCTTCATAGAACGGCAAGCCTGCTTCTTCTACAACCTCGCGCAGCATACGCTGTGCAGTGTTCCACATTTCGTCATTCTGATAATACTTCTCTGTATCCTGGGGATCGCGATAGGACAGACGGAAGCGGTATTCACCGATGCCGAAATCGCTATATACTTGCTTGATCAAGTCAAGCACACGGGAGAACTCGCTTTTGATCTGATCCAGGCGACAGAAGATATGCGCATCATTCAGCGTCATCGAACGCACGCGGTGCAGCCCTGTCAATGCCCCAGACATTTCATAACGGTGCTGCATCCCCAGCTCTGCGATACGGATCGGAAGATCCCGATAGCTGCGCATATCGCTTTTAAATACCATCATGTGGTGCGGACAGTTCATCGGACGAAGAACGAATTCCTCGTTATCGACCTGCATTCTTGGGAACATATCCTCTTCATAGTGAGCCAAATGTCCGGAGGTTTTGTACAGCTCTGTGCTACCGAGTACAGGAGTATAGACATGTTGATAGCCAAGGCGTTCCTCAATATCAACAATATAGCGCTCCAGAGTGCGGCGCAGAGTCGCCCCTTTTGGAAGCCAGATCGGCAGGCCTTGTCCAACCAAATTATTAAAAGTAAAGATGCTAAGCTCCTTACCCAGCTTACGGTGGTCGCGCTTCTTCGCTTCCTCCAGCATATGCAAGTGCTCATCGAGCTGAGCCTTCTTCACAAATGCTGTACCATAAATGCGCTGCAGCATCTTGTTGTCGCTGTTGCCGCGCCAGTAAGCGCCAGCCACGCTAAGAAGCTTGAAGATTTTGATCTTGCCGGTGGAAGGCACGTGCGGCCCGCGGCACAAATCGGTAAATTCGCCTTGGTCATAGATGGAGATCGTCTCGCCTTCCGGCAGATCCCGAATCAATTCAAGCTTGTAAGGATCGCCCATTTCAGTGAAGATCACAATCGCTTCCTCACGGCTTACTTCGCGGCGTGTAATCGGCAGGTTCTCGCCAATAATCCGCTCCATTTCCTTCTCAATCTTCTGCAGATCTTCAGGATTCAGCGGGTGTTCCAGGTCCATATCATAGTAAAATCCGTCTTCAATCACAGGACCAACACCAAGCTTAACCTCTTTGCCGCCAAATAATCGTTTTACGGCTTGAGCCATCAAGTGAGCGCAGCTGTGGCGCATAATTTCCAGACCATCCTGCGAATCCAGCGTTATAATCTCTATCTTCGCGCCGTCCTCCAGCTTCGTGTTCAGGTCAACGGCCACCCCGTTCAACTTGCCAGCCACCGCATTTTTGCGCAGACCGCTGCTAATCGATGCCGCTACGTCTTCAAAAGAACTACCTTCTGCATATTCCCGGACCGATCCGTCCGGCAAAGTAATCGATAGTGCCACTTTCATTTCCTCCCTCTCGTTGTTTGGCCGCCGGAAGCGGACATACAAAAAACACCCGTCCCGTAAAAGGGACGAGCGTGATTTACCCGTGGTTCCACCCTTATTCGGCTGTCCCAATACAAGACAAGCCCTTAATTAAGCATTGTGTAACGGTAATGAACCGGCGATTCCTAATACCGGATAACCGGGCAACAGTTGAATCAACCCATAAGCCCGTTGTTTCCTTGGTTCGGAACAGCAGCTACAAAGGGGTAAACCAAGAATGAATCCGAAGGGAATTCCAGCCAAGTCCCCTCTCTCTGTACAGTTCAAAATCTGGTTCATATCTTTGTCATCGCTTTTAGAGGTTAATCAAAAAGTCACTTTTGATCACGTAGTGAGTCAGGAAGTCTTTCGGCATCGAATCTTGAATTCAACGGGCCTTCCGGTGCTCACGTACACACCACGTACGCTGCGCTCCTTATGCCCTGCTTCATCCAACTTTCTCGGTGCTGAAAACCGACTTTTTGAATCCTGCTTTAATTACAACTAATGTGTAAATTATATAGCGATCCTGTCCTACAGTCAAGGAAATAGGCTGGTTTTGGCGGTTTAGGTACACTGATCCCTCGATCTATCCGATTGATGGAACAAGGTGCATTGCGGGCACTGCGAACAGATCTCCACCCGCTCCCCAAAAATGCGGCAGATCGTTGAGATCATCTGCATTTCCGGCCATGGCGTATGGATTAAAATACGAACCGGTGCCAGAGAAATCAAAGAGCTGACAACGGCATTTTCCATCTCCAGCTCCTGATCAGCGATTCGTGCGACCATCCCCCCGCCAGCAGGAATATGGATCGATGTAAATTTCTCATCCAAAACAACGAATTCCTGATCCTTCTTATGCATCAAATGGACAAGTGGGGTCAATGGCTCTTGAAAATGAACAAAATACTGGAGCAGGCCGATAAATTCTTCATACTGCTTATCAAGCAGAAGCTCATCCACCGCATAATCGATAATCTCATCCAGTTTGTCCCTATATTCCCTTAGCCGAAAAGTAATCAGACCGTCCAAATGTACAAAAGCGCTTTGCTGCAAATAATTTTTCAATTCCTTCTTAATAATGGACATCCGCGTGCGTCTGGCAGAAAAACCGGCTTCATCCGTTCCAAGCAAGCGTAGACTTAGCTTCGATACCGCTTCATAATCTTCAGCTGAAGCGAAGGAATATTTCCTGGATAACATCGCGGACAGAATCCCCGCCTCCTTCACCTCAACTACATATCGTGCGATTCCCTCTGCTAACCGTTCATATCCCTCGCCCCATTCCGGGTCCGGATACTTGTGTCCGTGTGAAGTCTCACCAGATATCCCAACGAGAACATCCATGATTTTTCCGTCTGTGGAGTAGCTGATTGCTGACTGACCTGAGTCAATATACAGATCTTGTCCTGAGAAGCACTCTGTAAAGCGGGCACCCGAGTCTGTACCGTCAATATTGATCCGAATTGTAAAAAAATCCATGGACTTTCCCCCTTCCGCTTCCTCTTCACAAGTATATGGTGAGGAGAAAACGGATATACGGATCAAGCCCATGGAATGAAAGGCAGACTTTCCAATGTTACCTAGACCAGGTCAGGAGCTGGTTAACTGCGGCCTGGCACCAGCCTAATTTTGCATCACAAAATCCCGTTCAACGTGAGATTCCTTATCAAATACACGCAGAATATCATACTTCGTATTACGCTGTGCCGGAATTTTCCCCGCTTCACGAATAATGGAAAGAATCGCTTCAATATTTACTTTATACGTTGCACCTGCCGATGAGACAACATTCTCTTCAATCATCGTACTGCCGAAGTCGTTGCAGCCATACTGCAGGGATAATTTGCCCACCTCAGGCCCCATCGTAACCCATGAGGACTGCAGATTCTTAATATTATCAAGGACAATCCGGCTGATCGCTACCGTCTTCAGGTAAGCTTCCGGGGTTTGCCGCTCCTTCTTCAAGTTTGTGTTATCCGGCTGGAAGGTCCAAGGAATAAAGGCCAGGAAGCCCTCCGAAGGATAGTGATTCTGGATGCATTCGTCCTGAGCTTCACGCACACGCAGTAAATGAAGTGCACGTTCTTCCATGGACTCTCCAAATCCGATAACCATTGTAGCCGTCGTGTTCATGCCGATCTTGTGAGCGGTCTGCATTACATCCATCCAGTCTCTCCAGGAGCCCTTCAAACGGCTAATTTTCCGCCGGGTACGGTCATCAAGAATCTCAGCGCCACCGCCTGGCAAGGAATCCAGGCCTGCCGCATGTATCTGCCGCAATACCTCCTCAAGCGAAAGTCCATCCGAAACTTCCTTCATTTTCATAATTTCCGCTGGAGAGAAGGAATGCATTGTAATATCCGGGAAATGAGTTTTAATTTCTTTTAGAAGATCCGTATAATAACTGAATGGCAGGTTAGGATTCGTTCCCCCCTGCATTAAAATCTCCGTTCCGTCAACATCAATGGTTTCCTGGATTTTTTGCAGAATTGCCTCTGTTGGCAGAACATAACCTTCTTCTGATCCAGGTCGACGATAAAATGCACAGAAACGGCAATAAACATCACAAATATTGGTGTAGTTCACGTTGCGGCCGATGACAAATGTCGTCAATGGCTCAGGATGTTTACGCTCCATCAGAATGTTCGCCACATGTCCCATCTTCTCAACTTCTTCAGACTCGAACAAGGCGATCGTCTCTTCAAGATTAACGCGCTCCCCTTTAAGTGCTTTATCAAGTATATGGTCAATAGCTGTCATATAAGTGCCCTCCCTTATCTCAATATAAAACAATCACAAATGTAATTAATTATCAGATAAATTTATCCTAACACACTCAAGCGTATAAAAACAGCACCCGATATAGGATCAGGTGCTAAGCTTGGGACTCCTTAAATCTTGCTGCTGCCAAGAGCTTGATCTAAATCAGCGATCAGGTCATCAATGTCTTCAAGCCCCACTGAAAAGCGCAGCAACCCATCACCAATTCCACGTTCCAGTCTGACCTCGCGCGGCATCGAAGCATGCGACATCATGGCCGGATAGGACAGGATGCTCTCGACAGCACCAAGACTCACGGCGACGAGCGGCAGCTTAACCTCACTGAGCAATTTTTTTGCGCGTTCTCCCGAGCCGACATCGAAGGAGACAACCGCGCCATACCCTGTTGATTGCTTCTCCTGAATGGCCCGTCCAGGATGCTGTTCCAGTCCCGGATAGTAAACTGCTTCAATATCATTTCGGCACTGCAGCCAATCCGCCAGTTTGCGGGCGCTGACCTCACTGTACGCCATGCGAGCGCCCAGCGTCTTCATCCCTCTCATAAGCAGCCACGAATCCTGCGCACCCAAGACTGTGCCAAGCCCGTTCTGCACATATTTCAGGCGCTGGGCCAGCCCCTCGTCACGTGCAACCGCGAGCCCTGCCAGCACATCGCTGTGTCCGCCAAGAAATTTAGTTGCGCTGTGCAGCACGATATCTACCCCAAGCTCAATGGGGCGTTGATAATAAGGGGTCATAAACGTATTATCAACAATGCTGAGCAAGCCGTGTTCTCTAGCCCAGGCAGCAATCTCGGCCATATCGGTAATTTTCAGCGTCGGATTAGAGGGGGTTTCCATATATACAGCTTTCGTATTTGGTCTTAAAGCCGCTTTCACTTGCTCCGGGTCCGTCATATCGACGAAAGTCGTCTCGATATTCATCCGGCTCAGCACAGTCGATAACAGTCGGTAAGTTCCTCCGTAGACATCCTCCGTTACGATCAGATGATCTCCCGCCGAGAACAGCATGAAGGTGGTGGATATCGCAGCCATGCCGCTTGCAAAAGCAAAGCCCTTTACCCCGCCTTCCAATACCGCGATATAATCCTCTAATGCCTGGCGGGTTGGATTCCCCGAACGGCTATAATCGTATTCCGGAGGATTATAAATATCATGATGATGGAACGTGGAAGCCTGATAGATCGGTACGCTCGAAGCTCCGGTATTGCGATCTACCTCACCGCCAAAATGAATCAGTTTAGTCTCAAACTTACGATCTTGTTCATCGCCTGAAAAGAATTTACTCATGAGTCTCTCCTCCCTCAACCTCGGTTCTAGCTGCCTCCAAAGCCTGGTCCAAATCCTCGATCAGATCGTTCACATGCTCAATCCCTACCGAGAATCTTAGCAGTCGATCATCAACGCCAACCGCTTCGCGAATCTCAACCGGAATATCAGCATGGGTCTGTACCGCCGGATAGGTCATCAGCGATTCAACACCGCCGAGGCTCTCTGCGAAGGCAATCAATTTAAGATGTCGCAGCACGGGCTCAACATAACGGGCATCCGTCACTTTGAAAGAAAAGATTCCCGTGTTTCCGCTGCTTTGCTGATTTTGAATTTCATAGCCCGGGTGGTCTGGTAGAGCGGGATAGAATACCTCAGCCACCTGCGGATGCTTCTGCAAATATTTTGCGATCGCCAGCGCATTGCTCTGATGACGATCCATCCGCAGCGCCAGCGTCTTCATTCCTCTCATCAGCTGATAGCTATCAGAAGGGCTCAGCACAGCGCCCAGAGAATTGTGCAGGAAGAACATCTCGGCAGACAATACCTCCCCTTTGGTCACAATAATTCCGGCCAATACATCATTGTGCCCGCCCAAATATTTTGTCGCGCTATGAACTACAATGTCTGCGCCAAGCTCAAGCGGCCGCTGGAAATACGGCGTTAGCAGCGTATTATCAACGATGGTCAGCATTTGATGCTGCTTTGCCCAGCTGCCTACCTTACCGATATCGGTCACCATCATCAAAGGATTCGTCGGCGTCTCGATGAACACAGCCTTTGTATTCGGCTGACGTACGCTCTCCAGCTCATCCAGATCATTCGTGTCCACATAGGAGGCCGTGACTCCAAATTTCGTCAATATCCGTTCAAGCAGCCGATATGTACCCCCGTACAAATCAAGCGATACGATCAAGTGATCGCCTTGGGCGAACATCATAAACACCGTCTGCAGTGCCGCCATACCGGAGCTACAGGCAAACCCGGCATCTCCGCATTCCAATTCAGCCGCCGCTTGCTCAAGCACCGCCCGGGTCGGGCTCTTTGTCCGCGCATAATCGAATCCCGTGCTCTGGCCAAGTCGCGGATGACGAAACGCCGTTGCTTGGTAAATCGGATAATTCACCGCTCCCGTCACCGGTTCCTCCACCGAGCCGATTTGTGCCAGCTTACTCTCAATATGCCACTTCTTATCCATGCCGATCTTTCCCCTCATTATTTATTTATCGCAAATTAAATCTCATATACGAAATCTTTCGCCTCATCAATGTCATAAGGTGTCTCTTGATACACATAGTAATTGAGCCAATTGGAGAATAATAAGTTTGCATGAGATCTCCAGGTAGACACCGGCGTCTTGGATGGATCATCATTTGGATAGTAATGAAGCGGAAGATCGATTTCCAGCCCTTTGGCAACATCGCGGTCATATTCCCACTTCAAAGAGTCCGGGTCATATTCGGAGTGACCGGTTACGAAAATCTGCTTGCCATCCTTGGTAGCTACAAGATAAATACCAGCCTCCTCGGATTCCGCAAGCACTTCCAATTCCTCTCTAACTTCAATATCAGCTCGCAATACGTCGGTATGACGGGAATGTGGCACCTGGAACACTTCATCGAAGCCGCGCAGCAGCTTCACATGAGGTTTATTCACCGTATGAGGGAACACGCCAAAGCATTTCTGGCCCAGAGGTATTTTGCGCACGCCATAATGATGATATAAACCGGCTTGTGAAGCCCAACATATATGCAGTGTCGAAGTAACATGTGTTTTGCTCCAATCGAATATCTCCTGCAATTCCTTCCAGTAGTTCACTTCTTCGAATTCGAGCTGTTCGACCGGAGCCCCTGTAATAATCAAACCGTCAAAGCGGCGATGCCTGATTTCATCAAAAGTTTTATAGAACATTTCCAAATGCTCCGCCGATGTATTCTTCGACGTATGGGAGCTTGGATGCAAGAGCACGATATCGACCTGCAGCGGTGTATTTCCGAGCAAGCGGAGGATTTGTGTCTCCGTTGTTTCTTTTGTGGGCATAAGATTTAGTATCGCAATGCGGAGTGGCCGAATATCCTGACGATATGCCCGACTTTCATCCATCACAAAAATGTTCTCTTGATTCAATACTTCCTTGGCCGGCAAATAATCCGGGATCTTGATTGGCATAATTTCCCCACTCCTCATTTCATTGGATTTGAATACAAATCATTTGTCATCTCAAAGAGAACTTCAAAAATCCGCTTTTGATCATGTCTGCATCGAATCTTGAATTCAGCCGAATCTAAGCGCAGGCTTATGAATTCATGTTTCCTCCGGAAACATCTCAGGTGCTCGCGTACGAAATACGTACATTCCGCTCCTCAGACCCTGGCTTTATCAACTACTCCATGCTGAACACCGGATTTTTTGAACACTCATTTAATAGCCGGAGATACAACAAATGGCCTCACTCGTATAAATCGAGAAAGGCCATTGATATCTGACTGAATATACCTCTCTCATCTCTCAGAGATCATCCGCCGACAGGGCATTTGATCCTGCAAGAATTAGCACCGTGCAAAATTCGCCGGTTGCCGGGTATCATCGGGCTAGTCCCTCCACCTACTCTTGATAAGAAAAAATGTATTTTGTATTCTGTTGTTTTAAATTTGAATTTACTGATCTTATTATACATCATTTCTGCATTTTCACAAGACTTTCATTTCTTTCAGTTGATTAAATCACGAACCCCCGCCCTCGGAATGAACTTTGTCTTGAAACATTTGATGGCACAGCGTTATACTAGACAAGTGTTTTAAAATCAGGAACAAAGAGGTGAAAAATCCGAGATGGAAGGCGACCCGAGTCCGCAGAGTTATAGGATACAATCGCATAGGAAAAACGGTCAGCAGGCGACCTGTGGAATTAGCGCGGGCACTTTCTTGTCACGGAGCTTTATGTAGTGGCGCCTCTTTCGCATGTCTGCTCAACTGACGCTGTCTTTTCCTGTGCTCGACCTAAAAGAGAGCTTACCTGACGCAACAGCCAGGAAAAGGGAGTGAACTTAATATGAAAATTCGTCATGTCAAGGAAGGTGTATTCACACCTATAGAAGACGTGGAAATTACGACAACCCCTCCGGAGGAAGGGTTCTATTGGATTGATGCAGATGCCGAGGATCTCGCTCTGCTTCAGCCCCTGTTCTCTTTGCATGATCTGGCAGTGGAAGACTGCCTGTCTGAAGAAGAACAGCGGCCAAAGATTGAAACCTATGAGAATCACTATTTCATCGTTGTGAACAGCATCCGTTACGATGATGAGGAAATTTTCCTGCGTGCACTGAACGTGTTTCTTGGACGGCATTATATCATTACAGTTACCAAGCAGAAAATCAATGAACTTCGCGCGGTCAAGCCGCTTCTATGGGAGCAGGAGGTCAGTTCGCCAGACTGGTTCCTCTATCTGCTGATCGACCTTGTCGTTGATAACTACTTTACCGTTGGCGACCGGATCGAAGTGAAGATTGAAAATTTGGAAGAAGATATACTGATGCATACAAAACGTTCGCACCTGAATGAAATTATCGGTCTGCGAAGCGAAATACTATGGCTGAAGAAAGTGCTTGGCCCGCAAAAAGAAGTTATCAACATTTTAAATAAAAAAGATTTGCGGCTGATCGATGATCAATTGCAAAAATACTTTAGCGACATCTATGAGAACGCGGTAAAAATCGCTGAAAACTTCGATACGTTCCGCGAACTGGTCGGAAACTTAAGAGAAGCCTACCAGGCTTCAATCGCCAATCGGGCGAACGAAATCATGCGCGTGTTTACGGCAATTACGACGATCTTTATTCCCTTAACCCTGATAACGGGGATTTACGGAATGAACTTTGACAATATGCCTGAGCTGCATTGGAAATACAGCTACTATGTTGTACTTGGCATCATGGCCGTGCTTGGGGCCGGGATGTTCTATCTCTTCCGCAAGCGGGACTGGATTTGAACAGATAGCGAGGAATATTCACCAACGGGTTTTCCCTTGATGAATATTCCTCGTTTTTTTGAGAGGTAGTCCAAAAAGCACCCTTAAATAAGCAAGCCTGATCGAAGCCCTTCGAAGATGAGCGGCCGCGATTAAAAGATAGATTTCTTGTGATCTGGAATTATATCAGCTTCCGCTGATAACGTGCAGATTCTATAGCGCTCATCCACCTTCTCGCTGCTGAAAGTCTGACTTTTTGCACTCGACTATAGGTCAAATCACACCGCTCTTTGAACCGAACCCGCATTGCGTCTGAAAGAGAGACGAATCAGTCTCAGACGCTCATACAGTTGGTCCACTTGTTCATCCTCTGCCGCCTCTGCTCCAAATACACGCAATAACACCGGCTTAAGGAGATGATCCCCCAGCTCTTCGAACGCTTGCCATGCTGCCGATTGCTCTTGCTCGGGCATATTCTGAAGCTCCAGCTTAATCAGCTCATCCATCTGATAACCGTCCTTCTCCAAATTCTCCAGCAGCTCTAACGCCTCCCTGCGTTCGAGTCCGCTATGAATACAGATATCGTTGAGATCCTGTCCATCTGCCAAACATTCCAGCACTTTGCGACGCAGACTGAACTTCTCCATTTCAGCGCGGTATTTAGCCTCCTTCTGCTTGTACACCCAGGACCGGAATATTTCGTCGTCGATCCTCTCCTCCACCCAATCAAGCGGAAAGGCTCTAGGTTGTTCACGAACGTTCGACAGCTCTAGTAGTTCGGCCCCATACTCATTCGCCTTATTCTCGCCAACACCAGGAAGCTGCAGCAATTCCTCCTTGCTATGCGGACAAAATACACTAATCAGCTTAAGCAGACGATTGCTGGCGATCAAATAAGGGGCTTTGCGTTCCATGGACGCCTTCCTTCTACGCCAAGAGGCCAGTTCAGTATAAAATTCCTCGTTGGGGTGCAGCTCACTATAACAGATCAGCCTCTGTGCGGCCATTCCCCGACCGTGCGCAAGATCCTGCTCATCCCATATGCCATCGATTATCGGCCTGAAGCCTTCACTCAGCTTGGCTGCCAGACGATGACGATACACGAGCAGCATTTCCGACCACGATGCCCCTTCGAACCAGATCGTCTCCTTCTGCCCCTCCTGCTCCAGCTCATTCCAGCCCATATGCCATACACCCTCATTTTCACCAATCCAAATCTGCGCCTCAACCGTCCTGTCCTCCTGGTTTTTTCTCTCCAAGCTGTTCAAAAATACGATCCGCATCCTTCAATTTCGCCTCCTCAATGTTTTCAGCAACACGGCAGGGTGCTTACAACGACAAAAAGCACCTCCCCTGCTAATAGCAAGAGAGGTGCTTCCCCTAGACGTATACTGTTATTCCTAATTGTACCATTTTTCAAAGCGCTGTCAACGAGGAATGCTGTTTTCCCACAAATGCCGTTTTTTCAGATATAATGACAAAAGACATTGCATTTTAAGGAGGGCTATACTATGACTGGCTCAAATGATCTTGATTTCTTATCCGACAGTACAGAGAGCACTTCAACAAGATTTGTAACCTTCATCGGGCATTCATTGAAGCGCTTTGATCTTGCTGTAACGACGACAAACCGCTTCTACGGCAAGAAGCTTGTCACCGATTTGCAAAATGGGCGTACAGCCATCCTGGGTACCGACGACCTCGAAGAGGAAGGCTACCTTGAGCATATCTTCTCACTGGAAGAACAAGAAGGCGAGGAAATGCGCAGCTTCCTATATCAAGTCGTAGGAGACCCTTACTTTACGGATTAAACAGCCAATCAACGTCACAATAAATAATAGAGGCCCCCATTCACTGTGAACGGGGGCTGGTGACTGTTAGCAATGCGAAAGAGATTAATATCTTAAGGCCTGCCCATAGCCAAGCCGAGTTTCGTATCCCCGGATTCGACCGCCATATAAATCACCGCCAGCAGCATCTTCGTTCTGCCGGGTATATGGCTGGCGGTCATCAAGCGTGGCTCGAATTCTCCTAGTGCCCTGGCAAATCCAATTACGAATGCTGTCATGAGTGAACGACAAGTCAGCGGAAATTTCCACAAGCCATAACAGCTGTTTGTCTATCTGGCTACCGCCAATCCCATCCATGAAGAGACGTTCGCCATTTCGAGCTCTTCAAATTTGGATACAACCAGCGCCGGGTTCAACTCGAAGCAGCACCCCTCCAGCGTACACTCCAATTCTATGTCACAACGGATCTCGGCAAGCTGCCTGGAGAGATGAAGCATCTCCAGATCATTCTCGATTTTCGTACGAACCGACGTGGACAACCCCTCCAGATTGGCCAAAATACCGTCCACAGAGCCATATTCCTGGACCAGCTTCATCGCAGTCTTTTCGCCGATCCCGCGAACCCCCGGATAATTGTCGCTTGGGTCGCCCATTAAACCTTTTACATCGATAATCTGCGCCGGTCTTAGCTGCTTCTCCTCCATCAGACTTTCCGGCGTATATACCATATAATTGCCATGACCTTTTTTCATAATGATTACGCTGATTCGGTCAGTCACCAACTGAAGCATGTCATGATCACCGGTCAGGACGAACACATCCATATCCTCGCTGAATTTGACGGACAGCGATCCGATGCAATCATCCGCCTCAAACCCAGGCGAACTGACATTAGGAATCCCCAAGCTATCCATTACTTCACGAATCACACTGAACTGTGGAATCAGGTCATCAGGGGCGTCCGAGCGATTGCCTTTGTAGGCCGAGAATTTCTCGGTGCGAAAAGTCTTACTGCCTAGGTCCCAGCAGCAGGCAATGTGGGTTGGCCCAAACTTCTGCACAGCATCCCAGAAATAACGCATAAATCCATAGACAGCATTGGTAGGCAAACCTTCCTTGGTGCGCCGGATATATCCGGTTGCCGCTGAAGCATAAAAAGCCCTGAACATCAATGCCATCCCATCAACCAATAATAAACGTTGTTTTGTTTGTTCCATAATCGTAAATAAGCTCCCCTATTAAAATCTACTTGTCTCCCCATGACTGCTCATAGCTATCCTCTTTAAAGCCTACGGTAACCTTATGTCCGTCCGTCACAAGCGGCCGCTTAATCAGCATCCCATTAGAGACAAGCAACTGGATCGCCTCTTCGCGCGACAAACCCGGCAGCTTGTCCTTAAGTCCCAGTTCTTTATATACCTCACCGCTCGTATTAAAGAACTTCTTAAGCTCAAGCCCGCTGCGGTCGATCATCTCTGACAATTGTTCACTTGATGGAGTTGTCTCCTTCAAATTGTGCAGTTCCAAATGATGACCCCGCTCCTCCAACCATTTAACCGCTTTGCGGCATGTACCGCATTTAGGGTAATGATAAACTGTAAGTGTACTCATAAATATAGTTCCTCTCTAAAACATATTCGACATCGAAATGAATTCAGCCGGCCGATCTTAAGCAAACGCTTGCGATGTCAGCCTGTTCTGCAAATAAGCCATATCTGCGGGCAGCGGTGCAGTGAACATCATTTGCTCACCTGTTAACGGATGGATCAACCCCAGTTCAGCAGCATGGAGCGCCTGCCGGTCAATCAGAGCATCCAGCGCCTGCATGCTTATCCGCTCCTGCTCATCCAGCTGGTCGTAACCCAAATGGCGGTACATTTTGTCGCCAATCAGCGGGTGACCGATTGAGGTCATATGAACGCGGATTTGATGTGTTCTCCCCGTCTCCAGCCCAAGCTCTACCAGAGCTCCTTGTCCATAGCAAGCCTTTACCTCATAATGAGTTAATGCAGGGTATCCATCCGCGGTTACGATGCGGCGATGCGGCTCCTGAGGATCACGATCGATCGGACCGTCAATCGAGGCGCTCGCAGGCTGCGGACAACCGTGAACGAGAGCGATGTACTTCTTGGAAACTTGTCCGGCTATAAGCTGCTCGGAAATATGCTGGTGGATATAGGCGTTTTTGGCTATTGCAATAATCCCGCTCGTCTCCTGATCCAGACGATGGATCGGACGAAACCGATACTTCTCGCCTTTGGCTTGCCAGTAGTGCACAACCCCGTTGGCTAGCGTGTTCACATAATGACCATGTGTTGGATGAACAATAATCCCCGGTTCCTTGTTGACGATCAGCAGTGCTTTATCCTCATACACAATATCGAATGAAATCGGCTGGGGCAAAATATCCTCCGACATCTCCTGCTCCAAGGAGATGGATACGATATCCCCCGCTCTTACCGGCATGCTGATATATATTCGTTCCCCGTTCAGCATTACACCGCGTTCCGTCAACTTGATCCGTGACAGCAGCTTCCGCGATACGCCTAAGCGCCGCTGCAATACCGTCTTCACCAGCCAACCTTCTTCCAGCTCTGTTACTTGATAAGTAATCGGTTCATAGTAGTCTGTCATGATTTATTGCCGAACACCTTCCGACTGCGCATATATTCTACATCGGGAACTGCCAGACGCGCGTTGGCTGTCCTGGCCACCGTGAAGAAGAAATCAGATAACCTATTGATATATTTCAAAGTTTCCTCGTTAATGTCCGTCTTATGGCTCAGGGTTACTACGCGGCGTTCAGCACGGCGGCAGACGGTACGACAGACGTGAAGAACAGCGGCCAATTGGCAACCGCCAGGCAGAATGAAACGCTCAAGCTTAGGATTTTCCTGTTCATAGCGGTCTACCCACTGTTCCAATCTCTCCCATAGCTCGGACGTTACTTTATATTTGCTCTCTTTGATCTTGACGTAGGCCAGATCGGAGCCGCAATCGAACAACTCTTGTTGAATTTGCAGCAAATCCTCGCGCAGGTCGGCAAATTTCTCTCCTTCCGCAAGGCTCGCGGCCTGCCCAACAAAAGAGTTCAATTCATCTATCGTGCCGTAAGCTTCCACTCTCTCATCATCTTTATATACTCTTCCGCCGATCACTGAGGTCTGCCCCTGATCACCAGTACGTGTGTAAATCGCCATTAGAAAAACTCCCCCTATCCTTAGAACTCGATATTTCCAATATACCATAAAACAGTGCTGAGGGCTTTTCCAGATGATTACTAGACCATTTCAGCCTTCATGCATTTTTTCGACGACCCATATCACATAAAAAAAGAAGATCTGTAAAAGATCTTCTTCCATCGACTGACTCTGTCAGGCCATTAATTGATTATTGTCTTTTGCTTCGCTTCTTCATAAATTCATTAATCTTCAGATCCAGCAAACGACTGATTTCGATTACAATATCCGAGGTAAAAGACTTCTCTTGCAAGAACATCTTTTCCATTCTATTACGAAGTATATGAATTTCATCCTCCAAGGTCACTGCTTGTGGTGAAGTATTACGGCTCGCTTCTACCATCCACTTGTTTGATTCATTGTCTTCAGCGATCAATAGCCCCGCCATATCATATACTAGATTGTATTCACCACAACCCAAAAGTTATCCCTCCCTGAGAAACTATAACCTTCCTCCGAAAACATATTATACCATATTAATTGGACAATGATCAATTAATAAATGAAAGAAATGTTAAATAGAACCATTTTCCCGGGTGAATAGTTGATGGGCACAGCCCCAGTCCTAGCCTTGCTTCAGTTTATGGACGAATTGGCCCATTCGGTGCAGCGCTTCATTAAGTTGACTGACCGATGTCGCATAGGAACAACGTAGGAAGCCTTCGCCGCCACCGCCAAAGGCGTTGCCAGGAACCGCTGCTACCTTGGCTTCCATAAGCAATCTCTGCGAGAATTCCTCGGAGCTAAGTCCAGTCGATTGGATGCTTGGGAAGGCGTAGAATGCCCCTTGAGGATCATGGCAGGATAAGCCGATATCCCGCAAGCCCTGTACGATCAGGCGTCTTCTCTGGTTATACGATTCTACCATATGATCCTTCTCCCCAAGGCCGTTCTTCAGAGCCTCGAGCGCAGCCACTTGACCCATCACTGGAGCGCACATCACGGTATATTGATGGATCTTCAGCATTGCGTAGATCAGGTCAGGATGTCCGCATACATATCCCATGCGCCAGCCTGTCATGGCAAAAGCCTTTGAGAAGCCGTTAACGAGCAAGGTACGGTCCTTCATGCCAGGGATCGATGCGAAGCTGACATGCTTGTGGTCGTAGGTCAATTCCGAATAGATCTCGTCCGCGATCACAATCAGATCATTATCTTCCACCACTTTGGCAATCGGCAGCCAATCCTCATAGGTCATAATACCACCTGTCGGATTGCTCGGATAATTTAAAATTAATATCTTGGACTTCGGCGTAATCTTTGCTTGAAGATGCTCGGCCTTCAGCTTAAAGCTGTCCTTGGCAAAGGTCTCAACCTCTACCGGGACTCCTCCGCCAATTGAAGTAATCGGGGAATAAGAAATATAGCACGGAACCGGCACAAGAACCTCATCCCCCGGCTCGATCAAAGCTCTAAGAGCAAGATCAATCGCTTCGCTCCCGCCCACCGTTACGATCATTTCCTCTTTGGGATCGTATTTCAGATCATAGCTATTATATAGGTACTCTGCAATGGCCTCGCGAAGCTCAGGCATGCCTGCATTGGAGGTGTAGCTCGTAAACCCGCGCTCCAGCGAATATACGCATGCTTCTCTCACATGCCAGGGAGTTATAAAATCCGGTTCACCGACGCCTAGAGTAATAATATCCTTATTTCCACTCACCAAATCAAAAAAACGACGAATACCCGAAGGCTGTATCTCTCTAACGACGGGAGACAGATAAGATGTCATCGATTTGCTATTGTTCTCTACATCCTGTGAATTTACACTCATATTATTACTTCCTTTACGGGGATATCAAAAGCCTGCGATCCTCTTCCGGATCTTCGAAAATAATGCCGTCCTGCTTATATTTCTTCAAAATAAAATGCGTCTTGGTAGACAGTACGGACTCAAGTGTAGACAACTTGTCGGATACGAAGCTTGCCACTTCTTTCAGGTTTCGGCCTTCCACCTCAACCAACAGATCATATGCGCCGGACATTAAGTAGACACTCATTACTTGCGGGAACAAATAAATGCGCTCGGCGATCGTCTCAAATCCTCTTCCGCGCTCCGGCGTAATTTGCACTTCGATTAACGCCGTTACCTTCTCATCGTCCAGCTTGCTGGAATTAACCACCGTAGCGTACTTTACGATCACGTTATCCTCTTCCAGTTCCGCAATCGCCTCCGCTATCTCCTCAGAAGTCACGCCGAGCAATGTCGCCAGCAAATCTGGGTCACGCCTTGCGTCCTCTTTCAGAAGATCCAGCACTTTCAGCTTAAGCTCGCTTATTTGTCTCATCCTTCATCCTCCAGCGCTGTTCCGGCAAATGCCAGGGCGGTAGATCGTAAGCCTGCTCCACGCGCCGCCTGCCGAAAACTAAATTTAATACTAATATTACATGAATTTCATGCATCTGCAAACAAAAACCGCCCGCCATAGGGAGGAGTTCTCCCCTGGACGGACGGTCGCTGAACTATAGCCGGAAAATTAAACTCATCGTTTCTCCAGCCGCTTGAACGGTTAGGTTAAGTATGGATTCTGTACGTTTGAATTGTGGTTTTGCACATTGCTCTGATGGTAGAAAGCATCGGATTGCATCCCGTGCTGCTGGCTCATCTGATGGGCCTGCTGGTGATCCTGCTGCGCGGTCTGAATCTCTTTATCAATCATTTGACGCGGTGCTGGAGAAGGCGCGGTATACATTTGATTCTGCTCCATCACCTGAAATAATTCACCCTGTAAACGCAGCGTGCTGTTAGTCAGATCCGTGAACATGCGTCTGACAACAGGACAGGCCGATTCTGTCGTAGCGGTTGTGTATTCGCGCACCGTTCTCTTCAGATCGGACAGAATAACATTCAGGTAATCGGACTCGTTCAACATTTGTTGACCCTGTGATTGATTCTGTTGTTGATTCATTATTCCTATCCTCCTAGATGTTTTAATCAAAGAATTGTGGGTTAATGACTTTGTGTCGGTGCCATTGACTGGTGCTGCTTCAGCATTTCAATCATCTGATGCGTATGCTGCTCATGAACCTGCAGATGCTGATCTATGACCTGGCTGATCTGCGCGTTGGCCGATACACTTCTTGCTGTCGCACAAAGCTTGATAAGCATATTCTCATTCGACAATGAATCGGCGATGTAATCCAATTCCTTGCCTGAGAGAGGCTTCATTTGCATATTGTTCATGCCTATTCCTCCTGATTTTTGATTCATTTCTTGCCTATTATGCTCCCGCAAGTGATTTTTTATGATGTCTCTAATTGGACATACTAACGACATTCTCGTGAACAACCGAGAACTTTTTGAATTTCTTATTTTAATTCGTATTCAAAAAGTTCGGTTTTCAGCTCCAAGAAGGTTGGATGAAGCCAGGGACTGAGGAGCGGAGCGTACGTTGTGGGTACGTGAGCACCGGAAGGACCGGCTGCATTCAAGATTCGATGTCGACTTACTTCTCGATTCACCTCGAGATCAAAAGCAAACTTTTTGAATTTCCTCATTCAAATAAGATTCAAAAAGTCCGGTTTTCAGCTCCAAGAAGGTTGGATGAAGCCAGGGACTGAGGAGCGGAGCGTACGTTGTGGGTACGTGAGCACCGGAAGGACCGGCTGCATTCAAGATTCGATGTCGACTTACTTCTCGATTCACCTCGAGATCAAAAGCAAACTTTTTGAATTTCCTTTAAAGGAGTGGCTTAATTTGAAGCTGCATTCCGGTCATTACTACTGGCCCACCGTATCCCCCAAGCCAAACAAATACCCTATCCTAAACACGGATATTTCCTGCGATGTTTTGGTTGTCGGAGGCGGGATGGGCGGGGCAATCACTGCATTTCTTTTAACCCAGAAGAATATCGACACTGTGCTGGTTGAAAGTCATCAAATTGCATCCGGCAGCTCCCTGGCAAATACAGGCTTACTTCAATTCTCCAATGACAAGACCTTAACCTCACTGATTCATACGTTTGGGGAGCAGGAAGCCGTGCATTTCTATCAACTCTGCCGTGATGCAATTCAGCATTTAATCCGTCTTAGTCAGGATTTTCCCGAGGAAGCACGCCTGCTTACCCGTGGGAGCTTATATTTCGCCAGCACGCCTGAGGATGTCGATATGCTCCGAGAGGAGCATATAACCTTGCAGCGCTATGGTTTTGATGCATCGTGGTGGGAGGAAGACCAAATCTCAACCCACTTCCCCTTCAAAAAGCCAGCTGCTATCTATACCAAAGGGGACGCTGAGGTTAATCCTTACGCCTTTGTTCATAGCCTGATCGAACTTTCAGCCCGGGAGGGAGCGAGGATCTATGAAGAATCTGCTATTAGCGGCTGCGAATTTACTCAAGACCGGGTGATCTGTCGCTGCGGACAGTCACAGATCACTGCCAAGCATGTTATTTTTGCAACCGGATATGAAACACAGCAATACAAACGCGAGAAAGGTGCAGAATTAACAAGCTCCTATGTCATCGTTACTGAACCGCTTAAGGACTTCCGGGATTGGTATGAACAATGCCTGATCTGGGAAACAGCCCGCCCATATTACTATCTGCGAACTATCCGGGACGGAAGAATTATTGCCGGAGGCTTGGATGAACTTTTACCTGGAGGCAAGCTGGTGGAAGCACGGTATCTAGCCAAGAGCAAACAGTTGCTTGATTATGTACATCAAATGTTCCCGCGGTCCGCTGCAATCCAAGCAGAGTATAGATGGGGCGCAGTGTTCGGGCATACTCATGACGGGCTTCCTTATATCGGAACCCACCCTGATTATCCGCATTGTTATTTTCTTGAAGGATACGGCGGCAACGGTACGGTATGCAGCACGATTGCCGCGGAGATGATTACGGATATCCTCAGCGGAATTGAACGGCCGGACATGCAGTTATTCTCTCTAACGCGCACCTCCCGCCCTACTCCTGAACACCATTAGATTCCGAATGGTATTCTGCTAAGAGTTACTACAAATAAAAAAGAACCTTCAATTCCGATCAACGGAAATGAAGGTTCTACTTAAGTCTGCTCTTATTCTTCTTCAGTAACAGTACGGATGAGATGCATCCTCTCATCCTCTGTCAAGAAATGACTCACATGAAAACAGGCTGAGCAAATATAAATATCCAGCTTCGCTGCCTTCTGCACTAAAGGCTTCGAAAGACCGGCCGGAATTGCAGGTACGAAGCTGTCCGGCAAGGGTTGGCTGCCGGCAAATAACATGTACTCACGGCAATGAGGGCACTCAGGGACCTCTTCCTGTCCATCCAGTACTTTCTCCACTCCGGAGTCATAAGCCAACAAATCTCCGCCTGCCTTGGCAAAGGTCTCTACTCTACGAATCGCATCGAGATGTCCGCTCTCTTCATGTTCCCAGAAAACCTTCTGATCCTCATCCCCGTCGTATTCGTTCTCTTCTTCCTCAATCTCATCGATTCCGATATTCAAAGTCCGGTATCCCTTCAACTCATTGTTGCAATAGGGGCAGTACTCCTCGGGCCCTATTTCTTCATCCCAGACAATTTCTGTCTGGCACCATGGACAAATCGTGGTCTCCATTGTTCCCATCCTTTCGTTATATAAAGATTATCAGAAAATCCCTTGAACGCTTGATTTTAGAAACATGCACTTCAATGCGGGTTACGCCACCCAGAGATAAATAATTCCAGCGACAATAAAGCATACGGCGGCTGCGAATAAAACCCTGACCAGTTTCTTCAGCATGATCTTACTCCCCCTACATGGATCTATTCGTTCCAAACGAATTATTTAAGCTCCGCCACCGTAACTCCTGTGCCGCCTTCTCCGTAATTTCCAAGACGGTAGCTCTTGATATGCTTATGTTTGCGCAGATAGTCGGATATTCCGCTGCGCAGAATACCGGTACCTTTACCGTGGATGATGTAGATTTGCCCCAGATTGCTCAGGTAAGCCTCATCAATAAAGCGATCCACCTCAATCAACGCCTCTTCCAAATTCGCTCCACGCAGATCCAGCTCTGTCCGCACATGCTCGTCCCGCGTACGCTTCACATTAGCCGCGGTTCGTTGAACCGGCTTCGTAACGGGAGCTGAACCAATCAGCTCGAGGTCATCAAGCGCAACCTTCATCTTCATAATTCCCAGCTGAACAAGTGCTTCCTTGTCGCCGGACAGCTCGACAACATGCCCCTTCTGGTTCAAACTATGCACTTTCACTTCATCCCCAGGCTGGATCGAACGTTTTGGCTTGGCAGCTTTAGGAGCAACAGACTTCTTGCGCATCGCCGGCTCAGCATCGTCAAGCTGCTTGCGGGCAGCGATCAGCTTATGCTCCTTCACCGAGGCCCCTTCTTCCATGGCAAGCAAGCGCAGCTCCTCGATAATCTTCTCCGCTTCGCTGCGAGCCTTAGCGATAATCGCTCTCGCATCCTCATTTGCCTTCTCCAGATAACGTTCCTTCTGCTGCTCCAGCTTTTCCAGCTCGGCTTCATGCTTGCCGCGCAGGCTTTCCAAATCCTTGCGCAGTTTCTCAGCGTTCTCACGCTCTTGCTCCGCAATATTCCGATTCTCTTCGAGCTTGGCAATCATATTCTCCACCCGCAGGTCTTCTTCCTTAACTTCGCCCCGGGCAAATTCAAGAATCGGAGCCGGAAGCCCAAGCCGCTCAGCTATTGCAAATGCATTGCTTCGGCCAGGCACACCTACCAGCAAGCGATAGGTTGGGCTAAGTGTATTGATATCAAACTCCATGCTGGCGTTGATGACACCCTTACGTTCGTAGGCAAAAGCCTTAAGCTCGCTATAGTGTGTTGTGGCCACCATTCTGCAGCCGAGCGAATGTATATGCTCCAATATTGCGATCGCCAGTGCCGAGCCTTCGGCAGGATCTGTCCCCGCCCCAACCTCATCGAGTAGAACAAGGCTCTTCGGCGTCATATTTTTCAAAATGGAGATGATGTTCGTCATATGACTGGAGAAGGTACTCAGGCTCTGCTCTATACTCTGCTCATCGCCGATATCCGCATAGATTGCATCAAATACGCATAATTGACAGCCTTCTTCTACCGGAACGAACAACCCGGACATTGCCATCAAGCTGAGCAGGCCGATCGTCTTCAACGTAACCGTCTTACCGCCGGTATTCGGGCCGGTGACGATAATCGTCGAGAAGTGATTGCCAAGCTCAACATCAATCGGAACAACCTTGTCGATCGAAATGAGCGGGTGCCGTCCTCTCCGCAGCTTAATGAAGCCGCGGTCATTCATTCGCGGCAGCGTGGCCTTCATCTCGCGGGCCAGACGTGCCTTGGCGAACATAAAATCAAGCTGGGCCAGAATATCGATGTCATATAACAGCAGCTCCGCCTGCTCACCGACAAGCGCGGTTAGCTTCTGCAGAATAACCTCGATTTCCCGCTCCTCGCGCAGCTTCGTCTCGCGCAGCTTATTATTTAACGCAACAATCGACTCCGGTTCAATAAACAGGGTTGCCCCTGAGCCGGACTGGTCGTGTACGATTCCACCGAAATGCGAGCGGTATTCCGCTTTAACCGGGATAACAAAGCGATCGCCGCGAATTGTAACGATCTGGTCTTGCAGCATCTTCGACACCGTCGACGAACGGATCATCGAATCCAGCTTCTCGCGGATCCGCACTTCACCACCGCGCAGTTCACGGCGAATTTGCGATAACTCCGCACTTGCCGAGTCTATAATCTCCGCACTGTCATCCACGCAGCGTTTGATCGCATCCTCTAACGGCTTCTGCTCACTCAAGGAATCGCTCAGTGTAAATAAGATTTCCACCGGATTGTCCTCATGCACTGCGGACAGATAGCGTTTGATCCGCCTTGAACCTTCAAGCGTTGTCGCAATTCCCAGCAGTTCATGAGGATTCAGCGTGCCGCCAATGCGGGCTCGTCTCACAGCCGACGTTATATCTACAATTCCCCCGAAGGAAGGATAACCCTTGAGCCGGTCAACCGTAAACGATTCCTCCGTCCCCTGCAGCAGCAATTTCACATCTTCCAAGCGTGTCACCGGCTGTAATTCCTCCGCCATTTGCTTGCCTAGTGAGGTCTGCGTATAACGGGCTAATTGATTTATTATTTTGGGATATTCCATTGTATGCAGTATTTTCTGATCCAAGAAACTTCACAACCTCTCTCGAGCTATGGTTACATTATATCGAAACCGCTCAAATTTCGCTATTTAGCCTTAATTTAAAAATAAAGGCACATAAGAACCGACTTTCATGAACATCATAATATCGAGTTGCCACATGTATTTCATTAAAAAAGGAGGCAAATACCGTGCATTTTCTTGGGCATGTTGTCCGTTTTATCGTCTCCGCCCTGGTACTGCTGGTTGTGGGCTGGCTCGTTCCACAATTCAGTGTAGGAGGGTTCTGGAGCGCTCTTGTGCTCGCTCTTGTAATTGCCTTATTGGGTTGGGCCATTGAGGGCATATTCGGCAAGAAGGTTACTCCATTTGGACGCGGCATCGTCGGTTTTCTAGCCAGTGCACTCGTGATCTGGCTCGCTCAATTCGTCGTATCCGGAGTCTCCGTGTCTGTAATCGGCGCCTTACTGGCAGCGCTAGTGATCGGGATTATCGACTTGTTCATCCCCGTATCTACGCCCTTTGAGGCAGGCCGAGATAATGGCTCTCGATAAGCTTCTTCATTAAAAGCTACAAGATGCAGCAAGAACTACCCCGTGCCCTAACAACTGGAGGCTTCGGGGTAGTTTTCTATATGGACTCATTTCCCGATGACACGTATATTCGGAAATCTGAAAAATTTGGAAAATGTTCACTAATTATTCATACCGTCCCCCTCTTTTGATTAAAAACCTGCGCTATAATATTCTTAAATTTGTCACAATAATACTATATTGCAGGTGATGATTATGAAGAAAACCATTGCATTTATGGCTACATCTGTGCTACTTCTCGTCTTGGCTGCTTGTGGCAGCGGTTCCAATACCAGTTCTGAAAATAACAACATTACACCGGAAGCCGAGCTCACGATCGAAGCGACTGATTATCAATTTGATCAGCCTGAGTACCATTTGAAGAAGGGCGTCCCGGTGAAGATCACTTTCAAGAGGAAGGAAGGCAATCATGGCATGCTCGTGCCTGGACTCAAGCTGCAGCTAAGCGGCAAAAGCCAGTCCAAGACAATCATCCCACAGGAAGCCGGGGAATTTGAATTGGCCTGCTCCATTATGTGCGGAACCGGACATTCAACCATGATCTCCAAAATTATTGTAGAAGAATAGAATCAGCTGAAGTTAGTCAATAAGCACAGCAAGGGTCCTTGGGCGAATCGCCTAAGGACCCTTATTCAGTACCGTGACTATTCACAGAGCTAGTTGTTATCCTGCTCAATCAATTCGATCCACTCGTCATACTCCGTCTGCAGCTTCGAATAATCTTCTTTCAGCCGCTTATATTCCTGCTCAAGCTTCTGCGTATTCTCTTGGTCCAGCTCTCTGGCTGATTTTAACAAATGATACTCATGTGACACAATTTCGTAGCCTTCGGAAATTTGCCGGAGCTGCTCTGACATCTGCTCTTTTTCTTGCAGCAGAGCAGCATGCTGCTCGTTCAGGTCCTCAACCTTCTCCGAGCTGGCCGCACATTCCTGCTGCCATGTATTCAATTGTCGCTGCAAATCCGCCTCGATCTCCCGCCAGGATGCCAGTTCCTGTTCTGCTGAAGCCAACTGGGTCCTCCAGGCCTGCTCCTGCTGCTCGGCTTCCTTGCGCGCCTGTTCTTGCTCTTCCGCAAGCTGGGCATAACCTTTGGCTTCTTCCTCTAAGGAACGAATACGATCGCCTAGACTTTGAATCTCCTCGTTCAAGCGGCTCTGCTCCGCTTCACTTGCTTCTGCAAGCAGGGCATAGTCCCCGGACTGCTCCTTCAGCTCCCGGATACGTTCTTCCAGGCTCTGAATCTCCGCTTGGAGCTGCTCTTTCTCGGCTTCGCCAGCCTCAACGAGGTGAGCGTACTCCCTGGACTCTTCCTGCAAGCTCTGATTCTTCTCACCAAGACTCTCTATCTTCTCACTCAAACGCTTCTTCTCAGCTTCACTTGCTTCTGCAAGCTGAGCATGGACCTGAGTCTCTTCCTTCAGTACACGGATACGTTCTTCAAGATTTTGAACTTCCACTTGCAGATGATTCTTCTCGGCTTCACTCGTCTCTGCAAGCAGGGCATAGTCCTGTGACTCCTCCTGAAGAGTCCGGATCCGATCTTCAAGATTATGGATTTTCTGCCGCAACTGTTCATTTTCTACTTCGCCAGATTCTACAAGCTGATCATAGTTTCTAGCCTCTTCTTCCATACCTCGAATGCGATCGACAAGGCTTTGAATCTCTTGTTGCAGACGATTCTTCTCTATTTCGCTCGCTTCCGCTAGCTGAGCATAACCCTTGGACTCTTCTGTCAGCTCATTTATGCGTTCACCCATGCTTTGAATCTCATCTTGCAGACGAATCTTCTCCGCTTCGCTCGCTTCCGCTTTCATTATAGCGGTTCCCCGATCAGACAGCGCTTGCTTCAATTTCATGCGCAGCTCTTCCAACTCACCGGCCGCCCGTTTAAACTTGTCCTGCTCAACCTGTAGACCTTGTCGAGCGGCATTCGTTTCCTTCGTGGCGAATTGCAGCTGCTGCTCGTTCTTCTCCAGTTCTTCGGATACCGCAAGCAGCTTTGCTTCGAGTACGCTTAGCTCTTCGTTACGTTTCTCAGCCAGCTTCTGCCACGATTTCTCGTTCTGCAGAACACCATCTAATTCGGAGCGGAGCTTGTTCTCCCTCTCATTCGCTTCCTGCGCATGCTGCTGCAGCTTCTTAGCCTCTGCTTCTGCACTTTGTAGCGATTCCTGCAGACCTTTCTTCTGCAGTTCCAGCTTATCTACGGTCGTTCTTAATTGTTGTCCATCCACCTTAGCCGCTTCTTCACGCTGCTGCACAGCCTTCAATTGAGCGCTAAGCTTGTCATGCTCACTCTTCTCCCGCTGTGCGTTTTGTTCCGTAGCACGCAGCTTATTCTGCAATTGAGTGTTGCTGTTCCGCTGTTCACTCAGCTGACGTTCCAGCTCCTGCACTTTGTTCTTGTGCCTCAGATTCTCAGCCTCTTGCTCCTTGGCTTGCTTGGCGCTTTCGGCTTCATGCTGCTTGAACGCCGCTTCGGTAGCCGCAAGCTTGTCAGACAACGCCTTTCTGTCGTCCTTCAAATTGCCATACTCCTCCTGAAGCTTGGCATGCTGCTCTTCTTGCTTGACATTTAATGTCTTGAGCACTTCAAGCTCCTGAACAAGGGACGCCTTCTCCTGCTGCAAACTCTTCAATTCACCTTGAAGCTGATCGACTCTGGCGGCCTCTTCGGTCATCCGAACAGCGGTCAAGACCGCCAAACGAGGAGTATCCAAATGTGAATACGCCTTGGAGATGGAACGCATCTGCTCGTCCACGCGCTTAGCGATCTGTTTCATATACGCTTCATTACTGCCAACAATTTTATAAGAAGTACCGTAAATATCTACGTTTACACTAATTCGGTCAGGGGTATTCAAACTTTGTGCCTCCTTTATTGCGCTTTGTTCTAGGTGTCTGAAATATGCATTTTTTTGCACGAAAGTCACATCGAATCGTTTACTTGTACTTGATTCGATGTGACTTTGTACAATTCCTGCTATTTTCTTAATTCAGCAGCAAAAGTTTGCTCAAGCGCGCTCACCACAGATCCATGCACTGCCGTAATTTCTTCATCCGTCAATGTCCGCTCCTTATGACGGTACACAAGTGACAAGGCCACACTCTTCTTGTCATCTCCCAGCTTGCTGCCGGTGAATACATCGAATACTTCAACGGCTTCCAGCAATTCGCCAGCGGTCTTACGGATCGACCCGATCAAGTCGCCAGCTTGAACTTCCTGACTGACCACAACAGCAATATCGCGCTGCATCGAAGGGAAACGCGGTAAATCACGGTATACCACCGTTGCCCCTGCATGACGGTAGATCGGTTCAAGCAGCAATTCTGCCGCATACGTATCCTCTAGATCCAATTCATGCTGCAGCTCTGGATGAAGCTGTCCCAAAGTACCTATCCACAGCTTTCCTTCCGCTGTATCGAGATACACGGAAGCAGAACGTCCTGGATGGAACCCGACTGGCTTGTTCGCTTCATAGGAGATTTTTTCACTTAGACCCAGCGCTTCAAATACACTTTCCAGCGCTCCTTTAATATCGAAGAAGTCCACCTTCTCCAGAGGCACATTCCAGCGTTTCTCATGACGATTTCCAGCCAGCAGCATTCCAAGCACGGACATCTCCTGGGGTTGCTTCGTCAGCTTTTGCTCTTTAGATAAGAATACGTTGCCGATCTCGAACAATGCCAGATTATCCTGCTTGCGATTACGGTTATATACCGCGATCTCAGTCAGCCCCGGCAGCAGGCTGCTGCGCAGCACGCCCCGTTCCTCACTCATCGGCATTGCCAATTTCACTTCATATTCTCCTTCGCCCAGACGTGGGAATCGTTTAATGCTTCCTTCCTTCACAAAGGAATATCCCATTGCTTCCTGCCAACCGCCATGCACCAGCAGTTTGCGCAAGGAACGGCGCAAAGCTTGCGGCTTCGTATAACCGCCAGCCGTCGTTGGCCCTTCAATTACAGTAGTCGGGATATTGTCATATCCATACAAGCGGGCCACTTCTTCGATTAGATCAACATCGCGAGTAATATCCCCACGACGTGTAGGCACACGCACTTCAATAGTATTACCGGCCACATCGCCGCAATCAAAATGCAAACGGCTCAGAATCGTCTTCGTCTCAAGCGACGAAATATCCGTGCCAAGGAAAGCATTCAGCTTGCTGAGGGACAAGGAAATAATCCGCTCCTTCGGCTGATTGACAACCTTCTCAACTACGCCTTGATGAACGCTGCCAGAAGCATGCTTCATCATAAGTGCAGCCGCCCGGTTCAGAGCCGGAATTACAGCGTTCGGATCCACCTCTTTCTCAAATCGGAGGGACGCCTCTGAACGAAGTCCTAAATGACGGGACGTCACTCTGACCGAGCTGCCGCTGAATTTGGCCGATTCCAGCACAATATTCGTCGTCTGTTCGGTTACTTCCGAGTTAAGCCCACCCATGACACCGGCCAGAGCGATCGGATGATCTTCGCCATCCACAATCAAGAGCGTTCCCGCTCCCAGTTTGCGCTCCTGTCCATCCAACGTAACTAGGCTCTCCCCTGCTTTGGCTTCACGAACGCCGATCACACCGCCAGCGATTTTGTCGGCATCGAAAGCGTGCAGAGGTTGACCATATTCCAGCATTACGTAGTTCGTTATATCAACGATATTGTTGATCGGGCGAACTCCCGCAGCCATCAGCCGATTCTGCATCCATAGCGGTGAAGGGGCAATCTGAACGCCTGTCATATAGCGAACCGCATAGCGATCGCACATTGCCGGAGCATCGATCTTCACAGCGATATATTCACTGGCTGGCTTCCGCACTTCTACCAGTTCCTTCTCCGGCGTTGGCAGCTTGACTTCTCTTCCGAGAATCGCGCCTACCTCGTAGGCTGCACCCAGCATACTCAAGCAATCGGAACGGTTCGGCGTCAGATCAAAGTCGAGGATCTGGTCATCAAGTCCGAGCAGCCTGGCAATCGGCGTACCGATCTCCACTTGCTCCGGCAGTACGAGAATTCCTTCCTGCTGTTCCTTCGGCAGCAGCTTATCATTCAGCCCCAGCTCTTTCGCAGAACAGATCATACCATGGGAAGGAACACCACGAAGCTTCGCCTTCTTGATCTTCAAGCCGCCGGGCAGTTCGGCGCCCACGAGCGCAACCGGAACTTTCTGGCCAGCGTCCACATTCTTGGCTCCGCAGACGATCTGCAGATCCTCACCCTCTCCTGCATCTACTGTACACACGTTCAGCTTGTCTGCATCCGGATGCTTCTCCTTATGCTTCACATAACCTACAACAACCTTTGTCACCCCTTTGTTGCGGTTTTCGATCGAATCAATTTCAATGCCCGAGCGCGTAATTTGCTCTGCAAGCTCAGTAATATCTACATTCTCAAGCGATACATATTTAGATAACCATTCGGCTGATACTTTCATCTGACTTTCCCCTTTCCGCTATTAAATTCTGGCATACTGCTGCAAGAAACGAAGATCATTGCTGAAGAAGTGACGAATATCATCCACTCCATATTTCAGCATTGCGATTCGTTCCACACCCATACCGAATGCAAAACCGCTATAAATTTCAGGATCATAGCCGCTCATCTCCAGCACGCGAGGGTGTACCATGCCGCTGCCCAGAATTTCGAGCCATCCGGTGTGCTTGCACACCCGGCAGCCGTTGCCGCCGCATTTCACGCAGGTTACGTCAACCTCCACACTGGGCTCGGTAAACGGGAAGAAGCTTGGACGCAGACGAATTTGCGTATTCGGGCCAAACATTTTCTTCGTGAATTCGAGCAAGGTTCCCTTCAAATCGCTCATCCGGATCCCTTTGCCGACGACCAGACCTTCGATCTGATGAAATTGGAAGGAGTGAGTCGCATCGTCATCATCGCGGCGATATACTCTTCCCGGGCAAATGACCTTGATTGGCACCTCGCCCTTCATCTGCTCCATCGTGTGCACCTGGACCGGAGAAGTCTGCGTACGCATCAGCAGCTCTTCCGTTAAATAGAAAGAATCCTGCATATCGCGAGCCGGATGATCCTTCGGCAAATTCAACGCTTCGAAGTTATAATAATCGGTCTCCACCTCAGGACCTTCAGCAATCCGATAGCCCATTCCGATGAAGATATCTTCAATGTCCTGAATCACCTGATTCAGCGGATGAACCGCGCCTTGCTTCATCGGACGGCCAGGCAAGGTCACATCTACCTGCTCGGCTGCCAGACGCTGCTCAGTTGCTTGACGTTGAAAGAGGTCGCTCTTCTCCTCCACAAGCGCTTCAATAGCCCCGCGAACTTCGTTGGCCACTTGACCGATAACCGGACGTTCCTCGGCGCTTAAAGCTCCCATACCGCGCAAAATTTCCGTAAGCGCACCCTTCTTGCCCAAATATTTAACACGCAGCTCATTCAGATGATTTCCATCTGCAACCTTGTGAAGCTGTTCCAATGCATCCTGCTTGAGTGCTTCCAAACGTTCTTTCATGAACTTATCCTCCCTAAACATTAAAAATCATGTTGGTGCAAACAAAAAAAGCCTCTTCTCCCGAAAAGGGACGAAAAGACCGTGGTACCACCCTTGTTAGAGCCTACAGCGTGCAGCACACGCTCCAGGCGTATCACTGTTACAGCAATAATGCTCTCACTTTAACGAATAACGGCTCGTAACCGGTATCCCCTACTGCCTAATTCCCGTTCTGGTGAAACAGGCGGTTCAAGGAACTGCTCCGGAGTGAACTTCAGCAGTCTGAGTTTCGTAGAGACGCTCTCAATCTGCGGCGTCCCCTCCCTGTAAGAAGGCTTCTGCTTACTCTTCTCCATCATTACATTTATATGTTTGGCTTAACTGATTACACTTATCCAATATTATATGCAAACTCCCCCCAAATGGCAAGCTTCCCGGACCTGAATGACTGCCTTAGCTATCAACTAATCATAGTCCGGATACGAGTGACCTAAATTGATCAAGGGGGACAGATTTTTATTTAAAAAAGGTCTTGCCTTCCAGCTCTAAAAATGATATATTATTTCTTGTCTTCAAAAGGAGTCAGTTCCTTTGATTACGACAACGGGATGTAGCTCAGCTTGGTAGAGCACCTGGTTTGGGACCAGGGGGTCGCATGTTCGAATCGTGTCATCCCGACCATATTTTCGTCATTTGCGGGTGTAGTTCAATGGTAGAACTCCAGCCTTCCAAGCTGGTAGCGTGGGTTCGATTCCCATCACCCGCTTCTCATGTAAATCCCTTGCGATGCAAGGGATTTTCTGTTGTTGTCTCACAATTTTATATGCTCCTGTAAAATAGCACTCCGCTTTATACCGCATAGGTGCCTCACCTCATATAAAAAGTTCCCTAGCCGGCAAGCCGACTAAGGAACTCATTCTCTAATATGCCTGCAGCAACCGGCTTACTGAATAGAAAGCCCTGCCCCTCATGACAGTTCTGCTGCTTCAGAAACTCAAGCTGCTCCTCGCTCTCTACCCCTTCGGCCGTCACTTTGAGCTGCAGGTGGTGCGCCATCGCCGTGATTGTAGATACGATAGCGGCATCATTTCCATCCAGCATTAGCTCCTGCACAAAAGCCCGGTCGATCTTCAAACGGTCAATCGGCAGGCTTTTCAAATAATAGAGCGAACTATAGCCTGTTCCAAAATCATCAATGCTAATTTGGATGCCAAGCTGCTTCAAGCTGTGTAGCTGGCTTAGCGCCGTCTCGATATCATAAGTCATACTCTCCGTGACCTCAAGCTCCAGATACTTCGCCTCCATGCCTACCTCCGTCAGGATCGCTCCGATTCTTTCAGCCAGGTTATACTGACGGAATTGGCGCATCGAGAGATTAACAGACATACATAGCGGCGGATAACCTGCTAATTGCCACTTTTTATTGTACTGACAGGCCGTTCTTAATACCCACTCACCTAGCTGAACGATCAATCCGCTATCCTCAGCGATCGGAATGAATTCCCCTGGGGGAATGATCCCTCGCTTCGGATGCCTCCACCGCACTAGCGCTTCCATGCCTACCATCTGATTTGTCTGCAGACTGAATTGCGGCTGAAACTCCAGGAAGAATTGCTCCTGATCCAGCGCCTTGCGCATATCATTTTCCAATTCGATTCGGGCCTGGGTTACCAGCCTTAACTTATCGACGTAACGCGAGAACTCCTGCCCTTGATCCTTGGCATGATGAACAGCCATATCAGCGTATTGGATGACCTGCTCAACGGATGCTGCATCTACAGGATAGACGGCTAACCCCATTGAAAGGGAGATGTGGTATTCTGTCTCATCGAGGATGACCGATGGATTGACTGTATGAAGCAAGCACACTGCACGACGTTCAGCCGCCTCCGCATCGCTCACCTCGCCGAAAACAAGAGCAAATTCATCTTCACCCATCCGGTAGACCTTCTCGGCGTCCCGACACACCTCTGTCAGTCGTTCGCCTACCTCCGTCAGCACTTTGTCGCCAGCGCCATAGCCGAGAGAATCATTAATCGCCTTGAAGCGATCGATATTAATCACCGCTATGCCGATACACGAAGCGCCGGAACGCACCGCTTGTCCAAGCTCCTCCTTCATCCGCCGCAAATTAGGCAATCCGGTCAATTCATCATGATCGACCATATGCTTCATCATAGCTTCAATGGCCTGTTGGCTGCGGAACGGCTCTTCAATCGTAAGGCGGTATACTCCCTTCATTACAAAATAATAAGAGAGTACCATATACCATTCACCGACAGCATGAAGCAAGCTAGCCTGCATGTCTACCAACATAAGCAAAATATGCCCCAGCAGCATAAACATCAACGCCCGAACCATCGTGATCGCCGCAGAGGAACTCGCCTTGCACGATCGGCGAACCATCGATACCATCGCCAATAAGATTATCGGCAGCGTCGCTATCCAAATGACTGAATTGCCGAGGCTGCGTCCGTCGTACTCCAGCCATTCAGGGTGCTTCCATTGATATGTATATAGCAGTCCAATCCCGATGGCACTGACCAATGCTCCACCGATAAAGGCCGTAAATTTATGTTTGCCCGACAACTGCCTATCTTCCTTACTGAAAATAAACAAAATTCCCAAAGCCCCAAGCATATGCGAAATCGCAAGCAGCGTATCCGATAAATGAAGCCCGGTCTCTACTCCAAACAGCTTAAGCCCGCTATATGCCGATATATGTAATACATCCAATAAACCGATTATGAAAAAGAGGACCGCCGTATACAAACGCTGTCTTGACAATTTGTCCGCAAACAAAATCCAACCTTGAGCAAAAATCGCAAATGATACTGTTCCAATCACCAATCCGGCAAGAATCAATAACGCTCGCATGCTATCCGCAGAAATACCCAAGCTGTCCAGCCTAGCGGATGCTATTATGAAAGCCAGCATACCTGCCAGCCCGATTCCTCCCTGGATTAAAGCTGTTCTTCTCTCTGTCCTTGTGCCCATCTTTGCGCTCTCAACCCCCGGAGGTATATTCTTTAGTTGTACAATTCAACATCATCCGCTATTTTCCTGCCTTTCCCCTGACCCAAGGACAAAAATCGCTAAAAACCGCGTTTCTTTCTGAACATTAAAAAAAGCCCGGCTATCGAAAATAACCGGGCTTCCCATAGTCTATCTTACTTCTTCTTGAAATTCACTTCAGGCGTCGTGAGCTTATCATAGAAATCAACAACTTTATCTTTATCATCCGATACACGAAGCGCCATAGCTGAACGTGGATGCTCGTCCAATGTTCCGGTGATCATGTAGGGGATCAGATAACCCCATTCCTCCTTCTCGCGAAGCGGCACCATCAGCTCCTCAAGCACAACAAGCAGGGGACGAAGATTATATTTCGTGTTTTTCAAATGTGTGACGAGCAGTTCTGTAGGACAGTTGCCTGCAGCGCGCCCCATCCCGTACACAGAAGCGTCAAGAAATTCCACCCCATTGTCCGCTGCAACTAACGTATTCGAGAATGCCAACTGCATATTGTTATGGGTATGAACGCCCAAGCGTTTATTAGGCAAATGGGTCTTGAACTTGTCTACCAGGTACTCCATATCTTTATAATCCAGACTACCATAAGAATCGACGACATATACAACGTCCACTACGCTCTCCTTGATCATCTCGAATGCTTCAAGCAGTTCATTCTCCATCACATTCGACAAAGCCATAATATTCAGCGTCGTCTCATAACCGCGGTCATGGAACAATTGAACAAGCTCCAGAGCTTTATCCACATCCTTGATGTAGCAGGCTACTCGAATCAGATCAAGCATACTCTCGCTGCGAGGCAAGACATCATTCTCATCTACCCGACCGATATCCACCAGGGCGGAAAGTTTGGTGGTTCCTTTCTGCGGAATCACTTTGCGCAGGAAATCGTCGTCCAGGAAGCGCCAAGGCCCTGCCTCATCTGCTCCCTTAAGCAGCTTCGGAGAGTTTTTATATCCAATTTCCATATAATCCACGCCTGCTTCATTCAGACCGGCATACAATTTTTGCACAAAATCCACACTAAAATCCCAGTTATTGACTAACCCGCCATCCCGGATAGTACAATCGACAATCTTGCATTGGTTCGCTTTCATCTTCCTATCCCTTTCACTCATCTATTTTATTATCCATCTTACTTGAAGGTAATTGAAAATGTAAAGGGAAAGATACAAAACGCTGTGATTCACATCACAGTTGTTTATTTTTCGCTTTGCTATATTTATTGGGGACTACTGAGAGTGATTATCAATATCAGATTATCAGCTAAGAAATACTACCATTTAATATTAATTATTATTGTAATTTCATAGAGAAGCTTATGATGAATGCTTTATTATGGAAGCAAATCAATGACCCACTTCTAATTCTTTCATTATAATAAGGGGCGATCTACCATGTCTGACTGCCATAACTGTCTACTCGGTCTGAGACCGGGAATCTCCGCGGAAATACGTCACTTTGGATCCATCGATCCTGCACTGAAGCGTCGTCTTGCTGATCTTGGCATCTCCGTTGGCTCCAATATTACGATCAAGCGATATTGCCCATGCGGAGGACCATTAATGCTGGAATGCAGCGGTCAGCTATTTGGAATCCGCCAGAAAGAAGCGGCGGAAATCAAGGTGGCGGTCTCATGAACAATGCGGCTCTTATCGGTAATCCGAATACAGGTAAAACCTCGCTATTTAATACGCTCACCAGCTCATATGAATATGTAGGCAACTGGTCGGGAGTAACTGTTGAGAAGAAGGTTGGACATCTTAAGAATAAAAGTGGAGAATTAACCGACCTCCCCGGCATTTATACCTTGCACCCCTTATCAAGGGATGAAGGGGTCGCCGCTGAATATTTGGTGTCGGATTCCCCCAGTCTTTTAGTTAATATCGTTGATGCATCTCAACTTGAGCGAAATCTTTATTTAACCTTTCAGCTTTTAGAATACGGGAAGCCGATCATAATTGGACTCAATATGATCGATGTTGCTAAATCGAACGGTATCCGCATTAATCTGGAAGCCTTGGCAGCTCGAATCGGCGTTCCTGTCATGCCCCTTGTGGCCCGTACGGGAAAAGGCACTGAAGAACTGCTTGGCCTACTCAGCAGCTCTTCAGTGAAAGCACCGAATTTTCGCATCGATTACGGAAATGTTGTCGAAGCGGCCATCAGTAACATTTCCCGGGAATTAAATTCTGTTATCCCTGATCATATCCCGTCCGATCGCTTCATCGCTCTTCAGCTGTTGGAGCGCAATGAAGCTGTTATTCGTTCACTGAAGCTTAGTGATGAGCAAAAGACCAAGGTGCAATCCATTTGCGATTTGGCTGAACAGCGGCTGCACACCGCAGGAACCCCATCCACTTTACAGGAGTATATCCGCTCAGTAAGAACGAAGCATATTCAAGAAATCTGTGCAAAAACTGTCGACACGAGTCATCGCAAGCCTGACACATTCACGGAGAAAATCGATGCCGTCGTGACTCATCCCTTTTGGGGAATACCTATATTTCTCGTCTTCATGATGTTTACCTTTAAGCTGACCTTTGACTGGCTTGGTAATCCGTTGTCCGATCTATTGGAGTCCTTCTTCTCTGGTCCGCTCAGCACATGGATCCAGAACGGACTTGTAGCGGTGGGAGCTTCAGAATTTACGCGTGCGCTCTTAATCGACGGGATTATCGGCGGTGTAGGTGGTGTGCTTGTATTTATTCCGCAGATTTTCATTATGTTCCTGATTATTTCCTTCATTGAGGATTCAGGCTATATGGCACGGATTACCGTCATGATGGACAAAATCATGGAGCTTGCAGGGCTTAATGGCAAGGCACTGATCCCATTCATCATCGGCTTTGGCTGCAATGTTCCAGGCATTATGGCCTCGCGCAGTATTGAACAACCGAAGGAACGGATGCTGACCATGCTGCTCGTTCCGCTGATGTCCTGCTCAGCCCGTCTGCCCGTCTACGCCTTGTTCGCAGGTATATTTTTTGCACGGGCCCAGGCGCTTGTTGTCTTCTCTTTATATCTGCTGGGGATCGTACTGGCGTTAGTATTAGCCAAGCTGTTCTCGCTGTTCATGTTCAAAGATTCGAAGTCCTTCTTCATGGTTGAATTGCCGCCATACCGTATGCCGCAATCCACCACCCTGTTCCGCAGCACTTGGGAGAAGGGCAAAGGCTTCTTACGCAAAGCGGGGACGTTCATTCTTGGCGGGTCTGTATTGATCTGGCTGCTATCCTATGTGGGACCAGGAGGAGTAGCCGATACGATGGATGACAGCTTCCTCGCTCATATCGGCGGGCTGTTCGCCAGCCTTCTTCATCCGCTTGGCTTTGGCACCTGGCAATCCGGAGCAGCCCTTATTACAGGCTTCATGGCCAAAGAGGTCGTCGTATCAACGATGAATATTATCTATCATGTGCCGGACATGGCCGGACTGCAAGGGCAAATTGCGCTGGCCTTCACACCGCTGCAAGCTATCAGCTTCATGGTATTTATACTATTATATACACCTTGTCTCGCTACGGTAGGCGTTCTTCGCAAGGAGACAGCCTCCTGGAGATGGACAGCGTTCGCTGTTTTCTATTCTTTAACGCTTGCCTATATCATGTCGTTTATCATTTATCAGGGCGGAAGATTGCTAGGGTATGTATAAGAACTATATAAGTTCAAGGAAAGGTAAGTGATAGTGATGGCGGATATCCTGATCATTGGTGTGGTTTTCGGATTTGCTCTGTTTGCTCTGTATCGCGGCTTCAAAAAGAGCAAACAAGGCGAATGCGCCGGCTGCTCACAGCGTAATTCCTGCGCGGCCTGTGGGGATGCCAATCAGACATCATCTTCTTCCCGTTGTGAATCCCAATCTTAATGAGTCATAGCTTGAAATGTAAAAAAGGCAGCTCACCGTTGTAATGATGAACTGCCTTTTTTCTCTTTATGCAAAATCTATACTATGGGGAGCCAGATCTCAAAGATCGTCCCCGCTCCTTTGATACTATCGACGGAAATCGTTCCCTTGTGATTTCTTACGATCCGGTAGCTAACCGATAAGCCAAGTCCAGTCCCCTTCTCCTTCGTCGTGAAAAAAGGATCAAAGAGGTGGGCTAACAGCGTCTTATCGATGCCATTCCCGTTATCCTGAATAGATATATTCACATATTTCCCTTCGGGTTTTGCTGTGATATTAATAACTCCGGAGTGATCGCATTTGACTTCTTCAATCGCATCCAGCGCATTCTTAATAATATTTAATAGAACCTGCTTAATCTGCTTCACGTCAATGGACACATTCAGGTTTGCCTCCTCGGACAGGAGCAGGTTGATTTCGCAGCCTTTCATATGCCCCTCGCTTTCCGTCAGGAGCACAACTTCCTTCAACAAGGAATAGACGCTAACCACAACCATTTGCGGAGCGGTGGGCTTGGAAGAGTTGAGAAATTCAAAAATAATATCATTGGCGCGATCAATTTCGGCCAGAATAATCCTTGCATATTCATCCTTGCCCAATTGGACCAGGTGAGGGCGCAGCAACTGAATGAAGCCGCGGATCGTCGTCAGCGGATTGCGAATCTCGTGAGCAATGGCGGCTGATATTTTCCCAAGCATGGCCAGCTTATCATTTTGATATGCCGTTTGCTCAATCTGCCTGAATTCAGAAACATCCTTTACACTGAGCAGGAAATCTCCATCCATCTGGTCCCCATACTTTACCGTGATCAACCAGTGACGGCCATATTCATCAATGACCTCATGATTCCTTTTGCGATAAAAAATAGTCTCGCGATAAATACGCAAAATCTTCCTCTTCTTAAATCGGTTCAGATGCGGGTGAAGCAATATTTGCAACAAATTACATCCGATCAATGCATGACGCGGGGTTTCAAGGAGCTTAGCCATCTGCACATTAATAAAAGTCAGCACTCCCTCACTATCGAACAGCATAATTCCGCTATCCATATGCTGGAGCACATTTTCATACTTGTTCATTACAAGCTGGGTTGATTGAAATGCTTTGACGGACTCAAGTAATGTATCCTGGAATTCACTCAACAAGTTGATCCCCCTTTTTCAAATGATCTACCTGCCTATATACGTCAACCTACGGTCTACGGTCATTTTGCAATAGTCCCATTCCACGTTCTTACGGCATTGATCTTTACTCAAAGGTTCTTGCTATTAAATTCTTAAGGAAACCCCTCAACACAGATTATAACCAACTCCTTATACGCTTGTACAATAGCCCTAATTAAATCATAGTAAACTTTTCCAGAAAACGTCAATCAGAGATACTGTCGAAAAAAGAGGTATCGCTTAAATTTACCCATTTTCTCCAAAAAAATATCCAAAAAAGTTAAAAAGCACCCCCATTGGAAGTGCTCTTGTTATTTTATTTATTGATTTGTGTCTAAAAGTTTAATTTTCTCTATTAAAATCAACTTTTTCCGTTCCGTTCAACAAGTTAATTGTAGTCTCGCTAGGCTTCGTCTCGGAAATAAGCTTACCGTTACGGAAGGAATAGCAAACGGTCGCTTGTTTCCGAATCGCTTCATATTCATTCTCTGCGGACAGGACGATGAAATTGGCGGGCTTGCCTGGCTCAATCCCATACTTCTCCTCAATTTGCAGCGTCTTGGCGCTGTTTGTCGTTATCATATCAATGGAATTAACAATCTGCTTGTACCCCATGAGCTGAGCGGTATGAATTCCCATATGAAGGACTTGAAGCATCTTCCCTGTGCCCAGCGGATACCATGGATCGAAGATATCATCATGCCCAAAGCATACGTTAAGCCCTGCTTCCAGCAGTTCTTTTACACGGGTGAGACCTCTGCGCTTCGGATACGTATCGAATCGGCCCTGAAGGTGAATATTGACGAGCGGGTTAGATACAAAATGAAGGCCTGACATTTTCAGCAGACGGAACAGTTTGTACGCATAAGCGTCATTATAAGAGCCCATTGCTGTGGTATGGCTTGCTGTCGTACGTGCCCCGAGGCCGCGCTCAAAGGCTTCTTTGGCCACAACCTCGACGAACCGGGATTGTTCATCATCGATCTCATCACAATGAATATCCACCAGACGATCGTATTTTTCAGCCAGGTCAAACACGATCTTCATGGAATCGACGCCGTATTCACGTGTAAATTCGAAATGCGGAATCCCGCCAACCACATCCGCTCCTAACTTCATCGCTTCCTCCAGCAGTTCTGCACCGTTCGGGAACGATAGAATGCCCTCTTGCGGAAAGGCGACAAGCTGGATGTCTACATATGGAGCCATCTCTGCCTTGACCTCAAGCAGCGCCTTCAGAGCGGTCAGATCAGGGTCCGTCACATCAACATGAGTCCGCACATGTTGAATGCCTTGGGCAATCTGCCATTTAAGCGCCGTCTTGGAGCGAAGCACTACATCATCATGGCTCAACGTCTCCTTACGCTGTGACCAACGTTGAATTCCTTCGAATAACGTGCCGCTTTGATTCCATTCCGGCTCACCGGCCGTGAGCGTCGTATCCAGGTGGATATGCGGTTCAATAAACGGTGGAAGCACGAGCGAACCGGCGACATCAATTACTTCATGTCCCTCTGTATTCACCGGAGACTCTGTAATGCTCACAAATTTCCCATCCTGTACAACGATATTCCATAGCCCCTCTTGAGCTCTTAATTTTGCATTTTGAATAATCATTGATGAACCCCCTCATGAATTATCTTTGTTGCCGCTTGCTCCTCACGCAGTGGGAAGCATTTCATGGCGATTACATATATCACTGCTGTGCCCAGAATCCCGTTGACCGGTGGAATCCCCGGTACAAACTTGGCGATAAGTACGCCCCCTCCCCATGCGATTAGAGCGTTCCAGTTCACTTGCCTGAATTTCATATCCTCAAACTTCTGATACTTGCCACGTTTGAGCAAGAAGAAATCGGTTAATAGAATCGCTCCGATCGAAGGCAGAACAGAACCCAATATCGTAAGGAATCCAACGAAATTGTTATAGAGCCACATCGCAGCAACCGTACCTAGAAGCCCATTTCCAATTACAAATTTATTACGCGATATCTTCGTAATGTTGGAGAATCCTAAGCTTGAAGCGTACAAGGCATTTTCGTTGGTGGTCCAGATATTCAGACCAAGTACGATGATCGCTGGAATGATTAAGCCTTGCAGATACATCACGTCAGAGATATCTGACTTTCCATATACAATCGCCCCGACGGCGCCAAATAAGAACATTAGTGAATTGCCAAGGAAGAACGCCACTACCGTGGACACTACTGCGGAACGAGCCGTTTTTGCAAATCTTGCAAAATCGGGCGTCAGCGTTCCGCCGCTAATAAAGGAACCGATGCAAACCGAGAGGGCCGTAGCAATCCCGATCGCTTGGGCCGGTTCATAGGATAGCAAGCCCTGAAGTCCCCCTGCCGTGTTGGTCGCCTCGAGCACCGAGTAACTCCCCAAGATGGCAATCGATGGCACGGAGACAATGCCGATAATCGCCAGTGCTTTAATCCCGTAAATCGCAGTGACCGTCATCAGCACTCCGAAGATAAGGATCAGCACATATACGTTCATACCGGTCATTTTCTGCACTGGAACAGCGAACATCGCCACACCTACGCCAAACCAGCCTACCTGCGTTAAGCCGAGCAGCAATGAGGACAGATACGATCCTTTTTCCCCAAATGCATATCTGGTCAGCAAATGTGTGGACAGCCCTGTTCTTGCAGCGATATAAGCCAGTGCCCCGGTATAAACACCAAGAATCAAATTTCCGGCCAGCACGATCCAAATGAATTGAGAAAACCTAAGACCGTTGCCAAGGGTTCCGCCTGCCCACATGCTGGCAGAGAAGAAGGTGAAGCCCAGCATAACGGCGAGAATTTTCCAAAATCCGTTGCGATGTGCCTGGGGCACAGGTTCCAATGAGAATTCCAAATCTACTTTTTCCATAGCCGCCTCCAAATAACATGATGATTGATACCGCATGATGCTTGTACATGCTTGGAGAGCATCGAACCGTGCAAAAAATGTTTGCAATAAAAAAGACGCATTGCCGTTTCTGACAATACGCCTCTTCTACTTATGATCAAACCAAATAGACATAATAATGCCTTGTTGGATCATAAGGTCCGCTGTCCTTGCCAGTCTCACGGGACTGATTTAAAGGTATCAATATAAAGTTGTAAACATTATCACAGAAAAAATACACTTTGTCACTGACAATACATGGAAATCTATTTCTGCAGCAATTTGGTTCTGCGTCGACTCATGACTGCTAACCGCTTCTTAAGCTCTCTTTCCCACTTGTCATCGCCGATATGCTTCGAGAATGCCAAAAGATCAAGCGCCATATCAATTTGGCTCTGAACGATATCAAGCGGGTCCTCTTCCTCACAGTTCACACAATTGCAGAAGATCGATTCTTCATCCTCCATGACGAAATCCTGAAAATCAATTTCTGAGACACCATCCCCATGTGCGTACTCCGCCAATATCTCATATTCATTCTCCACTTTGTAATGGACTTCCACCCGATGGCATACCGGGCAGAACAGCAAGGGAACATTATGGACCTGGGTACGATAATGCTTCAAAGTCCCCTTAGTTCCAAGCATACTAGCACCGCAGCAAAAACTCATCCCCTGTCACCCTTTCCAGATCCTTGTTCACACTCAAGTATTATATCCACCTTCAAGATGTGATTTCAAATAATTTATTCGAGAACGGTGCGAGTAATTCCTCTGTAGCACACGAAATTATTACCAAATATCTATAACGAATGACGTACCGTGGGCAAAAAGCCCCCTGCATGGAACACCATGCAGAGGGCTTGCAAATATCACTTCGACTGAAGATTCCTGTCTCCAGGTTTCCAATCTGCGGGGCAAAGACCGCCGGATTGAAGAGCCTGAAGAACGCGGAAGGTCTCATCAACACTACGTCCGACATGGTTATGGTTAACGACCTGGTATCTCACTTCGCCCTCCGGGTCTATGATGAACAGGCCGCGAAGAGCGACGCCCTCTTCCTCGATGAGTACGCCGTAATCACGGGCTGCACTCTTCGTCATATCGGATGCAAGCGGGAAGTTCAACTGTCCCAAACCATTGCTGGCCTTCGGCGTATTAATCCATGCTTTGTGGCTATGCTCAGAGTCTACGCTACAGCCAAGAACTTCAGCATCGAGCTTCTTGAACCGCGGGTAAGCCTCACTCAGCGCCATGATCTCAGTCGGGCATACCTCTGTGAAGTCCAACGGATAGAAGAAGAACACCAGCCATTCGCCACGATAATCGGACAGCTTCTTGCGTCCAAATTCCTGGCCGTCTCCGTTTACAATCGCAAGATCGAATTCAGGAGCTGGTCTGCCTACCAAACGTTCTGCCATCTGAAAATTTCCTCCTCAACAAATGGTTAGAAACAAAGGCGCTTCTATTTAGGTTGGACTACTTATTTTCATGCTATGCATACAAAATTATATTATTTCATCGCTGCGACGATAAGATCGCCCATCTCCTTCGTGCCGATCGCCTTGCTCTTGTCAACAGCGATATCACCGGTACGATGTCCTGCATTAAGCACATCAGATACTGCCTTTTCGATCGAATCTGCAGCATCCGCATAACCAAATGTCATTCTGAACATCAGAGCCAGCGACAGGATCGTTGCGATCGGATTCGCCAGATTCTGGCCAGCAATATCCGGAGCGGAGCCATGGACAGGCTCGTACAGACCAAAGCTGCCTTCACCCAGCGATGCGGAGGACAACATGCCGATGGATCCGGTCAACATCGCCGCTTCATCACTAAGAATATCCCCGAACATATTCTCGGTTACAATAACGTCGAAGCTGGACGGGCGGCGCAGCAGCTGCATGGCACAGTTGTCTACCAATACATGCTCCAGCTCAACATCCGGATATTCCGGAGCGATCCGAATCACTACTTCTCGCCATAGACGGGAAGTCTCAAGCACGTTCGCCTTATCCACGGAAGCAAGCTTCTTGCGGCGCTTCTGGGCGATCTCGAACGCCTGACGCACAATCCGCTCCACTTCGCTCACATTGTAAGCGCAAGTATCAACCGCTTCCTGTCCTTGCTCCGTATCACGGCGGAACTTCTCACCGAAATAAATACCGCCTGTTAATTCACGTACCACGATCAGATCCGTACCTTCCAATACTTCCGGCTTCAAAGTGGAAGCGTCCTTCAGACAGTCGAAGACCACAGCCGGACGTAGATTGGAGAATAAACCAAGCGCTTTACGAATGCCGAGCAGCCCAGTCTCTGGACGAAGCTCCTTCGGATTGTTATCCCACTTCGGTCCGCCAACTGCTCCAAGCAAGACCGCATCCGCACTGCGGCAAATATCGAGCGTCTCCTGCGGCAGCGGTGTCCCCTTCTCATCGATTGCAATCCCGCCGAACAAGGCATGCTCGGTTTCAAAGCGGTAGCCAAACAGTTCCTCCGCACGTTTCATTACTTTTTCTGTTTCAGCAACCACTTCGGGTCCGATTCCGTCGCCGGCAATAACGGCTATTTTTTTTACGTTAGCCATGGTCCATCTTCCTCTCCTCAAGCATTTCACGAATAACATCCTTACTCTGTTGTAACATAATCGGAGAGGCTAGACCAAGATATAGATTCTATTAGACTAATAGGTTTTAACTATAAGCTGTTTAAAGGCTTAACCAGGTGATATTATTTCTTGGCATTCAGTATAAACAAGGACGCATCCTGATTCATAAATATTTGGCTCCCTGTATAAAAGGTTTTAGCTGCAACCTCCTTGAAGCCTATTTGATGCATTTGACGGATAAGCTGCTCTTGGTCGAATCCGTTATGAACCAAGTCCGAGGCAATCTCCTCATTTTTATCAAAATCAATAATCAGCAAATGGCCTTCTGGATTAAGAACCTCATACAACTTGGATAACACGGGCTCAACATCGCTGATATGAAGCAAAACCTGTGCCATAATAACGTAATCAGCCCGGATATCCGAGCGAAATGCCGCTTCAAAATCAAAGCATAACGTAGCCGCATTACGGATCTGGGCCTCAGCCATTTTTTGCTCGATCTGTCTAAGCATATTTTGCGAGGTATCCAAAAAGGTCACGGAACGAAATTCATTCAGCAGATCCATTCCAACAAGTCCGGTCCCACATCCGAAATCGATCGCATTTTTATTTTTACCGTCCACGATGTATTCCCGAACCGCATTGGATATGATTTTGGCGATTCTGATTCTTTCGGGCGTATCGTATCCACTGGCCATCGCATCAAAAATATCGGTATTTCCCATGTCCGTCCCCCAGTCCATTTTTTTCAAAAAACTGTTCCAGTGCATCTCAATGACTAACCTGTAATAGCTACAGTATCATATCCTGAGCATTGATATCAAAAAAGGCAGAGGATCTCTCCCTCAAATTTCCGAGAGCCCCTGCCTTGCTATTGTCAGCTATGTCCCTTAATCATGATAGGCTTCAGCAATGGCGTTCGCCGTCACGATCGCTTGGTATACATCATCCGGGCTGACCGGAAACGGCATATTTCCCATAGTATCGCCCTCTGCACAAGCATCGATCGCCACCTGGCGCCATTCCTTCTCCTCGAACTTATCCACGCCGAGGTCCTTCAATGTCAGCGGCAGGTTAACCGCCTTGATGAGATGAATTACGGTTTCCAATTCTTCGCGGGGCGCATTCTCCAGTACTAACTGGGTCAGCAGACCAAAGGTCACTTTCTCCCCATGCTGCGCTTTGTGCAATGATTCTACGGCAGTCATCCCGTTGTGAATCGCATGCGCAGCGGCCAATCCCCCGGATTCCGCGCCTACGCCGCTCAAGTAAATCGTAGCTTCGATCGTCTCCTCAACAGCACGCGTCACCACATGATTATCCACAGCGATTTTGGCTTCGACCGCATTTTTTAATAATGATTCATAGCAAAGCCGTGCAATTCCAAGCCCGGTGGCGGAAGGCTTCATAAGCACCAGATTGTCGCCAAATGAGCGATAGCAGGCTCTCGCTTCGAAATAGGTGGCCAGCGCATCACCGATCCCGGCGGCAAAAAAGCGGGAAGGCGCCGCAGCCAGCATCCCCGTATCGGCCAGGACAACATCCGGATTGCTTGGCAGGAATAAGTATTCGTCGAAGGAGCCATCTTCTTTGTAGATTACAGCCAGGGCTGTACATGGCGCATCAGTAGATGCGATCGTCGGGAAGATCACGACCGGCAGCTTCTCATAGTAAGCCGCAGCCTTGGCCGTATCCAGTGTCTTGCCTCCGCCGATGCCGACAATGATATTGGCCCCTGCCTTGCGGGACAGATCGCGGTGCCGTTCTATTTCCTGCTTCGTGATCTGATAGTTGAACTTCTCAAATACGGCTTTATTGTCCCCGTTACGGATCGATTTGCCCGCTTCCTCCTGCGCCCGTTCCAGGATAAATTCATCGCAGATCACATAAGCTGAATCACCAAAAGTTTTCATGTAGTCGTTTATTGAGGCAAGCAAGCCCTCTCCGATAATAAATTTTTTGGGCGAGGTCACCGACTTCACATATTTGGCACTGGTCATTTCTTATCTCCTTTTATCGCTCGTTTTCGCCGCTTTTAGGCATTCTTAGAATGCACAGATGCGCCAAACATTATCATTTCCCGGTATGTACGCAAACAAAAGAGCCCCAACTCTTCGTTGGGACTCTTCACCTGAGCCTGCTATAACTTCTGTATCGTCTTCTTCTCGATCAGTCGATTCAATGCATCAACATAAGCCCGGGCACTTGCTTCCAGGATATCCGTGCTTACGCCCCGGCCCTGTACAGTGAGTTCGTCTTGCGTCATTACGACGTGAACCTCCCCTTGAGCATCCTTGCCATAGCTGATCGATTTGATCGTGTAATCGGACAACGTCACCGTCTCTCCGGTAGCCTGATCGATCGCATTATAGATAGCGTCTACCGAGCCGTTGCCTTCCGCTTCCCATTCCAGCGTGTTGCCATCGGCTGTCAGAATGCGGACCTTGGCGGATGGGGTTGACTCATTGCCATAGGACACATAGATCGCTTGCAATTGATAAGCTTCCGGTGTGTCCACCAGCTTCTCTTGCAGCAGAGCATGCAAGTCCTGATCGGTAACATCCTTCTTCTTATCAGCCAACACCTTGAATTTAGCAAAGGCTTCGTTCAATCTCTCATCATTCAGTTTGTAGCCAAGCTCGATCAATCTTTCGCGGAAAGCATGGCGTCCGGAATGCTTGCCAAGCACCAGCTTGCTCTCCTTCAGGCCGATTGTCTCCGGAGACATGATCTCATAGGTCGTCTTCTCCTTCAGCATGCCATCCTGATGAATCCCCGACTCATGTGCAAAAGCGTTTGCGCCAACAATCGCTTTGTTCCCCGGCACAACCATGCCTGTCAACCGGCTAATCAGACTGCTCGTGCGAGCAATCTCCGACAGTTCAAGCGATGTCTTGGCTCCGAAGAACTCACTGCGCGTCTCCAGTGCCATCGCTACTTCTTCCAGTGCGGTATTGCCTGCTCGTTCGCCAATCCCGTTGATCGTTCCCTCGATCTGATCGGCCCCGCCGAGAATTGCGGCCAACGAATTCGCAGTTGCCATTCCCAGATCGTCATGGCAATGCGCGCTCAATTGGATCTTCTCGATGCCGGGAACTCTCTCTTTCAGGGTTTTGAAGATATTTCCGTATTCATAGGGATATAGATATCCCACCGTATCCGGGATATTTACAACCGATGCTCCTTCGCGGATTGCCATCGCCGTCATTTCGCACAGGAAGTCAATCTCCGTACGACCGGCATCCTCGCAAGAGAACTCGATCTTGGAGAAATACTGACGCGCATATCTGAGCGCAGCCTGAGCCGTCTCCAACACCTGCTCCTTCTCCATCTTCAGCTTGTATTTACGATGGATCGGACTAGTAGCCAGGAAAATATGAATGCAAGGATCTTCCGCCCCCTGCAGCGCTTCTCTTACCGCATCGATGTCCTGGGTCCGCGAGCGGGACAAACCGATAATCGTTGAGTTCTTGATAGCTCTGGCGACCGCATTTACCGCTGCCAAGTCTCCCGGCGAAGCGGCCGGAAAGCCCGCCTCGATCCGATCAATGCCCAGCTTCTCCAACTGATAGGCGATTTCTAACTTCTCACGGGTATTCAGATTCACGCCCGGGGATTGTTCTCCATCCCGCAGTGTTGTATCAAACATATAAATTTTGCGCACTTATGCACACCTCCTGTACAAACTACCTAATAAAACCCAATGCGGCACACGCGAAGGGCACGGCCGCATTGGGGGGATGGATACTTTAGCTCCGAAGAGAAGTGATTCAACAGGTCCATTTCGGACCCTTTGAATTCACATTTGAAAGACAACGTCATTACGCTACATACATATGACGCTCGATGAAATGTATAACGGGAAAGATATTATTTTTTGATCCAATGCATAAGTCCGCGAAGCTCGTTACCTACTACTTCGATCGGATGATTGGCCTCGTTGCGGCGAGTTGCCGTCAAGAAAGCACGGTTCGATTGGTTCTCAAGGATGAAGTCGCGAGCAAATTTACCTTGTTGGATATCTGCCAATACTTCCTTCATCGCCTTCTTCGTCTCATCAGTCACGATGCGAGGTCCTGTTACATAGTCGCCATATTCAGCTGTGTTGGAGATCGAATCGCGCATAGTAGCCATTCCGCCTTCATAGATCAGGTCAACGATCAGCTTCATTTCGTGCAAGCATTCAAAATATGCCATTTCTGGTGCATAACCTGCTTCAACCAATGTTTCAAAGCCGGCTTTGATCAGGGCTGTTACGCCACCGCACAATACCGCTTGTTCACCGAACAGATCCGTCTCTGTTTCTTCGCGGAAGGAAGTCTCGATAACCCCGGCGCGAGTACAGCCAATTCCTTTGGCATAAGCAAGACCAATTTCCTTCGCTTTGCCTGTAGCATCTTGATGAACAGCGATCAAGCCCGGAACCCCGAAGCCTTCTACGTAAGTACGACGAACCATATGACCCGGAGATTTAGGAGCTACGAGCAATACGTCATTGTCTTGGGAAGGAACGATTTGACCGAAGTGAACGTTGAAGCCGTGAGCGAACAGCAGCGCTGCCCCTTTCTTCAGGTTCGGAGCAATTTCGCTGTTGTACACGGAAGCTTGAGTCTCGTCCGGCATCAGGATTTGTACTACATCAGCGCGCTTGGTAGCTTCAGCTACAGACAGCACTTCGAATCCATCCTCTTGGGCCTTGTTGAATGATTTGCCTTCACGAAGGCCGATGATTACGTTCAAGCCGCTTTCACGCAAGTTCTGTGCATGAGCATGGCCTTGGCTGCCATAACCGATAATTGCGATTGTTTTTCCCTTCAAAACACTAAGTTCTGCGTCCTGTTCATAATACAAAGTAACTGCCATGATAATAACCCTCCTAGATAATGTCGGACTGCTTGCAGCATGTCCCATAAATTTGATCCTCCGCCTGTTAAGCGGGTGCTTCAGAGGGCCGTCGCGTTAACGAAGTGCAGACGATGGTGGAACGGCCCCTCTCAAACCCCCGCTTACAGGAACGGAAGGTATTGCGTGCTATGAATCTAAATGATTAACCGCGCGTCATTGCGGTTACGCCGGTTCGCGACAACTCGCGGATCCCGTAAGGATGGAGCAGCTCGATCATCGCGTCGATCTTCTCGGTATCGCCAATGACCTGAACCATCATGCTTCCGGCACCGATATCTACAACTGCGGCGCGGAATGTCTCCACGACGCCCATGATTTCCGGGCGTTCCGCCGGCTCTGCCTTCACTTTAATCAGCGCCAATTCTCTGGATACCATCGGGTTGGCACTCAAATTAACGACCTTGATGACATCGATGAGCTTGTAGAGCTGCTTCTCAATCTGCTCCAGCGTCGTGTCATCCCCTTCAGTAACAATGACCATCCGGGACAATCCCGGCTCCTCCGACTGACCCACCGTAATACTCTCGATGTTGTAGCCGCGGCGTCCGAACAAGCCGGACACACGCTGCAGAACACCTGGCTGGTCATTCACTAATACGGCAATAACATGGTTCTTCATCATCACTCACAGTCCCCCATCAGCATTTGATCAATGGTGGAACCTTGAGGAACCATCGGATATACGTTCTCTCCCTTATGAACCACGAATTCCACCAGCACCGGTCCATCGGTATCAAGCGCTTCTTGCCAAGCACGCTCCGCTTCTTCCTTGCCGGTAGCTCTAAGCCCCTTAACTCCATAAGCTTCTGCCAGCTTCACAAAATCCGGACTGCCGGCGAGATCGATATGGCTGTAGCGGTTTTCGTAGATCAATTCCTGCCACTGCCTTACCATTCCGAGAACCTGGTTGTTAATGACTACAATCTTCACTGGAATTTTGTTGATGGCACAGATCGCTAGCTCCTGCGCACACATCTGCATTCCGCCATCGCCGTTGATGGAGATAACCAGTCGATCGGGATGAGCCATCTGCGCGCCAATCGCTGCCGGGAAGCCGAAGCCCATCGTGCCAAGTCCGCCAGAAGTGATGAATGAGCGAGGCTGGTTGAATTTATAATACTGAGCGGTCCACATTTGATGCTGACCTACATCCGTCGTAACAATCGCTTCGCCATGGGTCGTATCATTCAACAATTCAATTACCCATTGCGGCTTCAGCATCTCTTCGGAATCTTTATACTTGAACGGCTTCTCTTGCTTCCATCTGCTAATCTGTGCTCTCCAGGCATCAGCCTTGCTGCTGTATCCTACCATCGGATTCAGCATTTCAAGCACGGTCTTCACATCACCGACAATCGGGATATCCGTCTTGACGTTCTTGCCGATCTCCGCCGGATCAATATCGATGTGAACGATCTTGGCATGCGGTGCGAACCCGTTGAGACGCCCCGTGACACGGTCATCGAATCTTGCTCCGATGCTGATCAGCAAGTCCGATTGCTGGATCGCCTGATTTGCGGTATAAGTACCATGCATTCCCGGCATTCCCATCCACAGATCATGTCCGCTTGGGAAAGCGCCTAGTCCGAGCAATGTCGTCGTGATCGGAATGCCTGAACGGTTGGCGAATTCGAGCAATCCTTCATGACCTCCGGAATAGATGACACCTCCGCCAGCCAGAATCACCGGCCGCTCCGCTTCGGAGATCGCTGCCACCAGCTTATCAAGCTGCAGGCGATTCGGCACAACCGTCGGATGGTAGCCGCGCAGGTCAACCGATTGTTCGGGCTCAAATCTTACTTTCTGCGCTGAGACATCCTTCGGAATATCGATCAGTACAGGGCCTTTCCGCCCGGTGTTAGCGATGTGAAATGCTTCGTGGATAACCCGTGGTAAATCCTCTGCATCTCTAACCAAGTAACTGTGCTTCGTAATCGGCATCGTGATGCCCGTAATATCCGCTTCCTGGAAAGCATCGGTGCCAATCAGGCTCGTTGCCACGTTGCCGGTAATCACCACCAGTGGAACTGAATCCATATAGGCCGTGGCGATTCCTGTTACTGTATTGGTTGCTCCTGGTCCGGAGGTCGCGATGCAAACTCCTACTTTACCGCTGGCGCGTGCGTAACCATCTGCCGCATGAATCGCTCCTTGTTCATGTCTGGTTAACAGGTGGTGGAAATCATCAAATCCGTACATCGCGTCATAAATGTACAGGACCGCGCCCCCCGGATAACCAAAGACACATTCGACACCTTCCAAAAGCAAACTGCGAAGCAAAATTTCCGAACCTGAAATAACTTCCGGTTTCATCCATTTCTCACGTAATTGTTCTGTAGACCGCACTGCTGGAATTTGCGCGCTCATCAGTCATCCTCCTTCCAAGATTTAAATCATCTCTTGATTATTCAGTTTGATATACAACAAAAAAACCTTCCATCCGCCGGAATAGTCTCCTATTCCGAGGGACGAAAGGTTATCGCTTCCGTGGTACCACCCATTTTTACCTGACACTTCACAGTATCAAGCCTTGACAAGTATTCGCGATCTTTTGCTTCTCGCGCTTACCTGTGGTCTCTAACGCAGACCTGACGATTTTCCCTAATAAGTTTCGACTGGACTTTACCTAGGATAAGTCCGCTAGCCTTTCAGGAAAACAGCTCCGAGGTGAGCTCGCATTTAAGGGATATTGGTGGTGGTCTCAGCAAATCCATCCACTCTCTGAGCAAAGAGCCCCTAAACCTTCGTCCTCTTCATCGCCGATTCAATATTTTGTCATGAAAATGTTTAGAAACATTATATGATCACTTTACATCCAGAGTCAATACCCTTTTTTTCTAACCAAAATCAAGGCATAGGGTCTTTAGCCCGGCAGGAACCCTTCTCACCCCTAGCGTCATATGATAAAAAATAACGCCTAAATTCTTGCCTATTTCCGCTGAAAACCAGGCCATGATGATCTTCACCTAACCCAAAAAGGAGGTTGACTGAATGATCCGCTATCGAAGACCCAGGCAGGATGATCCTGTCATTATTGATTTGATTGAAAAGGAGCTTGTCCCCTATTCCCATCTTCCGCCTGAGGAAATAGCTGCGATTTTCAAAGACCTCCCCAAGCGATTAGCACGTGGAATTACACTAGTGGCTTCGCCATATTATGAAGCCGATTCGGTTGCCTTTATTCACTTTATGATCCATGGGGAATTGTTATATATTGACATGATGGCAGTCTCACCCGCGAATCGCCGGCAACGACTGGGAAAAACGCTGATGTCCCATGCCGAGCAGTATGCCGGTTCACGCGGATGCAAACGGGCCAAAGTGATGGTCGATCAGGGAAATTCCCGAGCCCACTCCTTTTATCGCAAGCTCGGGTACAAGACCATTCGTTATATCGATCAATCGGAATGTTATGAACTTGAGAAGCTGCTTCCCGTCCGGGTATAAGCGAAGGGCTTAGAAGAAAGGCCCATAGCCGTTCCCGTACGGACCAACACCGCCATACCCAGGTCCGCCATATCCGCCATAAGGGCCGTACGGACCATATCCGCCGCCAGGGTAACCATACCCATAAGGCGCTGTGCCGATCGCGAGCAAATCAAATAATACGAGCGGAATCAACGCCTTCGTTTTCGCCTTTTTGCCCGAGTCCTGCTTCAGTACCAAGCGGTTTCCGCTAATTTTTACGAGTCTGCCCGTTACAAAGCCGCCATCCTTCTTGTAAGCGACAATAGATTTGCCAATCCACTTCTCTGCTTCTTTCTTGGTCACCGTTCTACCCATCACAATAACCTCCTTCCAGAGTCGTCCGTGAATCCCCTGACAAAGCACCCAGCCTCTTGTTCTGGAGCGCGCCCTATCTTCCATCAGCTTATTCAACAGCGATTCCTTCCGCATATGCCATCGCCTTGATAACAAAAAACAGGCATCCCAAAAAGGATGCCTGTCCTGCTTTATTTATAAAATTAAGCGTTGATTTTTTGTTTAGCTACGTTAGCCAAAGAGTTAAACGCTTCAAGATCATTCACAGCAAGATCCGCAAGCATTTTACGGTTGATGTTAACTTCAGCCAGTTTCAGGCCGTGCATCAATTTGCTGTAAGTCAAGCCATTTATGCGCGCAGCCGCGTTAATACGCACGATCCACAATTTGCGGAAATCGCGTTTTTTCGTGCGACGATCACGGTATGCATATTGCATGGATTTCATAACTTGTTCGTTAGCTGTTTTGTAGATGCGGTGTTTCGAACCAAAATAACCTCTAGCTAATTTCAATACTTTTTTATGACGACGACGAACCACGAATCCGCCTTTTACTCTTGCCATATTAATAAACCTCCCAGAAAAGTTGTGTTAGATTATTTCAAATTTGCAAGCTGCTGCTTCATGCGGCTAACGTCACCCGAGTAAGCTACTGGGCTGTTAGCCAATACGCGTTTGCCGCGTTTGGATTTGTGAGACAGCAAGTGGTTGCGGTTCGCTTTGTAGCGTCTTACTTTACCAGTTCCAGTAATTTTAAAGCGTCCTTTCAGACTGCTGTGGGTTTTCATTTTAGGCATGGTATATCCCCCTCAAATTGTGTGATTCGACGCGCATCAGCAGAAATTACTCTGAGCAATTCCCCTGATGCTGCGCTCGATTAATTGCTTTTAGGTGCTAAAATCATAATCATGCTGCGGCCTTCCAATTTTGGAATGCGTTCAACTGTAGAGATTTCTGCAACCTCTTCCTTAACTCGGTCAAGGATCTTCTTCCCGATGTCAGCATGGGTAATTTCCCGGCCGCGGAAGCGCACCGAGCATTTTACCTTGTCGCCATCCTTCAAGAATTTGATGACATTGCGAAGCTTGGTTTGGAAATCATGTTCCTCAATGTTGGCACGGAACCAAACTTCCTTAACATCAACAACCTTCTGATTTTTACGAGCCTCTTTCTCTTTCTTCTGCTGTTCATAGCGGAACTTGCCATAGTCCATAATCCGGCATACCGGCGGCTTAGCTGTAGGGGCTACGTTAACGAGATCAAGATTCAAGTCCACGGCCATCTGCAGTGCTTCACGAAGCGGCTTAATGCCGATTTGCTCACCTGCAGCACCTACCAAGCGAACCTCTTTCGCACGAATCTCATCATTGATCATATGTTCCTTACTAATAGTTCTCCACCTCCGAAAAATATTCTGGTCTTATGACCGATATCTTCAAAAGAAAAGGGATGCAGGTCAACGCCCGCATCCCACTTGATCGTCAATTCGTCATGAATGTACATTCATCAATTAACGGATCAATACCAGCCAACAATACGTCGGACAGGTGAGAAGCCACGGCCTCTGCTTGCAATCCTAAATATTAACCACGAATTAATGTATCACACTCTTATATCCTATGTCAAGAGTTGAATCTGAAATATTAGCCTTGCTTGCTCTGAACCTCTTCCAGGCGCACCACGCGGGTGTGCTGTGTATGGCTCCATTGTTTGTTGTTCTGTGTGAAGAATGCATAGAACGTAATCGGCCACCAGGAGATTAGATAAATCGGGAACAAGATCAAATAAGCATAGACCTTCTTGGATTTAACCTTCTCCAATATCATCGCTGCCAGGAAGATAAATACGTTGGCGGCGATTGCCAGGAACGAAATCCACAGCGGCATGTACCCATACAAGGTATCAAAATGCGGCCCGCTAAGCAGCGACTGGTCGACCCAAATAACCGCAGTCAGCAAAAACGTAAGCAGAACGATATATACGTTCACACCATAAAGCGCCATGTCCAGCTTGACCAGATTGCGCTCCTTGATGCTCTTCCACAACAGCGGGAAGAAGTAGCGGCGGGCAACCGTAAAGTGCCCTTGCATCCAGCGCAAACGCTGGCGTGCAGAAGCCTTGAACGTGAGCGGCTTCTCATCGAACAGCTTGGCATCGTAGTTGAACACCGGATATACACCGCGGTCAACACAACGCATCGTGAACTCAAGGTCCTCTACAAGACTGGTCGCGCCCCAGCCCATTTCCTTGAGCAGGTTAGTCTCAAAGCACATGCCTGTACCGCCAAGGAAATTCGCCATGCTCAGATTGTGACGAGACAACTGCCACAAGCGATTGCAGTACCAGTAAGAGATCCCATACGCAGCGGTAATCCAGGAGTCTTCCGGATTCTTTGTATCGATGTAGCCTTGAATGACTCGTGCGCCACTGCAGAGATCATTGTTCATCTCGCTCAGGAAATCCGGATGAGCCAGATTATCCGCGTCGAACATGACTATCGCGTCATATTGACGGGGCATTTTCCATAATTCCTTCAGCATCCATTCGATCGCGTAGCCTTTGCCCCGCAAATTCGGGTTGCTGCGAACGCAGGCGTTCATACCGTGGCGGCGAACAATCTCAGCCGTACGGTCCGTACAGTTATCGCAAATTACAAACACATCATACAACTCTTTTGGGTAGTTCAGGTGCTTGAGGTTCTCCATCAAGGCCCCTACTACTTTCTCTTCGTTATGCGCTGCTACCAGTACGGCAAATGACTTTTGCGGTTCGTAATGTACTTTGCTCTTTTTCTTGTACAAGCCGAACAACGACAAGCCGAACTGATAGATCCCTACAACAGCGAGCACAACCTGCAGTACAATCAAAATAGCCTGAAACATGTTGTTTTTGTACCCCCTTAAACTCCATTTTTTATTTTTTTCGGAGTTTTTTTTGACCCTTCTTCTTCATTATTTCTGAAAAACATTTTCTTACATTGCATTACGATTTTCCACGACTTCGGCATATTTGTCAAAAACGATGTAATGCCTCCCTCGCGGAAATATCGGCTGAAGTCAGCCTTTTATTGATGCATGATCCACTGCAACTCTGTTTCATTGCAGTATGGTCTTATTTTCAGCACTTTTGACGGTTTTTATTTCTTCAGCCCTCCTTTTTTTAACGTAGTGTTAATTTTTTTGCTTTTCTACCTCATTCTTAATAACGAAAACAACACAAAAAAGTTACTTAATTCTCCAATATTGTTTACAGAAGTCTGTTATCATTAAAACATTGTAATGCCCTTTGAACCAGAAATCAAAAAATAGCGTCCTACCCTTGAAAAGGCCGCAAAATAAAAATATGATAAGTCTAACTCGGAAATGCCATGCTACAAACTGATGAAGCATCGATCATCAAATGAACCGCTCATGAATTTTGCTCGGCCCGTACAGAGCCCTACAAATCGGAGGTATCCTAATGAATTCCTTGCTTCAAAAGCTTACATCTCTTGATCAGAAAATATTTAAAGGAATTAACGGACGTTTACATCGTAAATCCTTAAGTATCGGATTTTATTATATCACTCATTTAGGCGGAGCCTGGTTTACCATCATCGCCACTGCATTGATCTGGTATTTCAGTGTAAATCCTTGGAGTCGTCTAGGTATTCAAGCTCTGGTTGCCTTGGCCTTAAGCCATATTCCTGTAGCTATAGCCAAGAAAATATATCCGCGCATTCGCCCGTATCTGGCACTTCCTGGCACGAATACTTTTCCCAATCCGTTGACGGACCATTCTTTTCCTTCAGGGCATACAACGGCGATTTTCTCAGTTACGATGCCGTTTATGGTCGTTATGCCATCGCTCATTATCGTCCTTGGTCCGCTTGCTCTGCTCGTAGGAATATCCAGAATTTATCTGGGGCTTCATTACCCGTCCGACGTGCTTGCAGGGGCCGTAATCGGTTCCTCTGTGGCGTTCGGAACTGTTGCATTATGGGCGTAAACGGGATATTGTAGTTGGTAGAAAACCTTGCAGGAAAAGGTGAAACCAAAGTGCAAAAACAAAGAGTATTGCTTTTATCTGAGGGGTTTGGAGCAGGTCATACGCAAGCGGCATATGCACTTTCCAGCAGTTTACGCAAAATTGCTCCGCATGTTCAGACGAGAGTGCTGGAATTGGGTAGTTTTCTCAACCCTAGAGTAGCGCCGGTCATTATTACTGCCTATAAGAAGACGGTCTCCTCCCAGCCTCGGCTCGTTCGCATGATGTATCGCAGCAATTATAATAAATCTTTAAACCGATTGACGACGCTGGCGCTTCATCGGATATTTTATACGCGAACTTTACAGATCATCCGTCAGCTGCGTCCTGATGTCATCGTCTGTACCCACCCGATCCCAAGCGTCGTGATTTCCCGGATCAAGCGGCTTGGCTTTGATGTACCGTTGTGCACCGTTATCACTGACTATGACGTGCACGGGGCATGGGTGAGCCGGGAGGTGAATCGCTATCTTGTATCGACCGAGCAAGTGAAGGAAAAGCTTCTTGAGCGCGGTGTTGGTGCATCCAAAATTCAAATTACCGGCATTCCCGTACATCCCAACTTCTGGGAGAGGCATCAAAAGGATGATATCCGGTCACAGTTCGTTCTCAACAATCTGCCTACAGTGCTCGTGATGGGCGGCGGTTGGGGGTTTATGAAGGATGAAGCCGTCAATTCCTTGCTAGCCTCCTATCACAATGAGATTCAAATTATTTTTTGCTTCGGCAATAACACGAAACAGCTTGAGAAAATGAAAAAGGACCCGCGGTATATCCACCCTAACATCCATCTGCTCGGCTTCACTAAAGAGGTTGATAAGCTGATGGAAGTTTCTGATCTGTTAATTACGAAGCCCGGCGGCATGACTTGTACCGAGGGCCTGGCGAAGGGAATTCCCATGCTGTTCCATAAGCCGCTTCCTGGCCAGGAAGAAGAAAATTCGCAATATTTCGCATCGCAGGGTTGGGGAACCGAGATCCACTCCTTAGGCGATATCGAAGGTTGGATCCATCGCCTGCTATACAATTATGCTGAAGTGCTCCGCACCCGTGAAGAAGTTCTGGAACATATCGCCAGCTATCACCCCATGCAGAGTGCCCAGGCGATCCTCGATCTGCTGGCAGATAGCCACAAATGGAAAGTGGACAATCATGAAATTAAATAGTTGCCGGTTTACTTAAACGTTTTCGGCAACATACGACAATAATCGCCCTCGGCACTAATCATGCTGAGGGCGTTTTGGCGTAATAAAACAAATGCTGCCCCATCGCGGTCGCAACCACAATAGAGCAGCATTTGCTAGAGGTAGATTTAATCATTAAAATTCATCCATTTTATGTTCATGATAACGTTTTAAGGCCGCTTCCCCAATAATGACTTCGCAGCGGTGAATCGGCATTCCTTTACCGACAAATTTGCTCTCGTACTCGGTCATCACATGCTTCTCATTAATGCCGTCCTCATGCAGGCTAAGCGATATATCGTTCATCTGCAAGCCAGTTGCCGCAAAGGAATTCAGCGAAAATTGGAACAAAGAACGTGAATCCGTCTTAAAATGGATCTCTCCATTCTCGTTCAGAATAGACCGGTATTTATTTAAAAAACGCGGATGCGTAAGGCGTCTTCTGCCATGCTTCTTCTTTGGCCACGGATCGCTGAAGTTCAAGTAGATTCGCTCAATCTCGCCCGGTGCGAAGATCTCCTCGATCTGTTCCACATTGCCAAGCGCAAGCCGAACATTAAATGAACTCCCTTCGCCAGCTGAAGGGGCCTCAATGGCCTCGTCCGGCGCATCAGCCTCCTCTTGATCGGCCTGGCCATGAATCGCGCGTACTTTCTCACTGCCGCGACGGACAAGTTCATCGTACATGTCCATCCCGATGAAATTCACATCCGGATATTTGACACTCATCCCGCTGATGAACTGGCCTTTGCCCATGCCCAGCTCCACATGGATCGGACGATCATTGCCAAACAGCCCGGACCAACGCCCCTTATATTGCTTGGGATCAAGCACAACCAATTCCGGCTGCTGCTCCAGATTTTCCCTAATACCTTTTCTACCGCGTAAACGCATGATATTCCTCCACTTTCTGTGATTATACTACTAAGAGGTTGTTCAAAAAGTCCGTCTTTTTGAACACGCACTATTACAGCGATCATTCAAAAGATGTTCCTCTATAGATCACTTTTGAATTCAAGCTTTTTGCAAAATAAAACGATTACTGAAATATTGTGCCGAAGTTCGTCGGAAAAGTAAAGAGTTACAGAGAAAAAGGAACCCTCCACACCGCCGGGGAGACAGTGGGAAAGATTCCTTTTTCATATATTTTGGAATTGGGGTCCAACGAATGTTATTACAACCAAAATAACATAATCGGTTAACCATCGCAAGAAAAGTACGTAGGCCTTCATTCCCTTTTTTAATTGAACTTTGGTACAATAACTCGTAAGAGCCTGTCAGATGGCTGACTTGGCAGGTCATGATACCAATTCGCATATTTCTGTGACAAATAAAGGAGTTTTTCAATGAATACCTCATTATCTGCTTCTCCACTGCTTTGGTCTGACAAAAGATTCCATACATGGAACTACGAGATGCGGCATGAATTTGGTGATAAAGTGTTCAAAGTAATGTTGGATGCCGGATTTACCTGCCCGAATCGGGACGGCTCCATTGCCAAGGGCGGCTGCACCTTCTGCAGCTCAAGAGGGTCCGGCGATTTCGCCGGCAGCAGGCGAGATGATCTGGTGACGCAATTCAACAAAATTCGCGACAAACAGCATCTGAAATGGCCGCATGCCAAATATATCGGTTATTTTCAGGCTTATACGAATACTTACGCACCGGTCGAGGTACTTCGTGAATATTTCGAAGCGATTCTTGAACAACCCGGAGTCGTTGGCCTGTCTATTGCTACACGCCCGGACTGCCTGCCTGATGATGTCGTGGATTACCTGGCCGAACTCCATGAACGGACCTATCTATGGGTAGAAATGGGACTGCAAACGATCCATGATACGACCTCCGAACTCATTAACCGGGCCCATGATACGCAATGTTATGTGGACGCTGTTGAGAAGCTGCGCAAGAGGAACATCCGCGTATGCACACATATCATCTACGGCTTGCCTCAGGAATCACATGAGATGATGCTGGATACCGGCCGCGCAGTTGCCGCGCTGGATGTTCAGGGCATCAAGATTCATCTGCTTCATCTGATGCGCAAGACACCGATGGTCAAGCAATATGAAGCAGGACTGCTCCGTTTCCTGGAGAGGGATGAATATGTGAAGCTGATTGTGGACACCTTGGAGTTCCTGCCCCCCGAAATGATTGTTCATCGTCTAACCGGAGATGCGCCGCGCGATCTACTGATCGGGCCAACATGGAGCCTGAAGAAATGGGAAGTACTGAACGCGATCGACGCCGAACTGAAGAACAGAGACTCCTGGCAGGGCAAGTATTGGAGGGGATAAGATGGGCTTTCTATCTGTACTAAGCTATGCTCATAAGCTGGTCGCTGACAGACTCCAGCCTGGAGACCTGGCTATCGATGCTACCGCAGGCACCGGAGCCGATACCTTGTTCCTGGCTAAAGCCTGCGGACGAAGAGGCCGCATATGGGCTTTCGATATTCAGGCTGAAGCGCTCCGTCTAACCCGGGAGAGATTGGATCGCGAGTACGACGATGCCCTGGCCCAGGTCAGCTTGCTGCAGCAAAGCCATGCCGAGATGAGGGAACAGCTTCCTGGCTCAACCCACGGCCGGATTGGGGCCGTGATGTTCAACCTGGGTTACCTGCCCGTCGAAGCGGCTGATCAAACGCTGATCACCCTACCCGAGAGTACAATCGCCGCGCTGGAGACAGCGGTTTCGCTTCTGCGCCCGCGCGGGATCGCAACGATCATGCTCTATCCGGGTCATCCTGGCGGGGACCAGGAAGCCGAGGCCGTGCAGGCCTGGGCCGCGGACCTGCCTTCATCGATCGGCCAGACGATTCTGTATCGACAAATTCAACGCCCTCATGCACCTTATCTCATAGCGATCGAGAAGAAATAACTGTAAACTGGAATTAGACTCAAAGGCTAATTGGGAGAGGAAGTGTCCTTATAAATGCAAGAGAACACCTTTACTTTCGAAAATGACACCGGTCAGCCCGTGTTCGTCTATCATTGGTATCCGGACGATATGATGCTGCCGTTGCGCGGCGTTGTACAGATTGCCCATGGTATGGCGGAGACCGCCAAGCGTTATGCCCGGTTCGCAGAGGCGCTCACCGCCTCCGGATTTCTTGTGTACGCAGGCGATCACCGCGGTCACGGCTTGACGGCAGCGAATCAATCCGAGCTGGGTTGGCCCGGCAAGGACGGTTTGAACGGCATGGTCCGGGACATGACGAAGTTAAGAGATATTATCCACGACAAGCACCCGAATTTGCCTCTTTTTTTGCTGGGCCACAGTATGGGGTCCTTCCTGACGCAAAAGGTGATGTACGCTGCACCCGAGCACTACACCGGCTTTATTCTGTCCGGGACCAACGGACCGAGGGCTTTCCTCGGCTTCGGTGAAGGGCTTGCCAAGCTGCAGATGAATCTGCGGGGACCAAGTCATCCGAGTGTACTTATGAATGCCATCTCCTTCGGCAGCTTCAACCGTCAATTTCGTCCTGTACGCACAGCCTTTGATTGGCTGTCCCGTGACGAGGCAGAGGTTGACAAATTTATTGCCGATCCTTATTGCGGCTTCCTGTGCAGCGCGGAATTCTTCCAAGGCTTGTTCGGGATTTTAAGGGATATTCATCGTCCGGACTATGTAAGCCGGATTCCGAAGGATAAGCCGATCTACATATTTTGCGGTGATCAAGACCCGGTCGGCTTAAGGGGTGTAGGTGTCAAACGACTGGTGCAATTGTATGAACAATTGGGCATAAAGGACCTGGAACTGAAGCTGTATCCTGGCGGAAGACACGAAATGCTAAATGAGATCAACCGCGATGAAGTTACTCGCAATGTGATTCATTGGCTGGAGCGCCATATATCTTAGTGTTCAAGGGCGCGATGATGGGAAAAAGAATAAGATAAATCACCGAAGAAGTTGGCCGCCCTTTGATCGATGAAACGTAGTATCGCTATGAGGGCGAAAAAAGGCTGCTGAGAATGGTAACGAATCAAGGTATCGTTATTAAGGTGGTTTTGCGGGTTTAAGCTCGTCCTTGAGCCAAAATAACATTCTGGAGTTTCGTTAGATATTTAGACGAGGGGAAATTCTTTATGAGTCGGCTGCTATTTCGCCCACTCAAAGGATTTCCCCTCGATTTGTTGCCGCATCGTATTCAATAACCAGGTTACGCCCGTCCACCATTCCGGGTCCTCCGCATAGGTCTGATTCAACCATTGAATCGGATGATCATCTCCCGGACGACGACGGCTAATATTTTTAACCGTCTTGGCAGCAATATCAGCCGACACCTCGATAGTCGTGTTATAGCTCTCCCAGCTGCCAAAAACATTAAACGGATTATTCGCTATTTGCTTCGCTTGCTTTTGATCCTTTGGCACAAAACCCTGCTCCTGCCCCGTAATCGCAAACAGCAGCAACGGGTGAACATCATATCGCTTCGCTGATGCAAGGATCGCTGACAAATAAGGTTCTTCAGCCAGTAAAGAGTTTCGATCCTGTAAAAATCGGGATAAACGCTTCTTATCCACGTCCACATAGCGAAGTTCAGCAGGTATACCACCAGCTCTCCGCAAGCTCTCCCGCTCGCGAATATCGCGCAGCATCATCTCCATCACGCTAGGATATGTCTGTATTCCGGATGCGGGCTGCTCGTTCCTGAAGCTGTTCATTGTAAACACAAGAAAGATCGCAGCAGCCATACAGCTTGACATAACCGCCATAATGGCCCAGGGTCGGCGGACCCTCCAATTCCGATGGACTGTTGAAGTATCTACTTCTGCCGTATTCACTAGATTCCCTGCGCTGGCCGTCTCAACAGCTGCCGCAATCTCCTCCGAAGCACAGCCCGGCTCATTCATTTGTTGAAGGGCAGCTGAAGCTTGGGAGCCTGCTTCTACCAACGCCTTCAAGGAGATTTGGTCGGGTGAGCGCCGGGACCATTGCAATAGGGTGTCCCTAAGGCTCTCTCCTTCCAAAGGCATGGCGGCTCTGCTGCCTACCCAGACTGCCAGTGCACCCAACAATTCACTCTGATTCAAATCCAGAGTCAGGCACTCACGCAATGCATCATCCTGATGGATGATCAGCGTATCCCTCTGCTTGTCCAGCAGCTCAAATCGCACCTTCTCTTTCACTTCATCCGGAAAAGAGGGCAGACGGCTGTCAATGACCCGATGAGCGGCATCCGACCAAATGGCCCGTCTCTGCTCTGTGTCAAGATCGACATACTTTTTCTCGATGTACTTCTTTAGCCGAGCCGCTTCTCCATCCGATAAAATAAATGGTTGCATCTATGTATCCCATCCCTACTAATAGCATTTATCCTGCATATAGAAATTGGGAGTAATGTACGAGTGATCGTACTGCTTATGCCATATATGCGTAGTTGCCGGCGACATCGGCGGAATCAGCCAGGTCCAATTCCCAGTGACGGCGCGTCCCTGCCTCGCCTCTCTTTGCTCGAACAGCGCGAACTGCTCTGCCGCGGTATGATGATCAACAATGCTCACACCGGCTTCACGGTAGGAATGCAGCACGGCGGCATTTAATTCGACCAATGCTTTATCCTTCCATAAGGAGCGGTTGGATGTCACATCTAATCCCATTGCCTCAGCCATCGCCGGCAGCAAATTGTACCTGCCCTCATCGGCAAGATTGCGAGCCCCGATCTCGGTTCCCATATACCAGCCATTAAAAGGCGCAGCCGTGAAATGCAAACCTCCGATCTCAAGTCCCATATCCGAGATGATCGGCACGCCGTACCACTTGATATTCATTTCATTGAAGCGAACATATTCAGGGTGCCTGATTGGAACCTCCAGAACCGCCCCGTCTGGCAGGGCAAACACGTGCGGCTGCTGCTCATTCACCTGCACAACAATAGGCAACAGATCGAATGGGGTTCCTTGTCCCGTCCAGCCTAATTGCTTGCATTGATTGGTAAAAGCCACAGAGACGGGGTCGCCGATCACTCCCTGCTCCTCAGCATAACCTGCATACCGGATCAACTGATGATTCCAGATGCGAATATGAAGATCGGTCGTACGTGGATGGAATATCGTGATGCCCGGGCGGATCTTCCCGCCGTTTGTCGCGTAATCAATATGCTGCAGTAAAGCCGCCGCGATCTCTTCCTCTTTGGACAAGCGCCGTGCATCGATGACGTTCAGAGATTCCCAGAACAACCGCCCTATACAGCGATTGCTGTTTCTCCAAGCCATTTTTGCCCCATGCTCCAGTTCTTCATAGGTTAATTCATAAGTTCCCAGGCGTTCTATCTCCGCTTCAATCCCAGCCAATCGACGACTGACCTCTTCCTCGGATTTATTCAACTCGCCATAACATTGACGGATGAACTCCTCAGCTTTGACATAGAGGGAACGATCACTCTCTTTATCCCGCTTCTTGGTCTGTATGCCCGTGATGCTCAATGATGACACCTCCACTTAAACTCTAAGCTCCCGAAATGTACGAGCTGCAAAGCCTGCAACAATGAGCAAAAATGTTGTTCTTCCGCTCATTTCCGAATGATTAATAGAATTCTTGCTAATCTGCAGGTTATTGAGAAAATAGGACTTTGTATAACGCGAATCGCAAAGCGCGACCATGCTGCCCTAACGCGGCCCCAAATGCTAACGAAACTGGCTATCGTTATTTTCTGCAAAAAAGACGAATAAGAATTTTAACGAAACTGGGTATCGCTATTCAGACAAATTTCTACCTAAAACCCCGAATTTCGTTCAAATAAAGATATGGAGTTTCGTTAGATTTTCATTCCTATCATTTTTCTAAAAATAGCGATATGGAGTTTCGTTAGAAATCCGTGAGACTATTAGTGTTTTTTCAACAGCCTAAGAACCCGCAGGTATTTCTATGAACATAAACCGGTTTGAGCTTCACTGTTAGTTAGTCAAGTCCTTCGATAGTTCCCTCTTTCAAAATGAAGAAGCCTTTTTGAGCGAAGGCAATAATCTTGCTGACGCTGATTCCTGTCTGCCGGGATATATCGATCACCATCGTATCGGGCTTAACCTCGGCGATGCTGCGAATTTTGAGGTAGGCATCCTCACAGCTCGGACACATTTTCCGGCTTCTTCTCTCCGATAAATTACCGCAGAAATCACAAATTTGATAGTTTCCCATGAAGTCTCCTTTAATGATTGCAATCAATACTAATCAGGATCTTGCCTAGCATGTCAGGGGTTAAGCCAGATTCAACTGCCAGGACACTCCGAACTTGTCCGCGACCCAACCGAACTGCTTGCTGAAGCCGTAGTCCCCAAGGGGCATGAGTACGCTGCCGCCGGAAGATAGCTGATCATAGAGACAGCTCAATTCTTCCTCCGTATCGCAAGTCACATAGATCGAAAAAGAAGGCGTAAACGTGAATTCATGTTTGATATTGCTGTCGATGCACATAAACTCCTGTCCCTTCAGCGCAAATACAGCCTGCATAACACTTCCTTCGTCCCCGGATTCACCAGGGCCATAACGCACGATATGAGTTATCTCTGAATCATCGATTAGCGAGGTATAATAATTCATCGCTTCCTCAGCATTGCCTTGGAACATTAGAAACGGCATAATCTTTTTCATACACGATTCTCCTTTTCAAGCGACTTGACTTGTCCAAAGCTTAAACACGATAGCCTCTATGTCCACAGGGAAGTAGGCGATTATACACGATTGTTGATTACAAAATAAGACTTAGCGAACGGTGGCCCCCGCTAATGGAAGCGAGTAGTAGACCGGGCGCTCATCCGCTTCCTGCTGATACAGAACAATAAGCAGTGTTCCGTTTCCTTGCTTGGCTTCCGCAGCGGCGTCCGGCGTGCTGCCTGCCAGCACCTCGGTAAGCGAGAATGGCAGCTCCTCAACGACCGCATATTTCATAAGCTCACGCTCGTCCATATTTCGGGCAGCCAGCTGCTCGGGCAGTTCCAGCCCTCTGGAAGCCAGAGCCTTGAAGTAGCTGTTCCGTTCATGCTTGCGCATGCGGTCCTCCCACCATATTTTGCGCGGCTTATACTTATGTCCCAAATAGTAATCGAGCTTCATCAAGCCAAGCACGATCTCAGGCTCTTTAAGCCCGCGCTGATTCAGAAATTCATACAGCCGTGAGAACAAATCCTCCAGCTGATGGCCGATTCTTTGCCAGCCTCGTTCTTCCCAATAGTCGCCGAACTCCTGGAAGAAATCAAACGGTGACGCGTATTCCTGTGTGATCAGATATTCGATCGTATGATCCATGCGGTGATCGTTCCAATACTTTTCCAGCACATCCTCCAGCCGCTTTAGCCTGATTACATCGCGGAAAGGAAGCACATCATTGCTCAATATTTCATAGGGTGCATGGTCCATGAATGTATATCCATATTTGTCAGCATCCATACGCAGCCCGGTACCGCGCAGCATCTTCAAGAAACCGAGCTGCAGTTCCTCGGGACGCATCTTGAACACATCGTTGAATGTCTTGCGGAAGGTCGCATAATCCTCCTCCGGGAGACCTGCGATCAAGTCAAGATGCTGATCGATTTTGCCGCTCTCCTTAATCTTGGTCACGGTACGCGTCAGCTTGGTGAAGTTCTGGCGACGCTTCACCAGCAGGTTCGTCGGATCATTCGTCGACTGCACACCGATCTCAAAGCGGAAAATCCCCGGCGGGGCATTCTCGGCCAGAAAATCAAGCACTTCCGGCCTCATAATATCGGCGGTGATCTCGAATTGGAACACGCAGCCGCGATGATTATCAATCAGGAACTGGAACATCTCCATCGCGTAACTGCGGTTAATGTTAAACGTCCGGTCGAGGAACTTGATCACCTTTGCCCCATGATCAATCAGATACATAATATCCGACTTCACACGCTCGATATCGTAATATCGTACCCCAACCTCGATACTGGACAAGCAAAATTGGCAGCTGAACGGACACCCCCGGCTCGTCTCGAAATAAATGATCCGTTTGCTGAGGTTCGGAAGATCCTCGGGAAAGCGATGTGGTGAAGGCAGCGTGTTGAGGTCCGACTTCGGTCGTCCCGGATTAACGATGACCTCATCCCCTTTACGATACGCCGCTCCAAATACAAAATGCAGCTTGCGTTCACCCGACAGTTCCTGCAATAAGTGGTGAAACGTCTCTTCCCCGTCCCCCATTACGATCGCGTCGATATTCGGACAACGCTTCATCCAGTATTCCGTATCGTACGACACCTCGGGACCGCCAAGCACGATGAACGTGTCGGGCAGCACTTTTTTTAATAAATCAACAAGCTTGAGCGTCTCTTCCATATTCCAGATATAACAGGAGAACCCGATCACATCCGGATTTCGCTGATATAGATCAGACACGATATTCATCACCGGATCTTTAATTGTGTACTCTACCAGATCGATATCGAATTCATGGCCACTGTAAGCCTTGAGCAAGCGGATCGCCAAAGAGGTATGGATATATTTTGCGTTTAGTGTCGTTAAGATGACTTTCATGCTTGGTTCACAACCCTATTCCATATTTTGAAAAAACTCCAGAAAAGGCGCGCCATACTTGCGGAACTTCACTTCGCCGACGCCCTTTATTCTTAGCATATCCGTCTCGGATGTCGGACAGACTACGCTCATTTCCCGCAGGGTCGCATCATTGAAAATAATGTAGGACGGAACCCGTTCCTTCTCAGCCAGATCACGACGAATCAGACGCAATTGCTCGAACACCGTCTCATTCACCGCCGATGGCCCATCGTCGTAATTACGGCCTCGGCGCCTTGTACCACCGCTCGCTCCCGCAGCCGCTGTCTGAGGGGCTTCCGGCGCGCGCAGCATCACTTGCTGCTTGCCCTTTAGTACATCAATGGCTAGCGGCGCAAGCTTCACGACCGGGTATTGGCCCTCAGACAGCGATAAATATCCCTCGGCGATCAATACGTTAATCAGCTCGGAGATCTCCTTCTCTGTCCGCCGCCGCATCATACCGTAGGTAGATAGCTGGTCGAAGCGGTATTGAAGCACCTTCTTGTTCTGAGATCCCTTTAAGACAGAAGATACAAGGGCGACGCCGAATCTCTCTCTCATCCGATGGATGCAGGAGAAGATAATCTGCGCATCCGTAGTAGCATCTACGAGCTCGCGCTCATCCCGGCAGTTGCTGCAAATGCCGCACGGGGAATGATCATGCTCCTCGCCGAAGTAGTCAAGCATTCCCCAGCGCAGGCATTTGGCAGAATAGCAATATTCTATCATTTGCTGCAGCTTGCGGTACTCATTGTGCTTGCGCGTCTCATCCTGAGGATTTTGCTCGATCAGAAACTTCTGGGTCATAATATCCTGGGCGCTGAACAGCAGAATGCATTCGCTTGGCTCTCCGTCCCGCCCGGCTCGACCCGCTTCCTGGACGTAGGCTTCCATGTTCTTGGGCATATTATAATGAATGACATAACGGACATTGGATTTATCAATTCCCATGCCAAAAGCATTCGTCGCGACCATCACGCGAATATCATCATAGAGAAAAGCCTCCTGGTTCTCCTCCCGCTCTTGATCGGGCAAGCCCGCATGATAACGCCCCGTCGGGATCCCCGCTGCCCGTAGGCGCTCATACAGATCGTCCACGTCTTTACGCGTCGCGGCATATACGATGCCCGGCTGGCTACCGTGAGTATTGGCGTAGTGCAGTACAAATTCCCGCTTGTTCTCCCCGCGCAGCACAGACATGGCCAGATTGTCTCGGCCCAGACCGGTTACGAACACAGACGGATCATGAAGCTTCAATAATCCGATCATATCGTCCATGACCTCCGGGGTAGCCGTCGCCGTGAAGGCTGCAACAATTGGACGGCGTGGAAGCTCAGCGACAAAAGGCGTAACCGCCAGATAACTTGTACGGAAATCATGCCCCCACTGCGATACACAGTGCGCCTCATCGACAGCCAGCATCGAGATGGTCAGTTCCTTCATTTCCTCGCGGAACCAGTCGAGCTCCAGCCGCTCGGGCGCGACATAGAGCAGCTTGAGCTCACCGCGTTTGGCAGCGCGGATCCGTTCATTGACCTCTTTACCGGACAAGGTACTGTTAATATAAGCGGCGGATACCCCTGCCGCCAGCAATGCATCTACCTGATCCTTCATTAATGAGATCAGCGGCGAGACAACGAGCGTAAGCCCTGGCAGCATTAGCGCCGGGATCTGATAACAGATCGATTTTCCGCCTCCGGTTGGCATAATGCCAAGCGTATCCGCCCCGGACAGCACGCTCGCTACGATCTTGCGCTGGCCCTCGCGAAAATCGGGATACCCGTAATACTTTTGCAGCAATTGCTTGGCCTCTTCCATACTTTGCAACTCTGTTTTCATAACATATCTCCTTATTGCACCGTTCCTGCTCACGCTGAATCGCGGAGCCCAGTTTCTATTCATTAAGTTTACTGGGCTTTGTCCAATTGGGCAACCGATTCAATCCGCAATGAGGCCTCTTACTGCATTAAATAGAGGTTTCATTGACCCTGGACACGCTACACTGTATCATTTGCATTAAACAAACTGATCCAGGATGGAGATTTAAGATGAAAGGCAAAACCTATCATAAAGCAAACCCTAGCTCAAAACCGAATTCTAAAAATAACCCGAAGCCAAAGCGCCCTGCCCCGGACCGAGTTGCCAGCCGCGATTCGGCGGAGGAGCTGCGTGCGGGAGACCGCATCGTCGTAACGATCAAACGGCTGGGTATTAATGGCGAAGGGGTCGGATATTACCGGCGAAAAGCCGTATTCATTAACGGGGCCTTGCCGGGAGAGGTCATCAAGGCGGAGGTCACCAAAGTAGAACCGAGATACATTGGAGCCGAGATCAAGCACATTGAAAAGCGTTCGGCTTATCGGGTTGACGCCCCATGTCCGGTATTTAGCATCTGCGGCGGCTGTCAGATCCAGCATTTATCCTATGAAGGGCAAATGGCTGCGAAGGAAGACATCGTACGCGAGGCCTTCTCGCGTTATGCCGGTCTTGAAAATGTCCGGATGAAGCCGATGCTTGGCATGGATCATCCCTGGGGATACCGGAACAAGGCGCAATTGCAGCTGGGAATGGGTCCGGATGGCATAATCGCCGGCCTGTATGCGGCTGACTCCCATCAATTGGTCGATATTACCGGTTGCCCGATTCAGCATCCGAAGGTGAATGAAGCTGTAGACCAGGCACGCAAGGTGCTGCAGCGGCTGCAAATTCCTGTCTATAAGGAGAAAAGCAATCAGGGGCTGGTTCGTACTATTGTGGTTCGCTTCGGCTTTCAGTCTGAAGAGCTGCAAATCACATTTGTGACGAGCAGCGATAAGCTTCCGAAGCAAGAACAATTAATCAAGGAATTACGGCTCGCGATTCCCGGACTGACGAGTATCGCTATGAATATTAATCCGAAGAACACTTCGCTGGTTTTCGGTAATCGGACGGTAAGCCTGTGGGGCGAGGATAGCATTCAGGAATCGCTGGGCGATCTGGAATTCACTTTGTCTCCGCGCGCCTTCTTCCAGCTAAACCCGCTGCAGACCGTGAAGCTCTACGAGATGGTAAGAGCTGCCGCCGGATTAACCGGCAAGGAGACGGTCGTCGATGCCTATTGCGGCACGGGTACGATCGGATTGTGGCTCGCTCCCTATGCGCGCGAGGTGCGCGGAATTGAATCGATCCCGGAAGCGGTCGAAGATGCCAAGGCTAATGCGCTTCGTAATGGGCGTTCCAACACCGCCTTCTACGAAGGCTACGCCGAGGAACTGCTGCCGCGCTGGGTGAAGAACGGCTTCTCCCCTGACGTGATCATCGCCGACCCGCCGCGCACCGGTCTGGATTCCCGCTTCATCGAAGCGGTGCTGCGCACGAAGCCGAAGCGCTTCGTCTACGTCTCCTGCAATCCGTCTACCTTAGCCAAAGATTGCAAGGACCTGCTGGACGGTGGCTACTCCCTGGAATGGGTGCAGCCAGTGGATATGTTTCCGCAGACGAGTCATGTGGAAGCCGTAACCCTGTTGGTTCGAAAAGAATAGATGAGAGATATCAGCCTACTGAAATAACGTGCAGATAAATAGAAGCGGTAGATCACTTCTAGAAGGAATGTGATAAGGGTATGATAAACCTCTTCTCCATTTCTATCATTCCGTGGGTCAGTTTCACGGGCTTTAACCTGAATGTATATATAACGAAGGAACGTATTTGCTCCCTATCTTTACAATGGGGAAATATTTTCAGCACGATGGAAAAATAAAGCTGCCCTTGTCAGGGCAATTCCACCATGCCGTTTGCGACGGCTACCATGCTGGCGTGCTGTTTAATGAACTGCAACTACGTGCAGATGCCTGTAGGGAATGGTTGCTAATTCATTAAGTAGCCACCACGTCCCATAATAATGCTAACAAAAAAACGGCAAATACGCCGTTTTTTTGTTGCTGCTCAAATTATTGATCGTCCATATTTGCTTGCATAACGTCCACCCAATTTGTATTATGCATCATCTCGGACGAAGCACCATAAAATGCCTTCCTAGCTTCCTGATCATCATACAGCCGAAATCTCATCCAGGCCGTCAAATATCCCCTATGATTGCCTCCCTCCCCTTCAATCGCTGTATGAGCGGCACCTTTGGCCATCCCCATCATCACAGGCGTGCTTGCGTTAGCGGTATGCAAGGCTGATTGATTGGTTGATAGCGGTGAGATTATAAAATCCCGTGTACCGCCCATAACGAGAAAAGGAACGGTAATACGCGAAGTATCGTACACATCTTCTGGATCACAGTGCTTCAAATCCGGGAGAGCAATGGATACAACCGTTTTAATCAACGATCCGCTTTTGTAGTTGGTATGAGCATTAATAACCCCGGTAGACCCTTGAGAATGTCCAGCTACGCCAATTTGCTCCATTTGTATTTTTTGATAAAACAAGCTGTTTGTTAGTCCGTTTTCCTTCCTCAAATAATCAATAGCCTCGACAATTTCACGTCCTGTTCCCGTTGTTTGGCTATAGGAATCTATTACAATAAATCCCCAGCTTGCCAGATGTGTCAAGAGCCCATCATAGCGATCCGGCGTGGCGCCTGTTCCATTCCCCCAGGAAATAATAGGATAGGATTCGTCCGCTTGAAATGCCGGGTAGTATATTCTATATAAAGCCTCTCCGCTCGTACTCTTAACCTCTTTTACCTTTACATGGTAGCTTCCTTGCTGTGCGTACCGCTGCTCAATGCTGCCTTCTGCAAGTTCCGGCACATTAGAATGAATAATGATTTGCAAGAAAATTGTCATTGAAATGGCCGCGATAAGCCCCAAAGCTGACAGCCATAAAATCCACCTTCGCTTTTTCATATTCGGCATTCACATATCCTCTACGATAGTCTATAGGTTTCTCTATCGTTTTCTTGGTTAAAATTATGAAACTAAAGGGATATACGTGAAAGAAGGCAGTTATGTTTCATTAAAACAAGTGTGAATTCTCCCCTTGGCAATGACTTATTGTTATAATGTATTCAGTTCGGCCGGCCCGTTAATACTCGTAACATCTCATTTGAGGAGGTTTTTATTATGGAAAAGATGAAAAGGCAATTATCCCCGGAGCAGCGTGAAGAACTGCTTCAGGCATTAAAGGTCCGTTTTCAGAGCAGCATGGACCGTCATATAGATCTTGAATGGATTGGAGTACAAACCAAGCTGGAAGCTAACGCGGAGAAGTTGTGGTCACTTCATGAAATGGAGCTCACCGGAGGAGAACCCGATGTTGTTGGCTACGATGCGGAGACGAATGAGTTCATCTTTTATGATTGCGCAGCGGAAAGTCCAAAAGGCCGCAGAAGTATTTGTTATGACCGTGAAGCGTTGGAGTCTCGAAAACAGCATAAGCCGGAAAACAGCGTGATGGATATGGCGGCTTCCATGGGCATAGAGCTTTTAACGGAGGAGCAATACAGGGAACTGCAGAAACTTGGAAATTTTGATACAAAAACATCAAGCTGGCTAAAGACCCCTGCGGACATCAGATCACATGGCGGCGCCATTTTTGGCGATTTCCGTTACGGAAAGGTCTTTGTGTATCATAACGGTGCGGATTCTTACTATGCCAGCAGAGGATTCCGCGGCTCGCTAAGGGTGTAATTTATACGATATTGGAGGAACTGTTTTATGGAACTAAGACGCATAACGGATCATGTATTCTATACGATGTTCAGCAAAGAATCGGACAGGCCGGTTCTTGGTTATATCAATGGGCAAAAACGTTCCTTAATGGTAGACTCAGGCAATTCCAAAAATCATGTGGAAGAATTTAATGAAGCCGTGAGCAATGAAGGTTTAAGAAACCCGGAGATCATTGCCATTACGCATTGGCACTGGGATCACACATTTGGAATGCATGCCGTGAAGGGGACTACCCTTGCCCATCAAAAAACGAATGATAAATTAGCGGAGATCGCGAAATGGGAATGGACAGATTCTGCAATGAAAATGAGATTGGAAGCAGGCGAAGAGATTGAATTTGCCGATACCTGTATCCGGAATGAATACCCTGCATTATCGGAAATACGAGTGGTAACCTCCGATATCTCCTTCAACGGATATTTGGAAATCGATCTGGGCGGCATTACTGCAGAATTGCATCATCTTCCCTCACCGCATAGCGAGGATTCCGTCTGCATCTTGATCCCCCAAGAAAGAGTGTTATTTATAGGCGATGCGGTTGGCGTGGATTATTATAATGATTGCTACTTGAATAAAGAGAAATTGCGTTCTTTAATGGCTGCGATAGAAGGATTTGATTTTGATATTTGTGTTGTAGGGCATGCTGAGCCCATAAGTAAACAAAGCATTGTTAGTATCATGAACTCTCTGATGGAACGTTAAGAGAACAACGTCCTTTTTTTATCCCCATAAAAAAATCCCCTTCCAGGGGCACTTCAAACTCCATTAACAGGGAAGTTCATCCGAGTGTCTACTTGGAAGGGGATCATACCACTGGAACTTTCAGCACGAATTCCGCCAAATGGCTTACCATAATCATTCATTTATTTCAGCTTGAATGAGTAGTGACTGAATAGACCTGTTTTCCACCATCTGTGCATTCTTCATCGCCGTGTTCCCGTCATATGCAACTATACCCGGAATAGCAGAATGATCCAACAATAATTTAACAATGCGGACATCATTACTTTGGGCTGCCCACATTAATGCGGTGTACCCATCAAGATTAGTAACATTGGGGTCTGCGCCGCTATCTAAGAGGTATTCCATCATCTCATACAGATCACTATCTCCATCAACAGGACCATCTACCGAAGAACTATTATTTTCTCCTGCGGCAAGCATAAGAGCCGTCCATCCCTCTTCATCCTTTAAATCAGGGTCCGCCCCTTTGTTTAGCAGCAGCTTTACCATCTCGGTATCCCAAACTCGGACAGCGATCATTAGAGGAGTAAATCCTCTTTCATCTTGTAGGTTTATATTTGTTTTTTTGAGCAGTGTCAGTACTTGCTCTGTATCGCTATTATAAACTGCCTCAAGCAATGGCAAGCTGTCTCGCAGCGTAAAATAATCCGATCCCGGTTCATCTTCATCATCAGCAGCATTGGACGCTGAGGCATCTAATGAAATCTGATGATCTACGGGAATATCCCCATGGTTTTCTATAGGTTCGAGCGGTGCATTTACGATTTGCTCAGAATCATCTTCATAGAACGTTTCTTCTTTCTCATTGGATACAGTTATATTTCCAGATACAGGGCTGGCCAAAAAACCCTTGTTACTGCTATGTGCATGCAAAGTTAATAGGTCTGTATATTTCCTGTAGTAAGCATCAATGAAATACATGTCTTCGATTTCTGAAATTCTGATTTCAATGTCTTCCCTATTGTTAATGATATTTGAATTATATAACTGATCTATGTATTGATTTATCCATTCTTTTGTAGGATTAAAACTATCATTTTCAGCCAAATAACTAAGGTCGGCTACAATTTGATTCGTAATCGGTTTCAGTTTATTGTGCGAAATGATTTTCCCCGTATAATGCAGTCCTCTCGCGACGAGAACAAACAATAATATACAATAACCTAAAAAATAAAAGAACTTCTTCAACCATGTTCACTCCAAATCTGGCTAGTCTTAATAGTATATTACTATAGCCAGGGATTTATCGGTAGTGCATTTATGAGTATTTAGTCCCATGATATACGATTGTTTCCTGAAGATTAATACGTGCAAGAAGTAAATTTACACAGAAGCCGGTTCCTATTTGGAGCCGGTTTTCTTTTCCTTTTGCAAGAGCAGCAGCCTTTTAATCTCCTTCCCGAGACGGAGAGCAAGATACATCGGCTGCATGATGCAGCATTTTCCGATCGGTATATTATGAATACTAGAATAAATACCCGACGAGGAGCCGTAGCGAGTGAATCCATTCGTCAAATTAAAGGATGCAACAAAAGAATACAAAGTGGGAGAAATATCTATGAAAGCTCTGAATGGAATGAATTTCTCCATATTCAAGGGGAGCGGACGGATAGAGAGCATTACGGCGAATAAGGGGAAACAAAGTGTCGAAGGGATTGAGTGGTAATGATAAGATTATTCATCAAATTATTGAGAGATATCAATCATTCTGTCGGGCAGCTTACAGCCTTTGTCCTGGTTATCACAGTAGGAGCATTTTTTTGTACCGGACTAATCACTTTGAGCGGCAATCTTGGCGGCTGCACAGAGGATTACTTTGCTGAACACCATCTAAGCGACTTGAATGTCCATTACACCCGTATATCCAAGGATGGTATAGCTGATTTGAACAAAATTAAAGGTATTCATAAAATGGAGGGACATTACACCTTGGATGCCACGCAGGTCTTCAAGAATGACAAGGCCACACTAAAAATTTATTCGCTTCCCGCCACCAATGAAATCAATACACCTGCAATCTTTAAGGGCAATATGCCGTCAAAAAAAGATGACCTCTTATTGGATTCCCATTATGCCAAGGAACATCATATTCAAGTGGGTGATAAAATCACCATTAACACGAATGAAAAGAACTTGGAATTTATCATTAGCGGCTTAATTAAGAATGTTGAATACACCAAAGAGAACGGAATCCAGGATTATAAAAGCTATGGAGTAGCTTACATAACCCAGGAGGCGATTCCTGGAATCATAGACAGCTTTTTCATGATAGAGGCTGAGAAAGACTACGATAATGAACAAATAGCCGAGGTTTTTAAGGCTCAGTCCAAGCTTCATCCCTATTGGGATCAAGTAAGCAAAGAGCGAACTTTCAACGATGCGCAAATAACTCACGCTATACATAACAATAAGTTGATGAGTAGAGTGATTCCCTTCGTCCTGTTTATCATTGAAGCATTAATCCTATTCCTGATGATGTCGAGGATGATAGATTCGCAAAGAAATCAAGTGGGGATTGGGAAGGCGCTGAGCGTTAAAATATAGAAACATTCTGCTTCATTACATGGGCTATCCTGTGTTGGTAGGAATCATTGGTTTATAGGTTCGATTAATGATATTAAAATCACCGTCCCTGGAAACGCCAAATTGTAGGATGCAGGAATATCGAGAAAAAGCATTGGTGGGAATAAAATATTCCATTACAATAGTAGTGTAAATTTTAACTAGGAAGTGTTCTTCATGAACCGCAATCTATATTCTAATTGTGAACAATGCTTTGGATTATGTTGTGTGGCCTTACCGTACGCAAAATCTGCGGATTTTGCATATAGCAAAGCAGATGGGGTTCCTTGCCGCAACCTGGGGGCTGATCATCGCTGCGGCATTCACGAGCATTTGCGAGACAAAGGATTTCGCGGATGTGTTGCCTATGAATGCTTTGGTGCAGGACAGCATGTCTCGCAGGAGATCTACAAAGGCAGGGACTGGAGAGATAGCACGGTGCTATCCACAGAAATGTATGCGGTATTCCCCATTGTTCAACAATTGCACGAGATGCTCTACTATTTAAATCAAGCCTTGGACTTGGCGGAAACACGCACCATTAAGAACGAGCTGTTGAATATCTATGAGCTGACTTTATCTTTAACCAGACTTAGCCCGGCGGAGATTCTGAACCTCGATATATCCAGCCATCGCGCAATGGTGAATCCTCTGCTCATACATACCAGTGAACTTGTTCGCACAGAACATGTTCAGCGCAGCCAGGACAACATGTCACACCGCGATCTTATTGGGGCTAATCTGAAGGGGGCTAATCTGCAAGGTATGAATTTGAGGGGCGCATTATTGATAGCGGCTAATCTGAACAATGCTGACCTAAGAAAAGCAGATTTCATCGGCGCCGACTTGCGAGATGCTGATTTATCGGGGGCTAATCTGATCGGATGTATTTTCCTGAGTCAAGCTCAGGTGAATTCCGCAAAAGGCAATCAAGACACCCGATTACCTCATGGCTTAAGGGTTCCTGATCATTGGTTGAGTTGACGCAGTCCATCTTGATGAAAATGTCATCTGAGTTGATTCTGGCTGTTCTTGAATTTCACAAGGACGGTACATTCTGCATAGGGAATAATGCTGGCGCTACGCCCGCCGGGCCAGGCAGCTCCTTATTTACATCATTTTTAGTAAAGAGCTGAAAATCAGCGCGAATCTATTTTATGAAACTGATTTATAAGTTTGCCCTGCCCTGCAATTATATCTAAAGGAATAACGACGATGAATCATGATTATTTAGAAAGAATGAACCAGGTTGTTCAATACATTAAGGATCATAGCGATCGCAAGCTGACGCTGGATGAACTCGCGGAATACGCCAACTTCTCGAAGTATCATTTCAGCAGAATTTTCACTTCGATGGTGGGCAAGACGCCTATTGCCTATGTCAACGAGATACGTCTGCTTAAAGCGATCCAGTACTTGACTAGCACTACTACAAGCGTTACGGATATCGCCCAGCTTTGCGGATTCGACTCGATTACTACCTTTAATTCGGCCTTTAAGAGATACTATAACAAGACCCCTAGCGAGATAAGAGCCGACTATAAACATCGCAATTTCTCGCAAGATTCCAGCAATATTCCGGCAGAGATCACAGCTCCTCTTAGTTACTATAGAAGTAACGAAAGCAGCTTTTTAAGGAGGATCTGGAATATGAATATATCTGTCAAAGAATTACCCGAGTATGAGGTAGCTTATGCAAGACATGTCGGCAGCTATCTGGACACCCATTATGCATGGGCTCAAATTGGGAGCTGGGCAAGTGAACATAGCCTCTCTCCTGCCGATCAATATTTTATCGGAATTTCTCTGGATGATCCGGGTACCGTAGACGAATTCGCTTGCCGTTATGATGCTTGCGTCACCTTGCCCGCTCATTTCAAGAAGCAAGAGCGGGTTGGCATTAGCTTCAAGCAGCTGCCTGGCGGACTGAACGCTTTGTTCCAGTTCTATGATACACCTGATAAGCTCGGAATCACCTACCAGAGTATATTTGCGCAATGGCTTCCGAACAGCGAATACGAGCCTGATGAGAGGCCGTGTCTGGAGTTCTGCATGAACGACCCGGCCACCGATCCTGAAGGTAAATGCAAGGTGGATTTGTATGTACCGATTAAAAAGAGAGCGGATTAAGATTCGCCCTCTTTTTTATGATTTCATCAAGGTACACAAAGCATTTTTCTGATTACGACACACAGAATATGGTATGGGACATTCACCTTAGGATCACATGCTTGCTACTATCGATATACAGACGCCAAAATGTTGCAGCTGATGAGTGGCTCTAGTTGGTTTAAGTTCTAACGGAAATGAGGGACGCTATTGGGTCGAAAAAGCAGCTTTGGAAAATCTAACGGAAATGAGCGACCTTATTAAGGGGATTTATTGTGAATTGTAGCTAATCGGCAGGTAATAGCGGCACAGATTTCCGTTAAATCTGTATAATGGCTGAAATCTTCGAAATAAGGGCTGTGGCTTCCGTTAGTGTACTGAAGGCAGGGAACCCAGACTGGGCGCCCCACCCAGGCAGCCCAAAAGACAACCTAAAGGCAACCTAAAAGCAACCAAAAAGGCAACCCCAAAAAAAGACTAAAAAGGACTGCTCCCCTTACGCCACGCCAGGGGAAGGCAGCCGCAAATTCGCGAGCCTGACTGGGCCGCTCTAAAGGGTCAACCCTCGATTCGATCCTGAATAATTCGCGACGCTTTATTCTTCAAATCGCTGATTTGCTGCATTAATGTGGACACCTTATCGGCATACTGCTGCTTCAATTCCAGATCCTTCAGCGAGGCTAAATTGATCTCAACGGTCAGTAAAGCCGATTGAGCGGCTGCTTCGAACAAAATGGCGCTGATGCCGAGATCGGAGATGACATTTTTGTTCGAGCTCTCTGCGATGCTATAAGCACATTCTATACCGGTCCTGCACACTTCCATAAGCTGAACCGGAACTTCGATCGCGTTGATCGCAGCTTCATAGATCGCTTGCTTACGGGCCAGCTTCTCGGCCTCCGTCTCCTTCGGCAGCTTCAAAGCGGACATATAGTTGTTAAAAGATGCGATATCGCCATCAAATAACTCCCTGCACTCCTCATTTAAGCGATTCATCGTATACATCACGGCGGAAATTTGCGGTTCGATAACGGCGAACTTCTCCCCTTGCGACAAATTGCCCACCATCGAGGTCATTGCGGTGCCAAGTACTGCGACCAGCGCTGCTACGCTGCCCCCACCCGGGGTGGGGCTGGAACTGCTGGCTTTGCTTACGAAGCTCTCAATGGAATCCTGCCATGTAATTTCACTCATGCTTGCCAGCCTCCTCCCGTTGAATCTCTATCGCCTTCAGCAGATTCTCATACAAAATAGCGGTCGTTAATGTACCTACACCGCCCGGTACAGGCGATATCGCTTGAACGTGGTCAGCTACATCAGCCGCGACATCCCCGACCATTTTTCCATCCTCCGCTTCGTTAATCCCTGCATCAATAACAACCAGGTCTGCATGCACCATTTGCTGGTTCACTACTTCAGGCCGTCCAACGGCCACAAAAGCAATCTCGGCATGACTTAAATGCGAGGCGATGTGCGGGGTACGCGAATGACATACGGTCACAGTGGCATTCTCCCGCTGCAATAAATGAAATAGCGGCATTCCAACCGTTTGCCCCCGGCCAACCAGAGTAACGTTCTTGCCTGCCAGGCTATACCCATAATGCTTAAGCAGCTTGATGCAAGCCTGGGGTGTAGCAGGATAAAGTCCGGCTTCACCAGTCATCGCGGCCCATTTATTCGCCGGTGTCACGCCGTCCACGTCCTTTTGTGGTGAAATCGCCTGCTCGATTTTTGCGGCAGAAATTGGCTTGGGCAAAGGAAGCTCCAACATAATCCCATGTACCTTCGTATCCTGATTCAACTCCGCAACCAGCTGCAGCACCTCTGCTTCCGTGACCTCGGCATGCAAATTATAAAGTGTAAACTGAACGCCCAGTTTCTCGGCGATCTTCTGCTTGACTTTGGCATAATAGGCAGAGGCCGGGTCTCCTTCAACCAAAATCGTTGCCATACGTGGCTGAATCCCCTTGGTTTTCAGTTCCTCCACCTTGGCCCGAATCGTCTCATGTACTTGATCCGCCGCCACTTTTGCTTTCATAAGCAATGTCATTCCAAACATCCTCTCCATCATTTTATTGGACAAATCCATCTACTTACTGACAAAAAAGCAAAAAAAGCATCCACGAGCGTCCCGTCAAATGGACGAGACAATCGAAGATACTTTTCCCCAGGCGAACGGAATCGTTTATCAGCCGCATGCTCCCTCGTGGTTAATTCCACTTGCTTCGCCAGTCACATACAGCACTAATGCTTTCATATTAGCAAAAATTTGAACGAATGAAAACCGGCAGCCGAAAAATTCCATATTAAACCAGTATGTGGTCGACAGAACCATTTTTCTATGTTATCGTACCTATTAATAAGGCATTTCGTTCCGCTGAGAACGAAGTGCCTTAGCGCGTATTTATACGACTTTTTACATTAAATGTATTAAGGAGGGTGATGTGATGGTGCTCATGCTTCCCCAGCTACGGGGGGCGAAATCCGTAGTCATATAGACGATAGATTTTGAGGGCATTGAATACCAACTATTTCAGAGGAGTGTAGTATAATGAGAACATGTTTTCAAGTTGAAGAACGTATACCAATGAATCGAACGGGATTGAAGCGACTGAGGAATTCAGGGCGGCTTCCTGCTGTTGTATTCGGATCTGGCACAGAAAATCAGAACATCCATTTGTCCACGAAGGAATTCGGAAAATGGATAAGACGAGGCAGTGGCGGTATTATTGAACTGAATCTTGAAAATCATGACTCGATTCCTGTTCTTCTGGAGGCGATTCAGCGCGATCCGGTAACACAGGAATATATTCATGTGGATTTCCTGCGTGTCAAGAAGGATGAACTCGTACGGACCAAGGTCAACATCGAGTTCGCTGGTACTCCGAGAGGTACAAAGCTGGGCGGAATCGTCCAAACCCAAAGTACCTTTATTGAAATCGAATCCTTCCCGGACAAGATTCCGGGTTCGATTATCGTAGATATCAGCCATCTTGAAATTGGGGATTCCATTCACGTTGGCGACATTGAGCTTCCGGATGGGCTCGTCCTGATCTCGGCCACAAATGAGCTGCTTGTCTCGGTAGTAACCCCGAAGGTTCAAGCAGAGGATATCGAGGCGACCGTCGAAGCTTAATATATATTAGGAATTTGATTCATCTCTTAGGCCCTTCGGATTTCCGGAGGGCCTGATTAATAGGAGGATACATCGGATGGGAATGAATGAAAGACTCAGTTGAAATATATACAAATATAAGAGCATGGGAAGATCTACGCAGATTTAATCATTGCTGCAGATGAAATTGAGATCATCAATAAGCAAAAAATGAAAGAGCTTGAAGCAGCCTTTTTGGAAGAAAGCACGGATGTCGAATATATTGTGACGCAAACTTTTCCCGATCTTAAAAAAAACGCATGGTTAAATACATACTTCATTGAAGAAAACAAAATAGAATTAGAAGGCTATCAATATAAAACATTCAAAGGAACATGCGCTCCGGAGCATCAACGGGAAACCTGCAATACTTTGGAAGAAGCCGTAAGTGGGATACTACTTGCAACAAACTCCCAAGCCTCAATTGACAATGCTATAAAAGGTTTTTATTTTTGGATATAACGATGAGTTGCCCGTTCTCCCATCCCCTTCACCCTATACCAATACCGATAAATCTCCGTGTACCCGAGCTTCTCATAAAGCCGCCGGGCAGGCGCATTATTTGCGACCACCGCTAAATAGCTGTGTCTGGCTCCATGCTGCTTGCCCCATTGCAATAAATGAAGAATCATCTGTTCCGCATAACCCTGATTGCGGTAATCGGGGTCCGTAACAATATCGAACAAGCCCATATATCCCCGCTCGAGCACTCCGCAGCCGCAAGCTATGGCTCTGCCATCAGCATATAAGCTGATCAAGGCCTTACGAGCCTTGATATTGCCCAGCATGGTGACCATCGTCGCTTTGTGTTCTTCCTTAACCCGATTTATCGCACAAAAAGCATGAATCCACGCCGGGTCAGCCTCTTCGCTTACCTTCACCCCTTGCAGTTGCGGCTGCCTGACATGCTCCAGATCGAGCACCTGAACACTGGTTATATCCAGCTGCGAATATCCCCGCTCCCCTAGCACTTCGTCCAAATTCACCGGATGCACAAATGGAGTTATTTTATAAATTACAGGAAGCCGTTGATCCCTATACATTTTCTCGCAATCATCCATTTTCCGCTGAAGATCATAGGTTGAACCATAGATCGGGCTTATCGAATTAGCCCGCTTCGTATAACCATTCGCGAACCGCAGCAACCAGCCATCATACACTAACGTCGATAACGACGGCCAATGATTCAAGGATAATTCCTCAATCGATCTGCTATCCATTTTGATTTCACTCCCTTTTATATTTTTGAATTATAATACTATTATATGAATAAATATTCAATATTATTAATCTCCTACTATTCCAGTATTCTTGCATAATCCAACATTTATTGATATATTACCAAAGATGGATTCTTAAAAAGGAATCATTATTTTTACACAAGCAGGTGAATAAATGAGTATACTCAAAGAATTTAAAGAATTTGCGCTTAAAGGCAATGTACTTGATTTGGCTGTCGGGGTTGTCATCGGTGGCGCTTTTGGCAAAATTGTCGCTTCTCTCGTCAGTGATGTTATTATGCCGCTGGTGGGTATGCTTCTTGGAGGCGTCAACTTATCCAGATTGGTGCTTACGGTTGGGGATGCAGAACTGGCTTATGGCGTATTCCTACAGACAGTCATTGATTTTCTGATTATCTCAGCAGCTATCTTCCTCTTCATCAAGGCTATTAATAAATTCAAACGCAAAGAAGAGGCCAAACCCGCTGCGGAGGAAGCTCCTAAACCCTCGAATGAAGAAGTCTTGCTCACAGAAATACGCGATTTGCTTAGACAGCAAAATAACAAAGCGGCCGAATAACAATCAACGATTGCTAAGAGAGGATGCTTGCCATAATGAGGTGAGTATCTTCTTTTCTATGCGATATCCAGAAATTTATCCCAGCAGAAGAAAAAACAGGAATCCTACTAAAATACATATGAAAAGAGGTTATTACCATGTTCCGTATGCACCATAAAACAGATTCCGGGGCGCCAGTGGCTCTTTCCGAATCCGAACTCACCTCTGTGCAAGCGCTTCAACAGAAGTTATACTTCCTGCAAATCAGTCAGTCAGATCTGAACAATCTGCGCAAGCTTACCGAATTAATTGATAATCTGGCCAAGCCCATTACCGATAGCAATTACGATATACTGTTCCAAATCCCCGAAATGCTGCAAATCATTAAAGATCACAGCACAAGAGAACGCCTGTCAAAGACATTTGTTGAATATCTGAAATCAATCCCGAGAGTAGAGTTTAACGAAGAATATGTCATTTCCCGTAAAAAAATCGGCTTTGTCCATAACCGAATCAAGCTGTCGCCTGAATGGTTTATCGGGGCTTATACAAGAATTTACGAGATTCTCATTCCGGCTATCGTCCGCAAGTTCTCAAGGGCCAGCGAAGTCGCCGAGATTATCATCTCCTTGCAGCGCGTACTGATGCTGGATTCTCAGCTTGTGCTTGAAGCCTACAATGAAGCCCACGACTTCCAGTACATAGAGACCAACAGCCAGATCATCGAAGAATTGATTCAAATGGATAAAGTAAAACCGTTGATTGATTCCGTGAACCTATCCTTGCAGGAGACGACAAATATCAGCTCAGCGGCTCAGGAACTGACTGCTTCGATCCAAGAGGTAGCGGATCATTCCGTTCAGCTAAGCGATCAATCCGAGGACATGATGAGACAGGCCAAGCAAGTGGAGCATTCCGTTCGAGAGGCGCTTCAGGACTTCTCCGATACGGCCCAGGATGTCTCCCGTTCCAGCCAGCACTTCGAGCAATTTCTGCAATCGATTCATCATATTACGGATATTATCGACGTAATCAATAATGTCGCCAATCAGACCAATCTGCTGGCCTTGAATGCATCCATTGAAGCCGCCAGAGCCGGAGAGCAGGGTCTTGGCTTCGCTGTCGTAGCGAGCGAGGTACGCAAGCTGTCAGAACAGACTAAGGAGGCTGTTGGACAAATTACCGGGGTGATCACAGCATTCACGGATACGGCCAAACAAATTGGAGAAGAGACCAAGTCGATGGGTTCTCATATCGCTGAGCGCGTAGAGACAACAAGCGAAGCGCTTGGCAGTCTTGATCAGATTATGGAACGCATTGAGGGCTTCCGTGATTACACGGCCAACGTGGCCTCCATTGTTGAACAACAAGCCGCAGCAACCAGCGATATTACGGAACGCACCTCCATTTTGCTGCGTCACCAGGAGGAAATTCAGCAATTCGCCAGCGCGACGGGGAAGGATATTTACGAGGTAAGCCGCAAAGTTGACTCCTTACGATTGAAAACGCTTAAAATAAACGCTCAGCTCAGCCATTCGCAAATACTGCGTACCGTGAAAACAGATCATCTATTATTGCGTTGGTGGGTATACAATGCTGCACTTGGCTTTAATCATGCCGATCACCAAGGAAACCAGATTCAAGAGCCTTGCCGCTTGACTCAATGGCATAAGGAGAACAAGGACAACCCTAGGCTGGCCTCCCTGTCCGCCTTCCGCTCTTTAGGGGAACGGCACGAAAGTGTTCATCATCTAGCAAATGAAGCTATGGATTATATACAATCCAACCAGCATGTGCAGGCTGACAAGCGGATCATGGAATTGGAGCTCGCTTCACAAACTATGATTGAGACGCTCGACCAGCTTCAGCAGGAGATCATTCAGCAAGCGCGCAGCAAACAAGCATAATTTGCTTTTTTTCGAGCAGCCAGCGATCCTATTAAAACAGGATCCTGGCTGTTTTTCGGAAATAATAGAATTTTTTTACTGTAAAATATAGTAATATATATGTCTATATGGTATATTCTGGATAGGACCAGAGAAAAATGTCGATATTTTAAGACAGCGCGTCCCCTACTTTTACGGAAAGTGAGGTGAACGGGCTTTTTTGTATTGTCATAAATTAAGTTACTCCTCTGCCAAGCCACAAGATGAACTTATCTCATAATCTCTTACTTGGAACCTGCAACCCGCAGCCTGGAACAAGCATCCCGCACATAATTAGTTAATTACAATGAAGGAGGGACAAGACAATATGAGAACATGGATCAAGAAAAGCTGCTTGCTATCATTCAGTTTTTTGTTAGCGCTTACAGCATATTCGGGCTTCTCCCCATCTTCCCCTGTCGCCAGCGCTTCCTCTGCCGACTACAATTACGCTGAAGCCCTGCAGAAATCGATCTATTTCTATGAGGCGCAAAGGTCCGGGAAGCTGCCAGCCGATAATCGCGTTGAATGGCGCGGGGATTCCGGACTGCAAGACGGAGCGGATGTTGGACATGACCTGACCGGTGGCTGGTATGATGCCGGAGACCATGTCAAATTCGGCCTCCCTATGGCGGCAACCGCTACAATGCTGGCCTGGTCGGTATATGAATATCGCGAAGGGTATGAGAAGGCTGGACAACTGGATGAGATATTAGACAATATTCGCTGGGCAACAGACTATTTTATCAAGGCTCATACTGCACCCAATGAATTTTACGGACAGGTCGGCAACGGAACGGCAGATCATAATTGGTGGGGTCCTGCCGAGGTTATGCAAATGCAGCGTCCATCCTATAAGATCGATGCAACGCATCCTGGCTCCGATTTGGCTGGTGAAACAGCCGCTGCGCTGGCCTCTGCTTCCATCATCTTCAAGAATAGCGACCCGGCATATTCGGACAAGCTGCTGCAGCATGCCCGGCAATTGTACAATTTCGCCGATCAATACCGCGGTAAATATTCCGACAGCATCACCGACGCCAAGCAGTTCTACAATTCCTGGAGCGGATATGAGGATGAGTTGAGCTGGGGGGCTGTCTGGCTGTATCTTGCCACGGGTGAGCAGACTTATTTGGACAAAGCGATTACGGCTAGCGATACATGGGGAACCAATCAGCAAGGTCTCTGGGATTACAAATGGACACATGCCTGGGACGACAAGCACTATGGCGCCCAGTTGCTGCTTGCCCGGATTACCGGCGATCCGAAATTCACAGCATCGGTGGAACGCAACATTCAGTTCTGGACGACCGGCATTAACGGAGAACGAGTCACCTATACCCCTGGCGGACTGGCCCATTTGGACCAATGGGGGGCGCTGCGCTATGCAGCTAACCAGGCTTTTATCTCATTTGTGTATTCCGATTGGGTGTCTGATTCTGCGAAGCGAATAAACGCGCGTTCATTTGCGGAAAGGCAAATTCTCTACATGCTCGGAGATAATCCGCGCAACAGCAGTTATGTGATTGGATATGGCAACAACGCTCCACAGCACCCGCACCATCGAACCTCTCACGGTTCCTGGGCAGATAGTCAGAACCTGCCGGCCAATCATCGCCATATCCTGTATGGAGCTCTGGTCGGCGGCCCTGGAAGCAACGATGCTTATACAGACTCGATCAGCGATTATGTCTCGAATGAAGTGGCCACCGACTACAACGCCGGATTCACCGGAGCGCTGGCGAAGATGATGCTTCTGCATGGCGACGGACAGCAGCCGCTTGCTAACTTCCCGGCTCCCGAGCCCCGCGATGACGAGATGTTCGTGGAAGCTTCCGTGAATGTCAGCGGCAGCAATTTCGTAGAGATTCGCGCGCTGCTTAATAGCCGTGCCGGCTGGCCGGCCCGCGCCAGCGAAGCGATGTCATTCCATTATTACATCGACATTAGCGAAGCCGTTGAAGCCGGTTATGGTCCGGAGGACATTACCGTATCCGCTGGAGGCTACAATCAGGGAGCCACAGTCTCCCCGCTGCTTCCCTATGATGCGGACAACCATATTTACTATACAAAGATAGATTTCTCAGGGACCCCCATCTATCCTGGAGGGCAATCCGCATACAAGAAGGAGGTTCAATTCCGAATCGCCGCTCCGCTCAATACGAATTTCTGGGATAACAGCAATGACTTCTCTTATCAAGGGATGCCGTCCAACAGCGCCGGACCAGCCAAGTCCCTCTATATCCCGGTCTTTGATGCTGGCGTACATGTCTTCGGCGAACTGCCGCAAGGCGGAAGCAATCCGGGGCAACCTGCGGTACCCGCAGCTCCGAAAAATGTTAAAGCCACGGCCGGCAACGCACAGATCCAGCTCACCTGGAATGCGGCTTACTCGGCAGATGACTACTTGATCCAACGCTCCACAACCAACGGTGGCCCATATACCACTGTCGGCGTGGTCAACTCCCCGTCATTTACAGATAGCGGACTGACTAACGGGACGACCTACTACTATGTCATCATAGCCAGAAATAGCGTCGGCAACAGCCTGCCCTCTACCCAGGCCAGCGCCAAACCAAATGAGGCTCCTGCACCGGCCCTCGGTGACTTGAAGCTGCAATACCATGTCAATGACACGAGTCCGAACGATAACCAGATTCGCGCCCAATTCCGCATCGTTAACACCGGCACGGAGAGCATCGCCCTTAGCGATGTGAAGCTGCGTTATTATTACACCATCGATGGGGACAAGCCGCAGGAGTACCATTGTGACTATGCCTATGTGGGCAGCGGCAATGTAAGCGGCAGCTTCACTAAGATGAATCCGACGGCTCCGGGAGCCGATTATTACCTGGAGCTCTCCTTCTCAAGCGGAGCCGGCGTTCTCGCCCCGGGAGCCAACAGCGGAGATATCCAGGTCCGCTTCAACAAGACGGACTGGAGCAATTATAGCGAAAGCGATGACTACTCCTATGACGGGACCCAGCAGTCCTATGTGGACTGGGAGCGAGCCACCCTGTATCAGAACGGAACACTCATCTGGGGGATTGAGCCTTAATTTTTATACAGACGAATATCTCAAAGAAGGATTCAAATAATGTGAAGAAAGGTTGGTGACAACTATGAAATCGACCGTATTCCAAAAAACCGCATCGATCGTCATGACCGCCGCGTTACTCGTATCACTTATGACAGGCGCCTTCGGATTGGGTGCTAATAAAGCTTCCGCCGCTTCCCTGGAAGAGACCCGCTTCCTGCAGCTATATGCGCAAATCAAAGATCCCTCCCACGGTTATTACTCCGCAGAGGGAATCCCTTATCATGCCATCGAGACACTGATGAGCGAAGCGCCTAACTACGGGCATATGACGACCTCGGAAGCGTACAGCTACTGGATGTGGCTTGAAGTATTGTACGGCTATTATACCGAGGACTGGAGCAAGCTCGAAGCAGCATGGGACAATATGGAGACTTATATTATCCCTATTAACGAAGGCGATGGTGTTCAGGAGCAGCCAACGATGAATTACTACGATCCTAATAGTCCGGCTACCTACGCGGCCGAATACGCACAGCCGGACCAATATCCCAGCCAGCTTAGCGGCCAATACTCCCCTGGCAAGGACCCGCTCGATGCTGAATTGAAGGCTACCTACGGGAACAACCAGACCTATCTGATGCATTGGCTCGTCGATGTAGATAATTGGTATGGGTATGGGAATTTGCTTAATCCGTCCCATACTGCAGCATATGTTAACACCTTCCAGCGAGGCGAGCAGGAATCTGTATGGGAGGCGGTCCCCCACCCTTCTCAGGATGACAAGACCTTCGGCAAATCGGGGGAAGGCTTCATGACCCTGTTCACCAAGGAGAGCAATGCTCCTGCGGCGCAGTGGCGTTATACCAATGCGACCGATGCCGACGCCCGGGCCATTCAGGCCATGTATTGGGCAAAAGAACTGGGTTATGATAACGAGGTTTATTTGCAAAAAGCGGAGAAAATGGGCGACTATTTGCGCTACGGCATGTACGATAAATACTTCCAAAAAATCGGCAGCGCCGCCAACGGCATCCCATCCGCCGGTACTGGCAAGGATGCCAGCCATTATCTGATGGCTTGGTACACAGCCTGGGGCGGCGGGCTAGGACAAACCGGCAACTGGGCTTGGCGCATCGGAGCAAGCCACGCGCATCAAGGCTATCAGAACGTCGTTGCAGCCTACGCCTTATCCGATCCGGACGGCGGGCTCATTCCAGCCTCTCCAACAGCCGGGCAGGACTGGGCGACCTCCCTCTCCCGCCAGCTTGAATTCTACACCTGGCTGCAATCCAGCGAAGGAGCGATCGCCGGGGGAGCAACGAATAGCTGGAATGGTTCTTATGCGGCCTATCCGGCCGGAGCTAGTACATTCTATGAAATGGCCTATGATGAAGCCCCGGTCTATCATGATCCTCCATCAAACAACTGGTTCGGCATGCAAGCCTGGCCGGTAGAGCGGATCGCCGAGCTGTACTATATCCTTGCTTCAAACGGCGATACAAGCTCGGCCAATTTCCAAATGGCCAAGCAGATTACGCAGAAATGGGTAGACTGGTCGCTTGATTATGTATTTGTGAACGAGCGTCCGGTAACGGATGGCGAGGGATACTACCTGGATGGCCAAGGCATCCGTGTGCTCGGCGGCAGTAACCCGCAAATCGCTACGGTCTCCGCTCCCGGCGAATTCTGGATTCCAAGCAATCTCGAATGGCAGGGCAAACCGGATTCCTGGAACGGCCTTGGCAGTTATACAGGCAATCCGAACCTGCATGTCACAGTCAACAATCCGGGACAGGACGTTGGTGTATTAGGCAGCTACATCAAAGCCCTCACTTTCTTCGCCGCAGCAACTAAAGCGGAGAATGGCAATGATACCGGCCTGGGGTCCCAGGCCGAACAGGCCGCCAAATCGCTGCTGGATACGGCATGGGCCTATAACGACGGAATCGGCATAACTACTTCAGAACCGCGTGCCGATTACTACCGTTACTTCACGAAGGAGATCTATTTCCCGAATGGATGGAGCGGCACGTTTGGACAAGGCAATACGATTCCCGGCAGCAATACGGTCCCTTCCGATCCGGCCAAGGGCGGAAATGGCGTATATGCCAGCTACATTGATGTTCTCCCGAACATCCAAAATGATTCCTCATGGTCGTATTTATTAAATAAATACAACACCTCCTGGAACCCTAGCACACAGAAGTGGGAAAATGGTGCGCCTGAATTCACCTATCACCGCTTCTGGGCTCAGGTGGATATGGCCACTGCCTATGCAGAATATGATCGCTTGATTCAAGGCGGCGGCAGCGGTCCGGTTGAGCCGACTGCTCCGAAAGCTCCGGCTAATCCCAAAGCAAATGCGGGAGATGCCAAGATCGACCTGTCCTGGAGCAAAGCATCCGGTGCAGACAGCTATACGGTTCATCGGGCAACTGTAAGCGGCGGCCCTTACACGGCAATAGCGACAATCACCGGCACTTCATACACGGATAAGAGCGTCGTGAATGATACAACCTATTATTACGTCATCAGTGCAGTGAACGCCATTGGAGAAAGCCCGTATTCCGCAGAGGTCAGCGCGACTCCTAAGGCGATTCCGGTACCTGCTGCCGGAGATCTGGTCCTCCAATATCGTACAAATGACACCAATCCGAACGATAATCAGATTCGCGCCCAATTCCGCATCGTAAATAACGGGGATACGCCCATCGCTCTAAGCAACGTCAAATTTCGTTATTACTATACGATCGATGGAGACAAGCCGCAGGAATTCCACTGTGACTATGCCGCGCTCGGCAGCGGTAATATCATCGGCAATTTCGTCAAGCTGAACAGCCCGGCAGCCGGAGCAGATTACTATCTGGAGGTCTCCTTTGGCCCCGGGGCCGGCACCCTTGCACCTGGGGCAAATACCGGGGAAATTCAAGTTCGGTTCAATAAGACCGATTGGAGTAATTACGCTGAAAGTGATGACTACTCCTATGATGCAACCCAATCGAATTACGCGGATTGGGAGCGCGTTCCTGTCTATCTGAACGGGGCCCTCGTATCCGGCTTGGAGCCATAATCAGCGAATAAGTTATCGAAGCCATACCGCCCGGCAAGTTATTTGCCAGGCGGTTTCTTATTAAATATGCAAAAGAATCCTTTACTTATAATTAGATATATATTAAATTAGATGTATGTTAAATTAGTTTTAACAGCACTACATTGGCAGAGGTGATAGCTGTGCAACTGGATAAAATCGTTGCTTACCATAAAGCATTGGCCGACCCTACCCGGATCAAAATATTGATCCTGCTGGCCGAAGGGGAATTGAACGGACTGGTGCTGGCTGAGAAATTATTCGTGACACCGGCCACGATAACGCATCATGCAGCCAAACTTCGCGCTGCGAGTCTGATCAATGAACGTCGCGAGAAGAATACGATCTACTTCTCATTGAACCACTATTTTATTAATGCTTATGGAACCGCGACGGCCAACATCATTTATAAGAATGCTACTCGCCTGCCCGAAGGAGAGGATCATCCGATGGAAGATCAAAATCAAAAGCTTAAACAATCTGTGTTATCCAATTTCTTCACATCGGCGGGAAGATTGCAGCATATCCCGGCTCAACTGAAGAAGAAGTTAATCGTGCTGGAGCATATGATCAGCGGACTTACACAAGGACAGAGCTATACGGAGAAGGAAATCAATGAATTCATCAAGCAATACCATGATGACTTTGCAACCCTTCGCCGGGAGTTCATCATGCATCAATTCATGAGTCGTGAGAACGGAATATACACGATGAACCCTCCAGAGATGTGGATGAAATGGGAGACGCTGAAATAAACGCCCCATACTCAAATTTAGTGATCCGTTCTGTACAGATGCTTCAAAAAGAAAAACAACCACAATCCCTTAATCAGGACTATGGTTGTTTCTTCATTTAACGGCAAATATTATTTACGTTCAATAATAATCCAGCCATCCGCATCCTTTGTTACTGTAGCGCCCAGCGATTCAGCAATAAAGCGCAGCGGTACATAGGTGGTACCATCGCTATGAACGAATACAGGCTGTGGCATTGTAACGGACTGACCGCCAATCGTTGCTTTGTCGGAACCAACAGTCAGCACAATTTCCCGGCCGTTGAGGTCATCGATAATAACAATTTGTTTAGAGCCCTTGGTCCACTTCACTTCTGCATCCAGTTGTTCGGACAAATAGCGCAGCGGAGCGAAGGATACATTTTTCTTGGAAATGATACCGTCATACTCATCCTCAGGATCGAGCCAGATCAGCTTCTCCGTGATCTTCAAATCATTTTTGAGCGTCTTATACGCCAAGGAGTCCCCTTCGAAATTGCGCAGCATCTGTCCCGGAGTAAAGTCTCCCTCTGTAATATCAAGCACGCCTGCACTTGTATCGATCTTGTCGATCAATACTTCAGCGCCGACATTCCAGACCTCACTCTCCGTATGAAGCTTGATCGCCGAGAACGGAACATACTCATCGGCAGGAAGTGCAATGGCAAGATCCAGGTTTTGCTTGCGAATATTTTGTTTGCTATCAAGGTAGAGATCCAAGTTCAGTGTGGAATCTTTGCCAAGTACCGTCGTCAGCTCAGGAGCTTCCTTCAGCGATTCTTCCAGACTGGCATCATAATTGTTCAGGAACTCAGTCAGGCTCTCTATCAATTGGCCATGGATCGCTCCAACAGCAGCTCCCTTGGAGTCCACCGGAAGATCCGTTCCTACATCATACCCCTCTTCTTCCATCGAACTGAAGACCGGATAGAATGTATCATAGAACGCGTTAATCAATTCCTTCAGACCAGCCTCGTCTTTCACTACCTCTGTCAAGAATGGCTTAACCATCGCCAATAGCTCTTCACCATTCACTTCAACGTGAAGATTCGTCAAAGCCAAGGATTCGCCGTTCACTTTGTCTTGCACCTGCTTCACGGACAGCTTCGTCGGGTTTGGAGCATGGTTGATAGCGAATTGGACTACCTTCTGAGAGAAGCCTTGAATCTTCTCTTCATATTGACTCATATCCGGGTATCCCAGCTCGCTGTCATCCAGCGATATGTAGAGCGGTTGCTTGGCTCCTTCCAATTGAATCGCCATTCCATGTTTGTCCATGGACATTTGATAAGGCAATTCCTTGCCTTGGAATCCAATAGACCCTTTTATCGAGGCGGTAGTTTTATCTTGAACTTTACCGCTGTCAATTGTGAGATACAAAGAATTGATCAGATCAATCATTTGCTGATCTTCAGCAGATATACCGGCCGCAGGCACGAGTTCGATCGAGATCTTCTGCTTCGACTCGCTGGACAACGGGTTCATGCTGTTCGCGAGCGCTTTGTTGATATCAAGCCCTCCTACAGCCTGGCAGCCAGTCAACATCACCAACAGCAATGCCATTGGGATCGCTAACCATTTCATTCTTTTGATCATTATCGATGAGTCCCCTTCCCTAGTTAATATATTCCATTATGTTTCAACGGCGTTTACTTGTAAATAGATTTTCGAATTTTACGTGTCCATCTGATAGATTCCATAGATTATCACATTCCTCCCTAATATAAATATGCTATAATGACTGCGTATCCGCCATCAAAATTGAAGAAGTTCATGCAGACGCTGCATGAGAGAGGTTCGCGAACTCCCTCTATAAAAAACTAATGGCGCCCTGCCTTCTATTTCGCATGGGCTTGTTTTTTGTAATAGAGGTTGTTCAAAAAGCTCCGGCTTTTTGAGCAAACGCTAATACAGTTCAAGAACTCTCTTTCTTCCGATGACAAATTTAAGGAGAATGAGAGGTTTTTTTATGCTCAAAAATGAAAAAGCGGTCGTCGTCTTCAGCGGCGGCCAAGACAGCACTACCTGCCTATTCTGGGCCCTGCAGCAATTCCGTGAAGTGGAGGCCATCACCTTCGACTACGGCCAGCGCCATAAGCTGGAGATCGAATGCGCCAAAGCAATCGCCGCCGAACTGGGCGTGAAGCTGACCGTCCTCGACATGAGTCTGCTGGGTCAAATTACGCAGAACTCGCCCACGAACAGCGACATGCCGATCGTTCAAGAGGAAGGCGAGCTGCCAAGCACTTTTGTCGAAGGGCGCAACCATCTCTTCCTGAGCTTTGCAGCTGTGTTCGCCAAGGGCCGTTCCGCCCGGCATCTCGTTACCGGTGTATGTGAGACGGATTTCAGCGGATACCCCGATTGCCGGGATTCCTTCGTGAAGTCGCTTAATGTCACACTTAACCTGGCTATGGACTACAACTTCGTCATCCACACCCCGCTGATGTGGATCGATAAGGCCGAGACCTGGAAGCTGGCCGATGAGCTGGGAGCTTTTGAATTTGTCAGAGAACGCACATTAACCTGTTACAACGGAATCATCGGCGACGGCTGCGGAATGTGCCCCGCCTGCAAGCTAAGAAGATCCGGCCTGGAGAAATACCTGGAAATGCGCCAAGGGGAGATGTCTTTATGAGCCGCTCCCCTGGAGAATTTCGGATTGTAGACCGCCTGCAAAAATATGAACAGGATATACAGCATGAACAGCTTCGATACCACCAGCGCCGCGTATTAGTGAGCAAGGAATTCACCTTCGATGCTGCCCATCATCTGCATGCCTATGAAGGCAAATGCAAGAACCTGCATGGACATACCTATAAAGTGGTCTTTGGCATCAGCGGCATCCCCAATGATATCGGCATTACCGTCGATTTCGGAGCGATCAAGACGATCTGGAAGGAAGAGATCGAGGGTTTCCTCGATCACCGCTATTTAAATGAGACGCTGCCGTTAATGAACACGACAGCCGAGAATATGGTGGTCTGGTTGTTTGAACGGATGGAGAACGCCCTGCAATCGGGTGCCTATCGTTCTTCCGTTCTCGGCGGACGTACAGAATTCGTCCGGCTGTACGAGACGGGAACGAGCTATGCTGAGGCCAGACGGGAGTGGATGTATTGATGAGCACAGTGAAAAAGTCCCGGATTCCTGTTCTGGAGATCTTTGGACCAACCGTTCAAGGCGAGGGGATGGTCATTGGTCAGAAGACGATGTTCGTGCGCACTGCCGGCTGTGACTACCATTGCAGTTGGTGCGACTCAGCCTTCACTTGGGACGGAAGTGCCAAGGAGTCGATCCGGCTGATAACGGCGGCGGAGATCTGGGCAGAACTGCAACAGATTGGGCAAGAACGCTTCTCTCATGTCACGCTGTCTGGCGGCAACCCGGTTCTGCTTCCGCAGCTGCAGTCTCTAGTTGAATTGCTCCATCAACAGGGTATTACGCTAGCGATAGAAACCCAAGGCTCACGCTGGCAGGATTGGCTGGGCGAGGTGGAACAAGTCACCCTCTCCCCGAAGCCGCCAAGCTCCGGAATGGAGACGGACTGGTCGAGGCTGGACGAGATTGTGAATAAACTTCACCATCGCCCTGCCTCCTATAGTATGAGTCTGAAGGTGGTCGTATTCGACGATCTTGATCTGAATTATGCCACAGCGGTACATCAGCGTTATTTTGATATACCTATGTATATACAAGTCGGCAATCCCGACGTACGCCGCATGGATACTCAGAACCATGCCAGCGATTTGCTAGAGCGCTATGAGCATCTGATCGATCGTGTCATGAACTCATCAGAGCTTAATGACGTCAGGGTACTGCCGCAGCTGCATGCCTTGGTATGGGGCAACAAACGCGGAGTCTAAGGTTAAACGCCGCCCACTACGGATCGTATTATGCTTTATTCTATGACTCATATTTTAAGGAGGATACCTCTATGTCAGGAAGACAACAAGAAGAACTGCAGGATGTCACCCTGCTGGGTAATCAAGCTGTTAACTACCCCATGACCTATACACCAGAAATTTTGGAGAGCTTCGATAACAAGCACCCGTACCGCGATTATTTTGTAAAATTCAACTGTCCGGAATTCACGAGCCTCTGCCCCATTACTGGGCAGCCTGATTTCGCTACGATCTATATCAGCTACATGCCCGACCTGAAAATGGTTGAGAGCAAATCGCTCAAGCTGTACCTGTTCAGCTTCCGCAACCACGGTGATTTCCATGAGGATTGCGTCAACATCATTATGAATGATCTGATCAAGCTGATGGAGCCCAAATATATTGAGGTATGGGGAAAATTCACCCCGCGGGGCGGCATTTCCATCGACCCATACTGCAACTACGGTCGTCCAGGGACGAAATATGAAGCGATGGCCGAGCACCGACTGATGAATCATGATATGTACCCGGAGAAAGTTGATAACCGTTAAGCAAACAGCACCCGCCTTGTACTAAAGTACAAGGTTTCTCAGCTTCAAAGAGGCTCTCGAAGCCTCTTTTTTGTTACAATAAGAATTATATAACTCAGATACAGGAGGTCCATCTATGTTACCGCAAATCTATATCGCCAGAAAAATCCCCGTCGAGGTCGAAAGTTATATTGCGGAGCACTTCCGCTACAAAAAATGGGATCGCTTGGAACCCATCCCACGTGAGTACTTATTTGAGCAACTGGCAGATTGTGAAGGATTATTAACCTCTGGAACGCGAATCGATCAAGAACTGCTGGAACACTCTCCAAAGTTAAAAGCGGTCAGTAATATCAGCGTCGGCTATAACAATTTCGATCTGGAAGCGATGCGGGAACGTAAAATTGTTGGAACCAACACACCGAAAGTGCTTGATGATACGGTTGCTGACTTAATCCTCTCCCTGATGCTGTCTGTAGCACGCCGTGTCCCTGAACTAGATCGCTATGTTAGAGCCGGACATTGGTCCAGCAAGGACGATGAGAATATTTTTGGTATAGATGTTCATCACAAAACATTAGGCATCATCGGCATGGGAAATATCGGACAAGCGGTAGCTCAGCGGGGCAAATGGGGATTTGGCATGAACATTTTATATCATAATCGTCATCCTAAGCCTGCTGTTGAACAAGCCTTGGATGCGGCCTATCGTTCCAAAGAAGAACTGCTGCGCGAGTCCGATTTTATCGTACTGATGACCCCGTTAACTCCGGAGACCAGGCACTACATCGGTGAACGCGAATTCGCCATGATGAAGCCATCCGCTGTATTTATCAACGCCTCCCGTGGAGCTACAGTAGATGAGGCCGCCTTGATTAACGCCCTTCGCCAGAAGCAAATCTTCGGTGCAGGTCTGGACGTATTCGAGCAGGAGCCGGTCGACCCGAATAACCCGCTGCTTACGATAGATCAAGTTGTGGTTCTGCCGCATATCGGCTCAGCTACCTCGCAAACCAGGCTGGAAATGGGGATGCTTGCAGCGCGGAATTTAGTGGATGCCCTCTATGGAAGAAAGCCGTCCCAATTAGTAAAAGAGCTGCAGCATCTATACGAATCATAACCAGCTCTAACAATCACCGTAAAATAAAAAGCCCGCCTTTTTCTGCGCCCCTGTCGATTCAGCTACTGGAGCTCGATCAGGGGCAACAGCCAGGCGGGCTACTCTTTCTTTGATCTACACATGCTGTTTCGAAACCTCAGCAGCTTGCACCGCTTTGGGCTTAATCCGATCCTTCGGCATAAGAATGACGACAACAACGGATAATGCAGTAGGAATCAAGGCCCACAGGAAGGTATGGGCGATCGATGAAGACAATGCTCCGGTTATTTTTTCCAATATCGGGGCTGGAATTAAAGCCCTCTTCTCAGGACTTAACATATCTCTCGTATCTCCAAAGCTCTGTCCGGACTGCCCCATCCCTGCAAACGCCTCGATCATATTATTGGCCAGCAGATTGCGCTGAACGATCCCGAAGATCGTAATGCCCAGCGTCATACCAAGCGATCTCAGGAATGAGTTCGTTGAGGTAGCAGCCCCGCGCTGCCGGGCATCAAAGTGATGAACCGCAGCCATCCCAAGCACAGAGAACGAGAAACCTACCCCGAACCCGGTTAAAATACTGTATATGGTCAACAGAGTACGCGAGGAATCACCAGTTAGCGTGCTCAGGGCAAATATCCCCCCTAAGAAGAACACCACAGAAATCATCATTACACTGCGGTAGGACATTTTCGAGGTTAAAATCCCGCCCAGCATACTGCCAAATACAGAACCCAGCATCATCGGCATCAGAATAATCCCTGAATTGGTCGCCGTTCCGCCGTACACCCCTTGCACATAGATTGGAATATATACCGTGGCAATAATAAATACACTGCCATAGAACAGCGCAAGCAAGCAGCTTGTAGCATACAATGGAATTTTGAACATGGAGAACGAAATAACCGGCTCCTTGGCCCGCACCTCCACTAGCAGGAAGGCAGCGAACAATACTGCGAATCCGGCAAACAGGCTAATAATTTCCACGGAACTCCAGGCATATTTCTCTCCGCCCAGTTCAAGAGCAAACATCAAGCAGATGACAGCGCCGACCAGCGTAAACGCCCCGCCCCAGTCGATCCGTTGTTTCTCATGCGTCAGCGACTCATGATAGAACACAATAATCAAGCCGAGAGCGACAATCCCGATAGGCACATTAATATAAAATACCCAGTTCCAGCCGAGATGATCTGTAATGAACGCACCCAGCAGCGGACCGAATATACTCGATGTGCCGAATACAGCCCCCATCAGGCCCGTCATTTTGCCACGCTTCTCAATCGGAAAAATATCGTAAATAATTGTAAAAGCTATCGGCATCAGCGCACCGCCGCCAATCCCCTGAATCGCCCGGAAAATACTGAGTTGAACGATACTCGTTGCAATTCCGCATAATACTGAACCGACAATAAACGTTACGATGCCAAAAATAAAAAACCGTTTCCGTCCGTACATATCAGACAGCTTGCCAAAGATCGGCGTCCCTGCCATAACTGCTACCATATATGCGGAGGTGACCCATACGAACTGATCCATCCCGCCTAGCTCGGAGACGATCGTTCCCATCGCCGTTGTTACGATCGTATTGTCCATGGCTGACATTAGAATGCCGAGCAGCAAGCCGAACAATATGAACTTGGTCTTGTCCTTTCTCTCAGCGATCACTTTGCAACCTCCCAATAACTAAAATTTGAATAACAATCTCATTGTATGTAGGAATACAGCAAATGTAAATAACTTTCAATCAACATTCCTTTATCTCCTGAAAAGTTCAACGTTCATTAGGGAATTCTCTATTCCTCATTAAAAAGGAGAAGGGCTCCACTGTCGATAGCTGAACAATCCGGATCATCGGCAGTTGTCTTTCTCCCTAATTTTATTATCAAAGTTGTTATTCAATACCCGTATATCCGCGGGCTTCGCAAGAAACATCATAAGCGCAGAAGAACAAAGTTCTTCATTATAAGAATAGGTCCTTCCAAGAAGAACAGCTGCATTATAGATTCTTTGCTTCTGGCCTTCCGCAGCCGTTGCCCCGCTCATCCATCAAATCGTACGAATGTTTCCGACAAGGAAAAACGACGGCTTCATCCATAGATATTTAGAAAAGATGCTTGGGATACTATCCTGAGCATCTTCTTTATTCGGCGCTGGTCCCTTCCAGCCAACTATCGTTAATGACTCAATTGGCCTATAATAATAACTGGAGGAAACAGGACTCGTCAGCATTCGCTTAGGCCCGGTTGAATTCAAGTCAAGCTTCGATGGTGAATAGGTTCTCCGTGTTACTTCGTGTTAGATATAGGTTTTATGAATATCCACGGAGTTGAAGAAATTCTATCTCGGAAGAATACCTGCCCTGAATCGCGATCGCTCAGCCTTGAATTTGCCCCGATCGGTTTCCTTATCCAAAGTGGAATTTTTGAATTACCTCTTAATAGTTATCTCAGAAAGGAAGTATCAAATACTTATGAACGCTAAATGGTCCGGACTTGAAGAAAATATGAAGCAATCCGGGATCGATACCATGCTCATTACGGATCCCAAACATGTATATTACTTAACGGGCTTTCTGAGCGACCCCCATGAGAGATTTCTGGGAGCCATATTGCAGACTGGCCATGAGCCATTCCTGCTCGTTCCGGCCCTCGATGAAGAAGCCGCCTGTGCGGCGGCGGATATTACCGATATTATCACGCATCAGGATACCGATAATCCTTATCAGATATTAGCAGCAAAGGTACAAGGCAAGATCGGAACATTGGGTCTTGAGAAAGAAAATCTGTCCATGGCCCGCTATGAAGCGCTGCAAGAAGCCCTCTCCTTCTCGTCAAGCTTCGATGTCGGCCCTTGGCTGCGTGAGCTGCGGATGCATAAGTCTCCTGAGGAAGTCGCGAAGCTGCGCCACGCCATTTCCCTGATCGAGCAGGTATTGCAGGCGGCGCTCAAGCAGGTGAAGGAAGGCGTGTCCGAGAATGAGATGGTAGCTGAGGTCGAATACCAGATTCGCAAGCTGGGGGCAGACGGTCCTTCCTTCGATTCGATGGTATTATTCGGTGAGAATGCCGCACTGCCACACGGAGTTCCAGGCAAAAGACAGCTGCGCCGCGGCGATCTGGTTATGTTCGATATCGGCGTCTACGCAGACGGCTACGCTTCGGACATTACTCGCACCTTCGCCTATGGAGAGATCACGGACGAACAGACCCGGATCTACAATACCGTACTTGCCGCCAATGAAGCGGCAATTGCCCACATTCGTCCCGGCGTTACTTTCGCCTCGATCGATAAAGCAGCCCGAGACTTGATTACCGAGGCGGGTTACGGGGAATATTTCCTGCATCGCCTTGGTCATGGACTCGGCATCGATGTTCATGAATTCCCCTCCGTGCACGGATTAAATGAACTCACGCTCTCCGCTGGCAACGTATTTACCGTCGAGCCTGGTATCTATGTTCCCGGGATCGCCGGCGTCCGGATTGAAGACGATGTGCTGGTTACCGAAGCCGGCGTTGACGTGCTGACCCAATTTCCGAAGCAGCTCACCTTTATCGACTAATCTGCCATAAGCAACATCGTGCTCTAGTCAACAACAAAACCTCCAGAACGCGCGAATGCGGCCCTGGAGGTTTTTTGGCTATTATTTCACTTGATCGAGTTCCGGCTCACCGTCCGGATGGAAGTTGCGTGCAATGTACAGAAAAGGCGTACCCACCGCGGTCAGTGCAAATTTTATTATATAAGTAGTGAACAGAATTTCGAGCCATACGTCAAAGCTGTATTTACCAATAAAGGCAATTGAACAGAAGATCAACGTATCGACAAAGGAACTGATCATCGTGCTTCCGTTGTTCCGAATCCAGAGCTGATTGCGCAAAGGATAGAAACGGCGAATCCAAGAATACAAGCGGATATCGAGAAACTGACTGATGAAATAAGCGGTCAAGCTGCCCAGCGCCAATCTTGGCATCAACCCGAAGATCGTCTTAAGCGAAGCTTGCGCCAGATCACCTGGCTGCGGCTGGAACACAAGAACCATCTGCATCAGAATCGTCGTCATAATCAGCGTGAAGAAGCCGAACCATACCGCCTTCTTGGCCTCTTGACGCCCATACTTCTCATTTAGCAAATCACTCGTCAAATACAGGCTTACATACATTGTATTGCCAAGTGTCATCACAATGCCGAACATGTCAATCGTCTTAACGACTTGAATATTGGCGATAACCGTGGCAACCCCGATCCAGGCATATAATCCCTTCTTGCCGAACCAGCGATAACAGATCAGGAAGAAGGTGAGATTTATGAGCATATATATAAGGCCCCAGAAAAAGTTAAACATAACATGCCTCCTAGTTTTGGTTACGCGGGATGGTTACGAACCGCGGCTGATATTCAAATCAGCATTTTCTACGATAACATAGCTTTTCGCAAGTTGCCACCCTATTATTTCTTCCATTATAGAGTTGTACAAAAAGTTTGTTTTTAATCAATAAAACAGGCCCGGGAAACGGCTAAAATTCACTATCTCGAAACAATGAAATCGCTATCAATAAAAAAATAAATAATATCATTGTTTAAATGTTTCATTTTATCTTACAATACCTTTATATGTCTTTTATTCTAATGCATCATACATAAATAGGTATTAAGAACTAGATTAATAGAAACTCAGGGGGATATCAATGCGAAAATTTAATCACTCCATTGGTCGCAAATTTATGCTGACTTTTGCGGTCATCACAATCCTGTCATCCATTTTATTCAGCACAACCTTCTATTTTATTGCCATGAGTATTATTGACGAGAATGTACTTCCTCAATTCGATGAGGTTCTGCATACAAGCTCCAGGGATATTTACAAAGGACTTGATAATTCACAGGCTCTTCAGCTTATTAAAGGCAACGAAAATTCCCGCTTTGCCGTTGAGTCTTACCTCAGCAAGAAGGTTGAGGAATTCCATCTGCATACCGCTTATCTTCTCGATGTCCAAGAAGATAAGGCAATCGTAATCGGAATCAATAAAGATTCGATCATGAAGGTTGGAGACGAGCTTGAGATCCATGAAGCGATGAAAGTACAAGATCCTGGCAAACTGAGCGTCAGCGAGCTGTACAGCGATCAATACGGCGTGCACAAAACGGCCTATATCCGCCTGTCCGGCAGCACGGCTGTTCTGGCTGTAGGTATGGATGCAAACTTTATCAAGCAGAAGGAAGATCAGATTCTATGGACCGGAATCGTGATCGCTGCCCTTGTCATTGTGCTGGCGCTGATCGCAGCTTATGTGAACAGCAAACGCATTATCAAGCCGATCAAGAATTTGGCGGCAGTAACCAGACAAATGGCGCAGGGAGATTTAACCCAACAGATTACTATTACGGGACGCGATGAGATCGCGGAGCTCTCGGCCAGCTTCCAAACGATGATTACCGAGCTAAAGGAAATGATCACCAAGGTTCAAAATAGCTCCCACGGGGTGATCCAGGGCTCCGATCAGATCTATCAATCTGTGAATACCTTCCAGAATTTGATCGAGCATTCCGGCAATTCGATGCAGGAAATTGAGAAAGGCAGCACCATCATCGCCGGAGCCGCCGCAGAAAATGCCCGTGCGATGGAAGAAATCTCGTTAGGAATTCAGCATATCGCCGGCTCCTCGGCTGAAGTGACGGAACGCATCGGTCAAGCTTCAGATGAAGCTGACAACGGGAATGAGCTGGCCAAATCGGCAACCGGTCAGATGCAGCTTGTCGAGCAGGCCGCCGCAGCGCTGCTCACGCATATTTCAACTCTGAACGAACGTGCTTCATCCATCATTCAAGTCGTAGATTTGATCTCAAGTATTACAAAACAGGTTCATATCCTGGCGCTGAATGCAGCGATTGAAGCAGCACGGGCTGGAGAGCATGGCAAAGGCTTCTCCGTCGTCGCCGAAGAAATTCGCCTGCTTGCTGAACAGACGAGGGATGCCACAACGAAGATCAGCGAATACTTGCTAAGCATCCAGGAAGAGACTGTAAGCTCGATGCAGACGATGCAGCGTGCCACCCGTGAGATTAGTTCCGGTACGGAGCAAGTGAATCAGGCAGAGCTGGCGTTCAGCCATTTGACCGAGCTGATCTCGGAGATTAACTCCAGCGTTCAATCCGTCTCGGCGGCAACCGAGGAAATCTCGGCCAGCACGGAGGAAGTCACCGCCTCTGTTGAAGAATCGGCTAATATAACCGGGAAATCCCTTCTTAGCATCGAAGAAATCTCCAACAACACCAGCCGACAAATCGAGGAAATGAAGAACCATGTAGGAGCGATTGAACAGCTCCACCGCCATGCTCTTTCCTTAAGCGAGGCTGTAGATAAATTCAAAGTTTAAATGAGATCAGTAAACCAAGAAGAACCGCCGGAATTAATATTCCAGCGGTTCTTCTTGGTTAAAGACCTACCTGCCTCTTACAGTTCATTCACCGAGACAGCCTCGGCCAGCTTCTTCTCGGGTCTTTTCCAATACGATTCATTACCGGGAAGATCATCAAACCAGGCTGCATCCTCCGGACATTCAAGCACCATGAACTTCCCATATTCATCCTCACGGGATTGATGATATTTCAAGTACGCCATTCCGTGCTCGATCGCCAATATTTCGATTTTGCCGGATGTATGGCTCATCGATAAGCGAACGCGCTTGCCCAGACCGGAAGTACGGGCCTTAGCCCCTTCCACCAGTTGATAGGCCCGCTGCAGCGGAATCACAAAATCGGAGTTGCCGGCGACCGGGCGGTTGATGAAGAAATAATAAGGCGTCACGCCTGCCCAGGACAATTTGTCGAGCAGTTCCCCAAGCACCTTCTCATCATCATTAATTCCCTTCAGGATCGGCGTCTGATTCACAACGATGGCTCCAGCTTTATGCAGTGCCTCGAAGCATTTGCGCGCTTCCGCCGTAATCTCCCGCGGATGATTAATATGCGCCATTACATAAATGCGCTTCTCCGCTGAGGAGAATTCAGAGATCAACTGCAATAGATCAGGATCTTCATAGATCCTCATCGGATTGAACACAGGGATCTTCGAGCCAAGCCGGATGATCTTCACATGATCGATCGCCCGTAGCCGTTCGAGGATAATGCGCAGCTTGGAGGTCGCAAGGATCAGACTGTCCCCGCCCGTCAATAACACATTGTTGATCTCAGGATGCCTGGAGATATATTCAATCCCCGGCGTGACATCAGCCATCGCTTCCTTCACATCATTGCGGAATAACCGCTTGCGGAAGCAGTAGCGGCAATAAGCGCCGCATACCTCAGAGACGATTAGAAGCGCCGTTGTCCGGTACTTATGCTGACAGCCGGGTACGACATAATTCGTATCCTCGTCAGAAGCATCCCAGCGCCCATATTCGCGCAGTTCCCCCGTATTCGGAATCACTAGCTTACGAATCGGATCCTTAGGATCGTCCCAGTCAATCAGGTTCAAATAATAATCATTTACCCGGAACACGAATTTGTCAGTAATCGGACGCAATTGCTCCCGTTCCGCCTGGGATAGCTGCGTCACCCTATCGATATTTGTAATGTACTTCGGGCTTGCCATACACCATCTCCTCCTTTATCTCAAACAACATCGCCGATTCGTAAAGAAGAAGCATGGAAACCAAAGATGACAGTGCAGCGCAAGGCATTAGATGCCGAGTAATAACGGGTCATATTGCTTACAATTTAAAGATTCATAAACGCAAAAAGACCCGTAACAGGGTCATTGCAAAGCGGTATAAATGATGACCCATCCACTGCTGACGAGGTTAGCTGACGGACTCGGGAAAGATGGTTCCCTACGTGTATTTACAACGATTCGCCCCAAAAAATGGTTCCCCCGCTTTTCGACTTTACCATTCGAAAATTAAGCGTATATTTATCGTATTACAAATGTAAGCGTATGTCAAAACTAAGGATTCTTTGGAAGGCCCGCAATTTCATATATTTGATCCATATCCAGATGGCCTCTTACATGATCGGCAAGTCGGTCAAACGCCCTCTCACGCCTGGCCGCAGCGGAAAATGTCGCAGCCAGAGGCTCCAGCCCTTTGGCTTGTCTAATGCCATCCAACCAAGCCCGGCGATACTCATCACTATTGAAAAGACCGTGTAAATACGTACCAAACACTCGCCCATCCACACGGCAGACGCCCTCCGTGCGTTCCCCTCCATCAGCGCTTTCAACCAGGAATAAGGACATTGCTTCTTTCTCCCTGTTATCTATACTTCCTGTTGTACCGTGTGAGTTCGCTACGGTGTCAGAGTTCGATGACTCTAAACCAAACCCAGCCTGACTTGAGTATACCGTCTCCCCGGAGTGAATTTCGTAGCCGCCAACGGGGATAACGGGCTCCGTTGAATAAAGGCGGAGCGAGGCATCAGGTAGAACATGTCCTGTGGTGCGGATTGTTTTTTTGCCAGGGAGAAACGTCGTTGTCAGCGGCAGCCAGCCAAGTCCACGGGATCGCTTCACCTTGCCGGATTCAACAGCCTCCGGATCAAGCAGTGCATCCCCAAGCATCTGGTAACCGCCACAAATACCGACCAGTTGCGAATGAGCGCTGCGCTCCAGATGCTGCTCAATTGCCCCATCCAGCCCCTGTTCCCGTAGAAATGCCAAATCGCTGATCGTATCCTTGGAGCCCGGAAGGATGATTACATCCGGCTCTCCTAGCTCCGCCGCTCGCTGGACATAACGCACAGACACATCCGGCTCTGCGTCCAGCATGTCGAAGTCCGTAAAGTTGGAAATACGCGGATAACGAATCACGGCAATATCGATATCGCGGCCCTGCTTAGGTACCGAAGCGTAGGAGTCGAGAATGACTGAATCCTCAGCCTCGATCTCCAAATCCGGCAAGAAGGGCAGCACTCCGAGGACGGGGATGCCTGTCCGCTGTTCCAGCCAATCCAACCCTGGCCGAAGCAGCTCCAGATCGCCTCTGAATTTATTAATGATGAAGCCCTTCACCCGGGCTCTCTCTTCAGGCTCCAGCAATTCGAGTGTTCCGACCAGAAATGCAAACACCCCGCCGCGATCGATATCGCCGATCAAAATAACCGGAGCTTCCGCCCATCCAGCCAGATTCATATTAACGATATCACGCTGCTTCAAATTGATCTCCGCCGGACTTCCCGCACCTTCCAGCACAACGAGATCGTATTCATCCCTCAGTCGGTTCAGAGCCTCCATCACGATCGGCCGGGCCACGGGCAGGAACTCCTCGCGATATTTCATCGCGCTCAGATGCTGATAAGGCTTGCCGTGAACAACGATCTGCGAGTGCATATCTCCCGTCGGCTTAATCAGGACGGGATTCATATCCGTTGTCGCCTCGATTCCACAGGCTTCAGCCTGCACGCCCTGTGCGCGCCCAATCTCCCGGCCATCGGCGGTAACATAGGAATTTAGCGCCATATTCTGCGATTTATAGGGCGCCGTCCTGAGTCCGTCTTGAACGAAAATTCGGCATAAGGCAGTCACGATGACACTCTTGCCTACATCAGAAGCCGTTCCCTGCAGCATCAGCACAGCGCCCCGATGGCTGGAATCTCCGCAATTCCGCTTTGTATCTTTTTCCTTTATAGCAACTTGCTCTCTTCCTAAATCCTCTTGCCTCATCGATCAAACCTCCACTTCACTCATTGAAAAAGCAAGCAGGCGAGCAGTAGCAATACCGCCTCCAGCCCTTCATTGATTGCGCCGTAGGTATCGCCCGTCAAGCCACCCAGCCTTGCACTCATCCGGCTCGCCATCCAGGAACCGACGCCCCAAGCTAATAAAGGAGCAAGAGCATAATAGATCATTGGGCTGATCATATTCAGATCTCCCCATTGCGGCACGGCGGCCAGCAGAAGCAGTCCTGCCGATAGCACCAGAGCCAGTAAAGTCGCAAGCAGCGTATCCCGGACACTTTGCCCCCGGAATCGTCCGGCCAATCCTTCCCCGCCGCGCGCGGTCGGCCAATGGCGCATCGCCAGCGCCATGAACCAGCGGCTCCATACAGGAGCCGTCATTATGGCTGCTCCCGATACATACAGTCCGCGGCTCAGCAGTGTGGCAAGCAGCGACATTTTCAAGAGCAGCAGCAGCACACAGGCTAGCACACCCATCGCTCCAACTCGGCTGTCCTTCATAATCTCCAGCATTTTCTCACGGGGACGATAGCTCAGGAACGCATCGGCAGAATCCATCCAGCCATCCAAATGCAATCCTCCGGTCAGCCAGACCCAAGCGATCAGCAGAAGGACCGAGACCGGCAGTACAGGCAGCGCCAGGCTAGCCAGCACACCGATGATCCAAATAACAATGCCGATCGCCGCGCCGACGAGCGGATAATATTTGGCGCTCCTCTTCAGCAACTCCGGTGTAAAATCAAGCTCGGCTCGCACCGGAAAACGCGATAGAAATTGAAAAGCGGCCAAAATTGGCCGTCCTTGTTGTCTCATAATCGATACTCCCTGCTCTTGAGTTCAATGGGAATTCCCGCAGTGACGAGAAATACTTGCTGCGAAATCTCAGCCATTTTGCGATTCATAATTCCAGACAAGTCCCGGTAGACTCGACCCAGACGGTATTCAGGCACGATGCCATCCCCGACCTCATTCGTCACTAGTACCAGATTGCCGGAATAGGACGAGACGACCGAAGCTAATCGTTCGATCTCATCCAGTACCTGCTGCTCCACCTCCCGCCCGTCGCCATATGCGAGCAATATATTAGAGAGCCATAATGTGAGACAATCCACCAATACAACAGGTTCGTCTGCCACAGGCTCATTGATCGAGGAAGAACTGCGATCGTTCGACTGAGCCAACTCGCATAACAGCGCGGCAAGCCGCAGCGGCTCTTCCTTCGTCTCCCAAGCAAAACCGCTGTCCACCCGGACGCTCTGATGCAGCCTGATTCGCTCCCGCATCTCATCGTCGAATGCTTGTGCCGTAGCAATATAAATCCCTCGCTCCGCCTGTTTCATGCACCATTTCTCGGCAAAAGAGCTCTTGCCGCTTCGCGCCCCGCCGGTCACCGTAATGATCATACGGATGCCTCCGGCCCAGTCCCTTCGCCTGTAGAAACCCCGGCACTCTCGAAGGTCGCCATCTCCGACATTACACGGCAGATCGCATCAATCAGATGCAGCGCCAATACGCCGCCAGTCCCTTCGCCCAATCGCATGTCCAGATGCAGCATCGGGGCAAGCCCCAGCTCACCAAGCAGCTGCTCATGCCCCTGTTCATGCGAAGCATGCGAGGCGATCATATAATGCGCAGCCTCTGGGGCAAGGCGCTGCGCAATTAATGCCGCTGCACTGGAGATAAATCCGTCAATGACGACCGGACAATGGTGGGCAGCGGCAGCCAGAATCACCCCGGTCAGGCCGGCGATTTCGAGCCCGCCAATCTTGGATAGTACATCCAGCGGATCGTTCATATCCGGCTGGTTAACATCAATTGCCTTCTGGACGACAGCAATCTTATGCTGAAGGCGTTCGTCATTAAGACCCGTTCCCCGGCCAACGCATTCCTGCGGCGATTTTCCGGTCAACACGCTCATCACTGCCGCACTGGCCGTGGTATTACCGATCCCCATCTCGCCGGTCACGAACAATCTTGATCCGTTGGCTACTGCCGCCTCCACCGTATCGATTCCCGCCAGTACGGCCGCTTCCGCTTCCTCACGGCTCATCGCCGGACCTTTGGCCATATTCGCTGTCCCATAGCGGATCTTCTTCATAACAAGCTCCGGGTGTGACAATTTGGCATTTACTCCGATGTCCACGCACATCACCTCGGCTCCGGCTTGACGAGCCAGCACATTCACTGCTGCTCCACCGGCCAGGAAGTTATGTACCATCTGCGGAGTTACCTCCGCTGGAAAAGCACTGATGCCTTCCTCGCACACACCATGATCAGCAGCCATAACGATGACAGAACGCTTGGATAAATCGGGATGTACCTTCCCGGTAATTCCCGCTAGCTTCACGGCCAGATTCTCCAGCTTCCCGAGGCTCCCCGGCGGCTTGGTTAACTGATCGAGATGCTCTGCCGCAGCTGCTGAAGCAGCCTCGTCCGGAGCTGAGATTTTATCGATAACTTGTGCGATTAAATGATTCATGTGTATATCCCCTTCCTGATGCGTGATATGCGACTATACCATAACTATATCACTAATATTGCAAGATCCTGCTGCAAAATATGAACTAGCGATGACCTGTTCACCAGTTTAGATGCTCTATCATTCACTACTAGTTTCCTTACGCAGCAATAACTGGGGCTCTCCGTGATCGGGGTGAGCAACGATATGAGACTGCACCTGAAATACCGCTTCAATCAATTCAGAATTAATAATTTCCGCAGGTGAACCTTCTGACACAATTTTCCCCTGATGAAGCACAAGCAAATGGTCGCAATACAGCGCGGCCAGATTGAGATCATGCATGACCGATACGACCGTCAAGCCCGCTTCACGCTGCCAGCTGGCGACCAGCTCCATAAACTGTGTCTGATGTCGGATATCCAGATAAGTCGTTGGCTCATCGAGCAGGACGATCTCAGGCTGCTGGGCCATCACTTTGCCCAAGGCCACCCGCTGCCGCTGTCCGCCGCTTAATACATGAAGCGGCCGATGAGCCAGAGCATTCAGCTCAAGCTTATCCATAATACCGTCCATTAGTTGCCGAGCGGCTTCACTATCTTCTCTGCCGCGCCAATTCTGGAACGGAAACCGCCCCATCTCAATCACTTCCCGGACAGGATAGGCTACTGCCGGAAGCCCATCCTGCTGCAAAACCGCCAGCTTGCGCGACAGCTCCTTGCGCCCGTATTCGGCAATCAGCCTGCCATCCAGGCTGATCTCGCCGCGGTTCGGCTTCTCTACTCCGGACAAGAGGCTGATCAACGTTGATTTCCCGCTGCCATTTGGACCGATGATGCCCCAGAACTGCCCGCGTTGGACCCGCCAGTTTATATCCTCAAGTACGGACAAACTTCCATATGATTTATCAATATGCCGCACTTCAATCAACGCATCTCCACCTCTCTTTCCTTCTTCTTGCGATACAGCAAGTAAGCGAAGAAAGGCGCCCCTACGAAGGCTGTGACAATTCCCAACGGTATCTCGATTGGCGCCAGCAGCGAACGCGCTGCCAGATCGCTCCACATCATGAAGATGCCCCCGCCAAGCGCGGAGAGCGGAATAATCAGGCGATAATCAGGACCCGTAATCAGGCGAATAATATGCGGTACGACCAGGCCGACAAAGCCAATCACTCCGGATACCGAGACAGCCGCTGCCGTGAGCAGCGTGGCCACGAACAACACCGATAACTTGGTAAATTCCACATTGAGTCCCGTATGGGTGGCTTGTCGCTCGCCAAGCGCGAGCAAATTCAGCGTCCTGGCCCGACTCCAGAGATAAATGAACCCCAGCGCCAAATATGGCAGCAGGATGGCCGTATACGACCATCCTCGCAAGCTTAAGGAGCCCATCGTCCAATATAAAATTTCATTCACCGTCTTCTTCGACATCGCTGTCAGAAAGGAGACGACAGCCCCGAGGAAAGACTGCATCACAACGCCTGATAGAATCAAATTCTCGATCGGTATTTTCCCGTTCTCCCGAGCCAGCCACATCACGATCCATAACGTTAAAGATCCTGTTAAAAATGCAACAGCCGGCAGTGTGAACACTCCGATTACGGAGTACTGCCAGCCAAGAAAGATTAATACTGCGGCCCCTAGCGCTGAGCCCGATGACACGCCAAGTGTAAATGGATCGGAGAGCGGATTGCGCAGTACTCCCTGAAAAGCAGAGCCCGCTACCGCGAGCGAAGCGCCGACCAGCAGGCCCAGCATCACTCGCGGAAGGCGAACCTTCATAACAATCTGTTCAGAAGCCATGCTCCAATCCGGAGTAATATGATCGCCAACCCACGGAATATGATGCGCGAGAATGGCGATAATCTCTCCGGCCGGCAAATATACCGAGCCAACCCCGATACAGATCAAGACGGTGATTGCGAGCAAAGCAAGACCTATGATTCCGTATCCGGCCAGCTTCGTCCTCATGGCTGCATCAATTCCGGATAGATCGCTTTGGCCACTTCAATCAGTCCTTGCGTTACGCGTGGGCCCGGACGGCTAAGCAAATTATCATCCAGTCCGATAACCTGATCATTTTTCACAGCCGTAATTTGATCCCAGCCGCTGCGTCCTTTTACAATCTCGGCCAAGGTCTTGTCATTTTCAATTACGCTCTTGGCATACAGAATCACATCAGGATTTGCCTTGATGATATTCTCTTCGTTGATCTGGCTCCAGCCTTCTATATCGGAAGCAACGTTAACGCCTCCGGCGAGCGTAATCATCTCGTCCATAAACTCGCCTTTACCAACAGTCCAGCCTGGCGAGAACTCGATATATACTTTTTTCTTATCTTCTTCTTTAACCGATTTTACGGCTTCTGTTACTTGGTTCAGCTCATCCTGCATCTGCTTTACAACTTGCTCCGCCTCAGCTTGATGATCCGTAATTTGTCCAATCATCTTAATATGGTCCATTACGTTATTCACTGTCTTCGGATTGGATTTAAATACTTTAATCCCGAGATCAGTCAAGCTCTTGATCGTCTCTTCCTTGATCATCGTCCCTGTTACAACGACAAGATCCGGTTCAGCCGCTACAACGGATTCTACATTAACTTGGAAGCCGCCCATCTTCGGCTTGGACAACGCGGCTTCCGGGTAATCATCATTATCGGAGACGCCGACAATCTGCTCGTCCAGACCGATTGCGAACAAACCTTCCGTTTCCGAAGGAGACAAGGAGACAATCTTCTGCGGAGCCGCGTCAAATGTAACCTCCGTGCCGAAATCATCCTTTACCGTAAGCGGGTAGGCCGTATGCTGTGCTTCCCCTGCATTTCCGCTATTGTTGCTCTGTTCAACAGCCTGATTCGTGCTGTTATTTGCCGCCCCGTTCGCAGCATTATTCGTTGAATCATTGGTGCCACATCCTGCAACGACCATAATGACGAGCGTCAGTAGGGCGGCCGCCCATATTTTTCTCCAGTTCTTCAAGTTTTCCCTCTCCTTTTGAATAATTTTTTGTTCTTGCTTTTGTTCTTGCTTTTGTTCTTGCTTTTGTTCTTGCTTTTGTTCTTGCTTTTGTTCTTGCTTTTGTTCTTGCTTTTGTTCTTGCTTTTGTTCTTGCACGCCATTGCTTATGCTTGGAGTCCTTGCAAGTGGTGTTCAAAAAGGTCGCCTTTCAGCACCGAGGCTCCTGCTTCCGGCAGGATTTTTTAATTTCTGATCAAAAGCGGACTTTTTGAAACTACTACAACAAAAAGAAAACCCGATCCGATAGGATGGGTTACGTCTACAAAGTATTATGTCTGATCCGGACAGAACAAGTAACCTCCATACGCAGATCAGCATCTTTAGCTTAGCAGAACGCCATCCTTTCCTCGAAGGACCGTCTCATATACTCGCGGCAGGTCTCCTGACTTACAGGTTAAGACTTGAAGCCCGCCTTCCCATCAACTTGAGCGCTGACAGTGGCAAATTAGGCTTCGTTCCTGTTTACAGTGGCGGGACCGCGCCGGACTTGCACCGGCTTCCCTTTTCACCCGAGCGTATGGCGTCATGCGCCGCTAACTCAGGACCAGCAAGTATTTTTATTCAATTAATCAGCTCGAAGCAAGGCTATCTTCTCTATTGGATTATAGGGGAAAAGAAGATTGAACACAATATCCAGAGCCGTTCATATAGCTCTATCTACTGCAGCAATTCTGCATTAAGATGGCCTTAACCCCCCTCACTCGCTCCTGCACAGCCATACATTGCGAATAAATGAACCTTTCAAGATTTTCCCTTGATCCATTACCGTCAGACCGGCCTCGCGAATCTCCTCCTCAAGCGGCTCTGAAGAGACAATCACCGAACGGATGCTAATTCGCTTCAGACTCGTAAGCATCCTAATCCGTTCATCTCGTGGAAGCACCGAACAGAGATTATAGGGCATATCAAGAACCGCGGCGTCGTAATGTTCAGTTATGTCGTTCATATCACCGATCTCTACCAAGCCTTTCGACTCATAGCCAAAATGGTGCAAATTCACACGTGCGCCCTTAATCGCCAGCGGATTAATATCCCGACCGACCATGTCGATCCCCATCGACAACGCCTCGATCAGCACATTGCCCATGCCGCAGCAGGGATCGATCAACCGCAAGCCATCCGGTTGAGGAGCCGCGATATTAACTAATGCGCGAGCAACTGCGGTGCTGAGTCCTGTCGAGTAATTTTGCGGCTTATGCTTATGCTCCAGCCAGACTGAACGTGCCGGATGACAGACCCCCAGCGTCCAGCGCCCGTGATGAGAGAGCAAGCCATAGATCAGATCCGGCGTACGCATCTCCGCCTTGCCGCGAATCACACTCCCAACCTGACGCTCCATCTGCCGCTGCTCGTCAAAGCTGCGCGGATCACCATTTTTGATATATTTTACTTTAAATGTCCTATCCTGAAGCTCCAGCTCAGCTGCCTGCCGCAGCAGTTCCTCCCAAGAAACCTCGCTAATCCATACATCCATCCTCAGCGACAGATAAGGACTGCGGCTCGGATCGATTACAATGGACGTATCCACAAATGGATACGGTCCAACAGGATCAACAGCATATCCAAATAGCGCCTGAAGCTCCATCCTGCACAGATCACGCTCTGTCTCATGACAGGCAAAAGGGTAAATATATCGGCTGGAACTCTCCATTTGCTGCATCAAATCTCTCATTCCTCTTTTGACCAATTGAATTCCTCAGAGCACCATCATACCCCTTTTCCCCGCAAAAAGAAAAGCTAGAGACTAACCCGCGATGGCCTCATACGCTGTAACATTCGAATCTCGATAAGATAATCGTAATTGAGCGCACTTATAAGGTCGTCCATAGGTTTCTTCTCCTTGTTAAAGGCTGGATTTCCCTTGCAAGAGCCTCATACACTGTAACTCTTGAATTTTAATAAGATAAGCTGTAAACAGGGCTCATGTATGAGATCGATCATAGGTATCTGTACATTGTTAAAATCTATAACCTGCCTCCGCGATGGCCTCATACGCTGTAACCTTCGAATCTCGATAAGATAATCGTAGTTGAGCGCATATATTAGGTGGTTCCTTGAGTATCTGCTCTTTGTCCTAAGAACCTAACGGAAATGAGGTGCGCTATTTGAACAAAAAAGCGATTTTAGAAAATCTAACGGAAATGAGCGACCTTATTAGGGGGAATTTCTACGAAATTGATTGTTTTATCAACAAATAGCGGAACCCCTTTCCGTTACAATTTAATAGGGGTCAAATTAGGGGAAATAGAGGCTGTGAGTTCCGTTAGAACAATCTGATATCCGACAACCAGCAGTCCGACAATCCCACAACCCAACAAGTCAGCAATCCGACTATCTAACAAGCCAACAAGTCAACTAACCAACTAACCAACAGTCCTGCAATCTATCAATTCAATTAACCAACTAACCGGCAGTCCTACAATCTATCAATTCAACAATCTAACAAATCAATGATCCAACCAGCCCACAAGCCGATAGTCTAACGATCCAGCGATCCGACAGGCCAACCATCCATAAATTTATAGATTCAACAAGCCAACAGTCCCACAGCCCTGCTGCCCTACCGCCCAGCAATCTAACGGCCCAAAAGCTAATAACTCAACAGATAACACCCAACAGCTAATCCAATAAGCTGATAAGGCAAACCGTGGGGTCGACCGACCACCGTCATGCAGCAAAGGACCGCGCGCAGTCCCCTGCGCGCAGTGCGAAAAAGGACTCCATAGACGCATAAGAAGAGGCCGCGTAACGCAAGTTACGAGACCTCTTCTTATAACTCTTCTATAAATATCTGCCTATCGGCGCACAGGCGCTAAGCTGATCACGCCATAACGACCCAGCACTTTGCGGCCGAACAGGCCAAACAGGCGATCGGTTATAAAGCCCATCAGGCCCAGACTGATCAGACCAACGAAAATCCAGTCTGTCCGGAAGAATAAGCGCGAGTTCCAGATCAGGAAGCCTACGCCTTCGTTCGAGGCAATCATCTCTGCCCCGACAATGGCCATATAGGAGGTGCCCATGGCTAGGCGTACACCGGTGAACATATACGGCGCGGTTGCCGGAATGATGACATAGCGGACGATCTGCCATTCGGATGCCCCCATACTGCGGGCTGCGCGGATCTTATCCTCTTCAACGGCCAGCACCCCGGTCAAGGTGTTCATAATGACGATAAATAGAGTCGCATATAGAATCAGAGCGATCTTGGATTGCTCGCCGATTCCGAACCAGACGAGGAACAAAGTAATAAAAGCGATCGGCGGAATGAACCGGATAAAATTGAGAAAAGGTTCTGCGAAGGAACGGATCGCTGCAACCTTCCCAATAAGCAGGCCCAGTGGAATCGCGATTAAGCTGCCAAGCGCCCAGCCTGTAAATACCCGGTAAAAGCTGATGCCGATATATTGCAAAAGCGACCCGTCCTGCAGCAGCTCCCGGGCCCCAGCCGCCGTATCAAGCGGACCAGGGATCACCTCCGGGCCGTACAGCAGTGAGCCCGTTTCCCAGGCCGCCAGAGCGAATATCCAAATCAACAGGAGGCTAATGCCTTTACTTCTCCATTTGCGCATATATCTCCCTCCTATTCCTCGAAATGCGACTGAATCAGATGGTAATATTCATAAAATTCCGCAGCAGTCACATCGCGTGGATAAGAGAGCGGAATCTCGTAAATCTGCGAGATGTGCGAGGAGGGTCCCGGCGACATGATGCCAATCCTTCCGCCGAGCAAAATTGCTTCCTGAATATCATGGGTCACGAATACAATCGTCTTGTTCGTCTGCTGCCAGATTCGGACAAGCTCTTTTTGCATCGTGCGACGCGTCATCGCATCAAGTGCACCGAAGGGCTCATCCATAAGCAGAATCTCGGGATCATTGGCGAGTACGCGGGCCAGCTGGACCCGCTGCTTCATCCCGCCCGACAGTTCCTTCGGGAACTTGTCACTATGACCGTTCAACCCTACAAGCCCGGTATAGTAATCACTAATTTCCCGGCGCTTCTGCGGGGGCACCTTTTTCATCTTCAGGCCAAATTCGATATTTTGCCGCACGGTTAACCAAGGGAACAACGAAGAATCCGCCTGTTGGAACACAACCGCGCGATCGCGGTCCGGCTTGTGAATATCCTTGCCCCCGACCCGCAGGCTTCCGCCCGTCTTAGAGACGAATCCGGCTATCATGTTCAGCAATGTAGATTTGCCGCACCCGCTTGGGCCAAGTAATATAAAAAATTCACCGCCGCGAATTACAAGATTTACATCCTTGATAATGTAATGAAGCTCCCCGATACCGCCTTCGTTATAGCTCTTATTCAGTTGCTCGATCGTTATGGTATGAATCGGCTTGGCTGCGGACATACTCAAATCCCTCCTTAAGGCGTGTAAGCTTCGCGATCCGGCAATGCCTCCCGTAAAAACTGCAAATCGATCTTATCCGTCAGATTGAAATCTTGCTGGATAATGCTATTTTCGACCATATATTTTTTCTGCCGCTCCAGACTCTCATAGGCCTGCTGCGTAAAGTTTACTTCCCAGTTCGTCACCGATAGATCCTTCAGCGTTGATTCCTTGGGCTGCTTCACTTCTTTGTATAGCAAATCCGCTACTTCGTCCGGATGCTCCTTAATATATCGGGAGGATTCATCAAGCGCCAGCAGGAACCCCTTCACCTTATCCGGATGCTGAATAATAAGCGAATTCGGGACAATAATCTGACTGCCGATTCGCACTCCGGTCTGTGACATATCCGTCAACTGGTGCACTCCCTCCAGCTCCGAAAATTTTTGCGTCATCGCCGCGCCGCTGACCCAGACCGCATCGACCTCGCCCTTCTTTAGCGCGATATAGGACTCATCTGAGCCGCCCTGTCCGACCAGCTTCGTCTCCTTGATCTCAATCCCATGCTCTGCCAAATACTCATCCCATAAATAAGAAATAAATGTGCCTCGCAAAAAGCTTAAAGCTTTCCCTTTTAATTGCTCAGGCTGCTGGATTTCATCGCGTACGAATAGCTTCCATTGAGCGGCGTTCTTGTCGGTGGAAGTGCCCGTCGAAGCGATGATCGTATATTCTCCCTTGCTTACGGCGTTCAGAATAGGATAATCCGCCCCCCAGCCGATATCCGCCTGCTTAATAAACAATGAATTGATTCCTTCTGCCGGTGTTGCAAAATTAACAAGCTCAGCTTTGATTCCATACTTCTCCAAAAATCCTTGATGTACCGCCACCCGGAACACCGGATTTGTTGAAATATCAGCAATATTCAGCTTCACAGCCACCTCGCCATCGCTCTTTTCCGAGGCTGCACCCGCTTTTGCCGCTGTTCCCCCACGATTTGCAGCGCAGCCTGCGAGCAGGTTGAGCAGAAGCAGCAGAATAAGACTATAGATTATGCCTGTTCCTATATTTCGTTGTAACCGCATAGCCCTCCCCCCTCAACTAATCTATATTATTCAGATAAAATGACTTTTCATCAGTTCGGGCTACGCAGGCCGCCCCGTCGCCATAGGATATCGTTCCAGCAACTTCAACGACGGAATGAGCTCCCCTGGGCGCCGCACCGGGCACTCTGAAATTAGCGATATCAAGCGGTTCAATCGCCTTCTCCTCCGGCCGCGGAAGCTGGGGTACCCATTCATATGGAACCCGGTAAGCCCGGTACACCATATTGGCATTTCGTGTGTTCTTATAAGGCGAAATATATTCCCATACCAATTCATGCGACCGTGTAACTTCCAGAATCCGGCCGTCCGCGCCTTCCGTAATTAGCGTATTGCCGTTGGGTAATCTCTGCGCGGAACTGATATAGGGGCTGTAGAACCGATAAGAATCCAGCGGCTCCTGAAATCCGGCCTCTGTCGGCGTATATTGCCAGACGATTTCCAAGCTCACCGGGTCGATCTCCAGAATGCGGGAATGATCACGAACGGCGTTTTTCGCCCCGTAAGGAGAAGCGGGATTAGGGGCGCCATAGCCAGCCCAACCGCCGTTGTCAAACACCAGCAGATTGCCTTCTCCGGGTAAACCGCGTGGAATCAGATGTGCATGATGCTGGCCGATAATCCAGCCTAGACCTTTAAGTTCCGGGGATGAATAATCCGGCCCCAGCCGCCAGACGATTTTCCCCGTCCGTTTGTCAATGATAGCTATGATGTTGGACTCCCTTGCATCCCAGATAATATTGTCCGGATGGAAGCGTTCATCCCCTTGATCATAGAAGCGGTTAGGACCAAGTACCGACATGGAATTGATATGCATCCAGTCACCGGCATGATCGCCGAAGAAACGGGTATTCGGGTCGCGGAACAGAACATTTCTGGCTGATTCATCAAAGCCCAGTTCTTCGAAGTGCTCATTGCAACTCCATTCCCAGACGATATTGCCTGCATAATCGACTTCGATGATCGCATCATCCAGCAGCGGCTTGTCAGAGATAGCCGGATTATGCACATTTTTGTGAACGAGGATCAACGTGTTCCCTTCGCTTGTCTTCGGATCGGAGCCAGGTACATAGTAGCCCACCGAATTGCCTTCCCGCTGGTAATCATGATGCGCCCTGGCCATCCATTGCGGTTCATGCCCCGGGTCCTCTATCCATTCATAGCGGTTGAAGCGCCATACGATATTCCCCGCAAAATCGACCTGGACCAGATCAGATTCGTCCTGAAATCCATACTTCGGATCACGCTCAGCAGTGCTTCCAAGTACATATCCTCCGGGCAGCAGCTTATTTGGAAACCCGCGCAGCCCTTTCCATAGATGAACCTCTTTCCCGTTCATATCGACTAACAGTGCCCCCAGATCAGCAGCTTGATAGAGGGTATATCCGCTCCAGGCCAGCTCTGGCCTATAGACCGTAGCCCCTGTCGGATAAACCGATGGGTGTCCCATATTCACACTCTCCTTACGTTGTTTTTTTCATAACAAAAAAGGCCCCCAGGACTCTCCCTTAAAAGAGTTCCAGAAGCCTTTGGCGATCCAATCGGCGAGCTCCATACGAAGCCAATGAAATGAAAATGATTTTTCATCATATTAAAACAACAATTCATACCTGTCAAGTGTGATTTTAATTCAAATTTCAGGTATTATGTCCGAATCGCCGCTTACCACTCCAACTCATTAGAACGAAGCTTTAGTTTCATAATTTCCCCGGGCAAAACCTTGCTGTCCCAAAAGCCGACATGAGGATTCATTAGCATATTTAGCGTTGATATCACACCCCCATGGGTCACAATGAGCAGGATTGCAGGATTACCGTTCCCGCTCGCAAGCTCCCTCGATATCTGCACCAGCTCCCGTTGAAAATCGGCGACCCTGTTATGGAACAGCTCCCATGATTCCCCTTCGGGTGGGGTATGCAGCTTGGGATCGTCAATCCAGGCACGGTAGAGCGGGTCATGCTCCAGCATCTCATAGGTTTTGCCTTCCCAGGCCCCAAAGTTCATCTCTCTAAGTCTTGGATCATAGACCGCTTGTCCGGTCCAATCCGGACGAATAAATCGAAGGGTCTGACGACAACGCTCAAGATCACTGCAATATACACCAGCGAAAGATATCCCAGCCAATTGGCTTTGCAGCGGAGTTAACCCGCCAGCTTCCCCTGGCAGTATTTTCTCGTCGCTATGGCCTTGATATTTGCGCTGCAAATTCCATGCGGTCACCCCATGCCGGATTAGCCACCACTCCACATCTTCGTGGCTTTTACTCATTGTATCGCCCTCCATGTTATGCCTGCGATGGGGCAGACGCCAGTGAAGTGGTTAAGAAATCCGCTAAATAATGAAGCAGATCCTCGGAATCGACCTTACTCTCTGTCTTGTATATTTCGCTGCGCGCCGCAATTCTTTGTGTTGTTCCCATCATAATATGCGACAGCATTTGCGCCATCATCGGGGGATTTGTCTCTGCACGAATCGAGCCGTCAACCATTCCTTCTTCAATAATATGTTCAATCAAGTCGATCCCCTGCTTCGTGAAACTCTGATATTGCTCCTCCAGCTCCGGCGTTGGATAAGAGGACTGGTAGAATTGGTCGAACATGGCGGCAAAGCGAAAATAATCCGGTCGGGTCTGGTACATACGGACGAAGGTAGCAAAATAATCATGCAGCTTCTCCAACCCATTTTTGCCCTTGAGCTTCTCCCCCAACAGCACGCTCATCTCATTCAATATTCTGATCTGAATATCAAATACAATCTCATGGATCGAGCTGTAATACTTATACAAGGTTACCCGGCTAATTTCCGCCTTCTTGACGATATCGACAATCGTGATCGAAATAAGCCCCTTCTCTAGTACAAGCTCATAGGCAGCATCCATAATTTGTTCCCGTCGCGACTGACGCATTAAATCCAATTCCTGCTCCCATTTCATACCCAAGCGCATTCCCTCCTTCATCACGCTACGTATTTATATTCGATGTTCATAGTGTTTCCATTGCGTAAACAATCTTTATGCTGCCTAGCTTACTCTATCCGGTACCTGAAATCAACAACTACTGCGACTGAGCTATTTCCCGCAATCAACCCTACTGCGACTGAGCTATTTCCCCGCAACCAAACCGGTTAGCATAAATCCAGATCTACGCCAACGAGCGAGCGATCGCCAGTCTCTACAAGCTTTTTATAAGGGTTGACACTGTGTTAACACCATAATATAATTACAATAAACATGGGGTTACACTATGTAAATATACTTTATTGAGTGTATCTCCCTGTTTAGTGGATTAAGTATTTTGAGGCTTTACGCTTATGGGCTTATCCCATCAACCGTAGCGAATGAATGATTATCGACAATGGAGGAGTTATTCATGAAAAAAGTAACAGCTGTTCTCATCGGAGCTGGAAATCGTGGTGCCCTGGCCTATGCCACCTACGCATTGCAACACCCGGAGGAGCTTCAATTTGAGTCTCTCGTATCGGACAATTCAAATTGTAGGATGAGGGTTAATACCTCATAAATAAAGCGTTTTCATCAACCGCGATTTTTTGGTATGTAAAATATAAAATAACGAAGAAACCTTGATGTATCAGGTGTTTTGAGGTGTGGAAAATGTAAAGAGGTGGAAAATGCTATATTCATATCTTCGTTTTTTTGTCTTTTTCTTTATCTTCCGAATTTCTTCCCCATAAACCAATGAGGAGGTAGCCAATCAACCGCTTCCAATTCCTTACAAACGTTTGTTTAACAAGCCATTCAGCAACGTGAAGCTTGGATGAAAAAGAGGCCTGGGAGCGGAGCTATACGTGTTCGCATGAAACGACCTCGCAAGCTTCTTCCTAGGCCCGGCTGAATTCAAGACTTGATGCTGGGACTCCCTGATTACCTCTACAGACGGACTGGCTTGCCCAGCCTTCTGCTCTCTTCAGCGGCTTCAACAAAGCGGATGACCTCCAGCGTCTCCTGCCACCTTAGCGGAGAAATCCGCGTCTGGAACAAAATCATAATCTGTTCAAGCAGGCTTGCATAAAAGGGCTTGGCCGCAAAATCAATCTCAATCGATGAGGATTGACCGTGGCGCTGAATTGTTGCACTAAACGGAGTTCCTTCCTGACGGCTGAGACTCGCTGTTCCTATCCGTCCATCCAACCAGACTGCGGATAGTTGCTCCACCTTTTCCCCTCCTAATACATTTACCTCCGCACAGCCGCTGCCCATAATGCCATATAACAGCTCAACGGAATGTATTCCGTACCAGTAATAATAAGACTGCGTGGGCTCGACATCCAAGGGTCCCCCCACATCGGCACGAATCACGGACACGGAGCCATGCAAGGCCAGATCATCGGTAATTTGCCGGGCATATCTGAGAGCCGAGCTGCTCATCAATGGAACCTGCTGCTCCCGGGCGGTGCGGAAGATCTCGTCCGCTTGTGCGCCGGATAGTGCCAACGGCTTATCGATAAAAACCGGCTTGCCATAGGAAGCGATCCGCTTGAATTGTTCCAAATGCACTCGCCCATCCGCCGATGTAAGCAATATCGCGTCACAGCTTGCCGCGATTTCCTCCGGACTATCCATCCGGCGTACGCCAAATTCAGTCTCTAGCGTACTCATAAAACCCTGAACCCGATTCGCGCTAAGCGCGAAATCCTCAGAGCCGCCCAAAAAAGCTGCTACAACCTTCCCGCCCGGAACATGATTGGCGTCGGACGAGTCGTTGAGCAGCCTGGTGAATGCAACGGAATGGGAGGAATCCGTACCTATAATTCCAATATTCAAGTGTTTCAACCTTGTTATCCCCTTTCTCAGACGGTATGTTCGTTTACAGCTAATCTATGCTGTGCTACAGCTGCAAGTAAGGCCGCACCAAGCGGAATACAATCTTCATTCAATCTATATTTCGGATGATGAAGTCCATAAGCGCTGCTTGCATCCACAGCGGGGCCTGAGCCCAGCCAGAAGAAGCAACCCGGCACATGCTGCAAATAGACAGAGAAGTCCTCGCCAGCCAGGGTTGGAGGGGCCTCGACTCTGCGCTCAGAGCCTATCATCTGATCGATCACCTGCTCAACATGACGATTGCATTCCTCATCATTGATTAACACAGGAGTCTGCCCGATATATTTGAGCTCCGCCTGGCATTTATGGCCTGCGGCTATTTGCTTGACGATTCGCTCTATTCTCTCCGGCATCTGCTTTTGCATTTTGGCGTCAAAGGTACGGATTGTACCGGTCATATCCGCGTAATGCGGAATCACATTGTTCGCTTCGCCCGACTTGATGCTGCCGATTGTAACGACAACCGGATCAAAGGGAGAGACCTCCCGGCTGACAATGCTCTGCAGCGCCATAATGATATTGGCAGCACATACAACCGGATCGACGGCTTGATCCGGAATCGCTCCATGTCCGCCGCGGCCTTCCAGATGAATCTCGATGCGATCGACCGAGCCCATCAGGGAACCATACCTCGTAGCCGCCAGTCCTGCGGATAAGGTCGGGAGATTATGCAGTCCGTAGATTTCATCAACGCCTTCCAGCGCGCCCTGCTCAACCATCGCCTTCGCTCCTGCATTAATCTCCTCAGCCGCTTGGAACAGAAAGCGCACGGTACCCTTTATTTTTTTGTCGGCCAGCAGCTCCGCTGCACCTAGCAAAATAGCTGTATGTGCATCATGCCCGCAGGCATGCATAATTCCCGGGCGCGTAGAAGCGAACTCCAGTCCTGATTCCTCATGAATCGGCAGAGCATCCATATCCGCCCGCAGCGCAATAACCGGCCCTGGCTGCTCCCCGGTCAGCTCAGCAACGATGCCATTTCCACCAACTCTACTGCGGAAATCAATCCCAAGCTCGCCAAGCCGCTGCGCTACCTTCGCGGCTGTCTCCGATTCCTGCAAGCTTAACTCGGGGTAACGGTGCAGCTCCCTGCGAAAAGCAATCAGCTCCGCCTCAATTTGTTTGCCCGCATGAACGAATGATGATAATCTCATCTTCATCCCTCCTCTTTCTCATACAGCTCCTTCATAATCCTCTTGCCAGTAGGGGTCTGCGCGAGCCCGCCCTGCGCTGTCTCGCGATGCTTCTCGGGCATCATGCTACCGACCTCCAGCATCACATCGATAACCTCATCCGACGGAATAACGCTCCTTATTCCGGCCAATGCCATATCCGCGGCAGCCATCGCCGTAACCGCGCCAAAGCCGTTTCTGATGATACAGGGGATCTCGACCAAACCGGCTACCGGATCACAAATCAGTCCGAGGGTATTTTTCAACGCCAGGCCTACGGCATGCACCGCCTGCTCCGGCGTTCCTCCACGCAGCTCAACCAGTGCTCCGGCAGCCATACCGATGGCCGAGCCAACCTCAGCCTGACATCCGCCTTCCGCCCCGGATACGAATGAATTATTAGCAATAACATATCCGATCGCTCCCGCGCTGAACAGTCCCTGAACCATATGCGCATCGCTCCAGCCAAATCGTTCCTGCGAGCTGACAAACACCCCGGGGATAATACCGCAGGAGCCTGCCGTGGGAGTGGCAATAATTCTTCCCATCGAAGCATTCACCTCAGACACCGCCAGTGCATATGCCATTGCGGTGCAGGTTTCCTCGCCGAGGGAAGGCATGCCTTCCTGCAAGTAGGCATGAACCCGCCTGGCATCCCCGCCGGTTAATCCGCTGCGAGGCAACATCTCGCTCACTAACCCCTTTTGAACCGCCTCTTTCATAACTCCATAGTACTCCGTCATCTGCAGAATGACTTGCTGCTCCGTTTTTCCCGTCTCGGCTGCCTGTTCTGCAACCATCAACTGCCCGATCGCAACCGCTTCTTGCTCACAAAGCCGAATCAATTGCTCTAAATTTGCGAACCTCATCCCTTGTCCCCCTTAGCACCAAGATGAATAAGACGAACCCTATCAACATCCGGCAAGCCGCAGATTCTATCGATAAATTCACCAGCTAATATTTCATCGCACTCAATCACAGTCAGAGCATCTCCGCTTCGCGACTTCCGATCGACTTCCATATAACCGATATTAGCGTTGGCATGTTTGAATATATCCGTCATCTCGGCCAAAATACCGCGCCGATCGGCGTGAAAGATCAGCAGCGTCGGATAGATCGCCGTAAATTTAACATCGAAATCATCGATGCTGACAACCTCTATGTTTCCTCCGCCAATAGAGCTGCCCGTTACAACGATCCTCTGATCTCCTCGTTGTAGAATCATTGTTGCGGTATTCGGGTGCACTCCAGCCTTCTGTGCAGAGCGGATATTCACCTTCATCCCGGCTTCTTCAGCCCGTTCAAAAGCCTCCCGGATTCGCAGATCATCCGTATCATAATCGAGCAGACCGGCGATTATAGCCAGATCTGTACCGTGGCCGCGATGCGTCGTCGCAAAGGAACCGTAGAAAATGATCTCCACCTGCTCCGGCTGCTCCCCAAGGACATGACGTGCAGTTCTTCCCAGTCGCACAGCACCTGCAGTATGAGAGCTGGAGGGGCCCACCATGCTCGGACCGATAATAGAAAATACATCCTTGAATCGCATGTTTGAGCCCTCCTTATTTATTGATCTTCAAGCCATTCGGCCAGATGTGCTGCTACAAATTCATCATCATGCAAATGCGGATAATCCCGATACATACGGTCGATTTCCTCCATCTGCCCCGGCGACAGCGTCTCATGCGGATTTAGACACCAAATGCCCTGCATCAGGCCCTGACGACGCAGTGCTTCATGAATGCCCGGAATACAGCCGGCAAACTGATGCGCAGGATCAAAAAAGGCCGCATTGGTATCTGTCACCTGAATGTTGCGGGTTAACCATTCCTTGGCAATTTCGCCATGAGGGCGGGCCAGCTTGATTTCTTCCAGCAGCTCGACGGCTTTTTTCGTCCAGACGGCCCAATGGCCCAGCAAGCCGCCAACAACGGCCTTTTCCACAAGCTCTCCATTCACTTTAAAACGGTAGGTGGTCAGCAGGTCATTAATGATATTATCATCATTGCCTGTATACAGCGCGATCTCATCCCGTCGGCTGGAATAGCAGATTGCACGCGCCACGTCGAGCGATTGGTAACGGTTGAACGGAGCCATCTTGATCGCGACCACATTCCGAATCTCGGCAAATTGGAGCCAAAAATCGAAGCTGAAAATCCGCCCGCCAACAGACGGCTGCAAATAAAAGCCGATAACCGGTATAATGTTGGCAACCTGCTTCGTCCTGTCCAGAATATCCTGCTCACTCCAGGACATCAGTCCGCCCATACTGAGCAGAATAGCATCGTAGCCCAGGGATTTCGCTAACCGCGCCTCACTGACCGCTTGCTCCGTTGGCCCGCATACGCCGGCCACTTTAATAAACGGACGATCTATATCGGACTTGGCGATCTCCTCTGCAGCCATTCTAAGTACAGGCTCAAGCAGATTATGCTCCGGATCACGAATTTCAAATTGAGTGGAATGAACGCCGATCGCTATCCCACCGGCCCCCGATGCGACATAATAACGGGTTAACGCCCGTTGATGCTTCTCATCCAATCGACGGTTTTCATCCAACGCCAGAGGGTGGGCAGGGATGACCAGCCCCTCGTGCAGCGCTTTCATCAATTCCGGTGAAAGTGTTGTAGCAGCCACTAGAATTTCCCCTTTCTTTCCTGGAAATGAGTCGGTTTATTCCATGTCGCTCCTCCGGCTTCAACCCATTCGGCCAGCCAATCGATCATTTGCAGCAAGGACACCGTTGGGTAGCCGAAGCGCTGATGGGACTTCGAGGCATTATTGAGCAGCGCCAGCTCGGATTCCATACCTTCAAAGATCGCTTCCTTGCCAAGCCGCTTGGCGAACTCCTCAGCTGCCCAGCGGATCGACATCGTCTCCGGCCCGGTGATATTCATAATGCTTGGCGGATTCGTACATTCCGTCAGGCAGCGCAGCGCCATCTGGTTGGCATCCCCCTGCCAGATCACATTCGCATGCCCCATCGTCAGATTGATCGCCCGCTGCTCCTGGACAGACTTGATGATTTCGAGCAGTACGCCATAGCGCATATCAATCGCGTAATTCAAGCGATAGAACAGCATCGGCGTTCCGTTCTTATGCGAATGATACTCAAAGATGCGCTCCCGCCCCAGGGTCGATTGGGCATATTCCCCGACCGGCTCCGGTGTAATCGATTCGCTGGCTCCGCCGCTGCCGACCGGCATAAACGGATAAATATTCCCCGAAGAGAATACGACGATCCGCGAATCCTTATATTTCTCGGCCACCCGGCCCGGCAAATACGTATTCATGCCCCAGGTGAAATGCTCCCGGCCCGTAGTTCCAAATTTATTGCCAGCCATATAAATAATGTTGTCAGCATGGGGCAGCTTCATCAGCTCCTCATCGTTCAACAGGTCACAGGAAATGGTCTCTATACCTGCGTCCTCCAGCTCGCGTCTCGCCTCTTCATTGGAAAATCGCGATACGCCGAGGATGCGCTTGTTCAAGCCGCCCTCACGCACAGCGTTTTGCGCCAGCCGGGCTAGGCTAGGGCCCATTTTCCCGCCTACACCAAGAATCAGAATATTTCCTTCGATGGTAGATAAATCCTTGACCAATGCCTCGGAGGGCTCCGCCAATTTTGCTTCCAATTCCTCAATTGTTCTCAACGCATTTTCCCCTTTCGTCTGTGGATCTGTCTCCATCATAACGACGGGGGATATATAAAGACAAATCTTTAAATAGTCTTTAAATAGTCAAAAAATTTAAATCATGGCCTTATCCTTTAAAAAGGAAAAACGGTAAATTTGCCGAGGTCGCCCCTTTGGCACCTTCTCCATTCCGGCAATATCAACAAGTCCGTTATCGATCCAGAGCAGCAGCAGCCGATGGGCACTTCTGACTGTAATATCAAGCAAAGCAGCAAGCTCATGCACCGTATATTCATATTTGCCGAATTTCGCCGTATAAGACAGCAGCTTGCTCAAATAAGCGCTTGTCATCCCCGCTTCCTCCGCTTGTTTGATTAAGATGGAGTAGGTAGGAGACAGCACAGTCTGTATAGGATCCGACATTTCCAGCGGTCCGATCAACGTCTGATCCTCGCGGATAATGAAGCAGGTATTCCCGCCGGCTTCCCTAGATTTGCGCAGCGCAGCCCGCGCGTTGGTTCCCGCCTCATTGGCTGAGGTTCCAAACCCGACTCCAAAGCTAAGGGAAATCCCGAAGGACTGGTTGGCATCCTTGGCCAGCGGAATCGTCTTGTACCCGCCGGTTTCCCGCTCGAAGATGCCTCGCGTTGTAAAAAATAAATACTCATCGCCACCGATCGGCGTCAGATAGCCATCCAGCGACTCAACATAATCCAATACCATCCGGTGGATGTCAAGCTTCAGCTTCTGTACCTCATGCTCGCTGCCGCGCTTCATCACAAGCTTGCCGAACTCATCGACCTTGATCATGCCCACCACAATTTGCGATTCCTTCATCCGCCTGGATTCTGTGGACAGCAGCGCACGCTCCAGGGTTACGCTCATATCCTGATCCGATGGAACCAGCCACTCATTGGCAGCACCAGCAGCGGATAATCTGCGGGCAACCGATTCTACCCCGGTAATCGCCAAAGAGCAGGCCCCGGCGTTCAGCTGTTGTTGGTGAAAAACAAACAGCTTGTCCGCTGAAGCATGTGCAGGACCATTGTAGAGTACGATTCTCGTCTGCTCGATCCCGAGATCCTGAAGAGCATTCGTAACCATCGTCCTGGTCAGTGAATCGATGCAGATGCCGCCGTCCAAACGACCGGTCTGCAGAGCTTGAAACAGCGTCCGGTACAGCCCTGCTCCGGTTAATGGAACATAATGCACTGGAATCGTCACATTGACTTTCTCCTTCACCTTGCGGTGCGATTGCGCCCCAAACAAAATCAGCGCCTCCACCTCAGCCATCAGCAGCTCAGCGGCCGCTGGAACCTCGCCTTCGTCCTGCACAATCCTCACAATCGGCATAAACGTCGGAAACGCCTTAAGCACTTTGAGCAGCTTGTCCACAACCGGCCGTATGCCAATAATACCAATCTTGATTTGCATGATGAGCCTCCTCCTCTCTTTGACTAAAAATAAAAGTCGATAGATTGAAACGCCCAAAACTGCTTTTTGAACTTTACAGCTCCTCTAACGAAACTATGGATCGTTATTTCATCAAAACAGGCATTAATTTCAGACCTAGCAAAACTACGGATCGCTACTTCACCAAAATGAGCGTCAATTCAAATCTAACGAAACTACGGATCGTTATTCCACCTAAAAAAGCACTAAATCATATCTAACGAAACTACAGATCGTTATTTACGAAAAAAGCAGGCCTTTTGCTACTTTTTTGCTGAAATAGCGATACCCAGTTTCGTTAAAATTTTTATCGGCCTTTTACAGCCCAAATAACGATTCTCAGTTTCGTTAGAAATGGCTTAAAGAGGCGCTATTCGATTTGTTCAGGAGTTTTCCTTTTGAATTTTGGCCGGGTTGTTGATTTTATAAGCTACCGGGTGTTTGGTCAGCTTCTTGGCCACTATTTTCGCTTCAAAAGTAATTGTATCCCCGATGGCAAGCTCAAGCTTTTTAAGGGTTGCGCTATGGCTGGACCAGGCTTCTCCGATTTCGGTGTCCGGCTCCAGAATTGCAACCGCCTCGTAGATAATTACTTCATCGTCCCGATCGGCAAAATGATTCGGTACCGTCGTAAAATCCTGCACTGTAGCCTTCATTTTCACTTTGCCCTCAGGCAGTTCAATTTTCGCCTTCTTCGTTTTCTTCACTTTTTCCTTCGGTGCATAATCGGGGTCCGAAATATCAACGATAGGCGGTTCGACCCCCTCGGGAGACTCAGCAGCAGGTTCGGGTTCAGCCGTTATTGCTTCCGTATTTTGATCCGCCGCTGCCGTCACTACCACTTCAGCATCCTCCGAGGTTCCCTCTTCCACCTGTACTTCGTTATGATCCAGCTCGGAAGAGGTTAACGCTTCATCAGTCTCAGACACTGCATTTTCAGGATCATCCGCCCCCGCCTCCTCCGCAACCGGCTTCTGTCCATAGCTCGCCGCCTGCATCTCCTTCAAATAAGAAGGGTGAATGCAGTGCAATTGCTTATTTTCCAATTCAATTACTGCGGTATTTTTATCCACCATTCCAACAATATTGCAGGGAAGATTCTGGCCGTATCCCTTGTAATAGAACGCCTTTGTCTTTATTGCCTTGCCGGAGACCAGTCCCCATTCCTTGCATTGCTCCAGCTGCGCCGTCTCATCCTCGAAAGCGATATAGCTTAGCGGCTCGATCACAAATTCATATCCCATTGCTCCTCCACCTTTCCATCCATAAGATTCTATTATTCATTACTTGACCATTCACAAGCTGCTGATACAAGGCAAATGTGTGAACCTGCGTTAATCTGAACTACATCTCTACTATGAAAACCTCACATGTCACTTCACACTCAGATCCCATGCCATCCGCCATTCACCCAGACCACAATCAACGTCCCCAGCAAGACTGCCGCATTCGCTGTGAAAAACATCAGTCCAACCGCACGTGGAATATCCTCGCCATGAAGCTCACGAGTTTTCTCGCCCATGTGAGCCCGGAACGATACGACACCATGATACGAATTTTCTCCGCCAAGCTGAACACCTAGCGCTCCGGCTACCGCAGCTTCCGGGTAACCGCTGTTTGGACTGGGATGCTTCGGAGCATCGCGCCGTACAGCGCGTACGGCCCCCTTCACATCAAGCCTCATCAGCCAGGCCCCAAGGAACAGCAGTAAGGCTGTTATACGCGCGGGAATATAATTCGCCACATCATCCAGCCGGGCCGAGGCCCAACCCAGATCGATATACTTATCGTTCTTGTAGCCGACCATCGAGTCCAGCGTATTCACGGCCCGGTATGCGATCGCCAGCGGGGCGCCGCCGAGCAGGGCGAAGAATAGCGGCGACACGATCGCATCGACGATGTTCTCGGCGACGGTCTCGACGGCGCCGCGGGCCATCTCCGGCTCGTCGAGATGGCCCGTGTCGCGGCCGACAATCATGCCAAGCGATCGTCTGGCTGCCGGGAGGTCGCCCTTGCGCAGCTGGGCGCTCACCTCCATCCCGGCGTCCCGCAAGCCCTTGGAAGCGATCGTCGTCCAGATGACGATCGCTTCTGCGGCTGCGGACAGCCACGGGTTCACCTGGGCCAGCAAATACAGCACGGCCCAGGTGAGGGCGAAGCTGCCGCCGACAACCGTCAGCGGCAGCAGCAGCCCCGCCGCCCGGTAGTGGCGGGGCCTAAACAGGCGGCGCAGCAGCGCCTCGACTGCGGCGATCGCCTTCCCCATCCCGATGACCGGGTGGGGAAGCCATCTTGGATCGCCGAGCAGCCGATCGAGGGCATACGCCGCCGGCAGCACCCACCACGCCGCCATCATCGGCGCTCACCCGCTGCGGCGCGCAGCGATTCCCTCACGGTGGCGTACACCAGACGGCCTACCGTGCCGCCCAGATCGGTCGCGGTCCCGGCATAGGCATGCAGCAGCGGCCAATCGGCCCGCTGGCTGGCGCCAAGCACGACCGCATCCGTCGTGGTACCGGTGGCCGCAAGCCCATTCTCGGCGTCAAGCACGCCGAGGTCCTGCAGCGCTGCGGTCTTGGCCTCCGTCGCCGTGATGACGGCGTTCACCAGCGCTGCATCCGTCATCCTGCCGTCGACCGCCAGCAGGATGTTGATCGTCCCCGGCGTCCAGAGCGCCGGGAACGTTGTCCGCTGAACTCCCGCTCGCGCGGAGTTCGAAGCCCCCGCCGTTGCGCAGCAAAATACGGCGTAATCCCTGGTGCGCTCCTCGGCAACCGCCGCGTAGCGCAGCCTCACCGCCGTCAGCAATCCGGCAGTCTCCTGCTCGGGGATCCCCCACTCCTGCAGCAATTTGCGAATATCCTTCTCCGGATCATCGCAGCGATAATGCTTGTCCACATATATATTGACAATTTGGCGAAGCTCTCGCATGCCGCCTCCGTATACGGCGCTGCTGACAACACGAAGCGGAGTCGGAGGCGCAGGCATCAAATGGCGCTCTTCTCGCAGAAGCTTCAGCCCCGGCCAAGCCTGCGATTCATAAAGCCCTTGTTCAGCTCCATTTATAAATGGCAAAGTCATCTTGTCTTACCTCCCAGCACAGCGCTCAATTCCGCAAGCAGTCTCTGGCTTTCATCTTCTCCTTTGACGGCTATCCGAATATCGCGCTCACTAAGCCCTGCATACATCGCACAGCTACGAACAAGCACTCCGCGCTTCCCAAGCTCCGTTTGAACCCCAGCTGCTGTCCAGTCCTCAGGCAAACGGACAAGCATGAAGTTCGCCTCTCCTGGCCATGTCTCGCAGCCCAGCTCCAGCAAGGCTGCTTGCAGCAGCTTGCGCTGCTCCGCAATGAGGGCGATCGTCGCCTGCTCATAAGCCTCGTCGGCCTGCAAACATACCTCTCCGGCGGCCAGTGCCAGCGAATTGACGCTCCAGGTTACCTGCTTGCTACGCATCCTGGCCGCAAGCTCCGGCGCAGCCATCGCGAAGCCGAGCCTTAGCCCAGGAATTGCATAAAATTTGGTCATTGAGCGGATGAGTACAAGTTGGCTATACTTTGTCAGCTCTGGCAGCAGCGTCTGTCTCTGCAGTTCAGGTATAAAATCAACAAAAGCTTCGTCGACTATTAAATAAGTGCCGCTCCGCTCGGCAGCCTCCGCAAATCTGCGCAGTTCATCAAGCGGATACTGCACCCCGTTCGGATTGTTGGGTTGTCCCAGAAATACAAGATCCGTCTCCCTTATCAAGCGTTCAACATCTTGCGGCTCCGCCCGGAAGGCTCTTTTCGCTGATCCAAACACAGAGCTGACCTGTGCGCCAAACTGTTCAGCCAATGTCCGGTACTCCGAGAAGCATGGCTCAATGATGCCCACCTTCATTGGAGCTAGGGCCAACAAAGCCAGTGCCATATTCTCGGCAGCTCCGTTGCCGATCACAAGACAGCCCGGTTCCACAGCATAACGCCTGCTTAACAAGGACACCAAGCGACGATGTCCGGGGTCCGGATACTTCATAATTTCCGGTAGAACCCTCTGCAAATTATCCAGCAAGCCAGGCGGCGGACCAAGCGGATTAATATTGGCACTCAAATCCATCATCTGCTCCGGGGCTATTCCGTAACGTTCTGCGGCGGTCTGCAAATCTCCGCCATGTCCGTACACTTCCAGCAACATAATACTGCTCTCTTCCTCTCTATCAAAAAAGTCCAAAGGTTTGAACTGCTCTCAGGTATGATTAAATATGATTATACCATTATGAAGATATGCTCTGACTCACGTCAATCATCAGCCGCCAATATTTGCTGCTGTTTTCACATGGATTCACGCCTCCTCGTTCCAATACGCTGTATCACGTTTTGCCTGCGGCAAAACGGCGCTCCTCTCCCTGCCGACATGTGGACGAAGAATTACATGCATTTTTCATGAATAAATGACGACAGCACTTTGGTTTGACTTGCAATTGGTTTACAATAGAAGTGAAAATACAAAGAATACATCTCATCGGCAATGGAGGCTGAAACATATGCTGTTTATTGACAATCAAGGAATTAACGATCCTTCGATTAACCTCGCTATTGAAGAATATACATTAAGGCATCTCCCGCTTGAGGACGACAGTTATTTGTTGTTCTATATCAATGCTCCGTCGATCATCATCGGCAAGCATCAGAATACGATCGAAGAGATCAATCAGGAATACTGCAAGGAGAACGGAGTTCAAGTGGTTCGTCGTCTATCGGGAGGCGGCGCAGTCTATCACGATCTCGGCAACCTCAATTTCAGCTTCATTACAAAGGATGACGGTGATTCATTCCACAATTTCCGCAAATTCACTCAGCCGGTTGTTGAAGCTTTGAAATCGATGGGCGTTAATGCCGAGCTATCGGGACGCAACGATCTTCAGGTCGGTGAGCAGAAAATATCCGGCAATGCCCAATTCTCCACACGGGGACGGATGTTCAGCCACGGCACACTGATGTTCAACTCCAATTTGGATGATGTCCAGGCTTCCTTGAAGGCTAATCCGGAAAAATTCAAATCCAAGAGTACCAAATCGGTGCGCAGCCGTGTCGCTAATATTAGCGACTTCATGGATCACAAAATGACGGTGGAGGAATTCCGTGCAGAATTGCTGCGTCATATTTTCGGAATGGAAGCAGATCAAGTGCCGCAATACAAATTAACTGAAGCCGATTGGGCAAAAATCAATGAAATTTCACAGCAGCGCTATAAGAACTGGGATTGGAACTACGGTCTGTCCCCAGCCAGCAATGTGAAGCATGCCAAGAAGTTCCCTGCAGGCATTATTGACCTGCGTATGGATATCGAAGAGGGGCATATTCGCAACATTAAAATCTATGGCGACTTCTTCGGTGTTGGAGATGTAGGTGATATTGAGGACAAGCTTAGAGGACTGCGCTATGAAGAAAGCGCGGTTCGTGAAGCACTTGCAGATATCGATGTCAAATACTATTTCGGCAACATCGACAAGGATGATTTCATCGGTCTCGTATTCCTGGAGGAATAGTACCTGGAAAATTAGATAGTAAACCCCAGTCCGGACAAGCTCTTTCCCAAAGCGTTCTTGTCCGGGCCTTTTTTATTTTCAGCTTGCCAATTTCTGCGAATCGTCAACGCAATCCTCTATTTCTTGACCTTCTATTATTAGCTCCCCCCTACTCTAGCTTTCTCTATTAAGCTAGTTGAGCCAAGCTAATCTCCAATTTTCCTTCATATCAATCTATTAGCCCTATCAAAATCAAATAGATTCTCATATGATGCATTATCTTAATAGAAAGAGGTGAGCTATCATATGGGCTACCAAAGACGAGAAACGCTGCACGACAGGGCGCGGAGACTCTTGCATCAAGAGGTTCTTATCGTATTAAGAGACGGCCGCGAGCTCGAAGGTGTTATTATTTTTGTATCCAGTAACTGCCTTGTGCTCCGCATTTGCCGCGGTGAAGTACTTCTTCGCGTAAAGATTCCGCTCTGTAAAATCCGTGAAATTTTCCCTTGTGGTGGTGAATAATCAACGGATGCAGCAAGGATGCAAAGCTGTGGAATCCTCCCTTCTCCGCAAGCTGCTTGACGCCGCCGTCAGCACATTGACAAACAAGGCTGTCCTCGCCCTGAGAGATCAGGGTTCAGGACAGCCTACATAACCGCAATTGGCATGAGATGAGCCCATAAGGCTGCATACATCCCCTGAATGAGAATGTTGATTCTATTTCTTTTTTCTGGATTGGAATTGAATTATATAGTCTGAAAGGTACAATAGAGGTAGTTAAGCTATCGATAGATAAAGAAACCATCAAAGGAGAGGGACCATGTACAAGCTGATTGCCATCGACATCGACGATACTCTGATCAACGACAGCAAGGAAGTTACCCCGGCCACCCAGCAGGCGCTGGAGCAAGCGATTGCCAGGGGGGTCATCGTTACACTGGCCACCGGACGCGCCTATGCCTCGGCCCAAGCGATTGCCCGCCAGATAGGAATGAATGTACCGATCATAACCTATCAGGGATCCCTAGTTAAAAACCTTCTCGATGAGAAGGTGCTATATGAACGTTATGTGCCTATGGGGGCGGTCCGCAAGGTGTTCGATTACTGCATGCAGCACCATTTGCACTTGCAGACTTATATTGATGATAAGCTCTTCGCCCGGGAAGAAAATCAGAAGCTGATCGATTACACGACGCTGAACCGGACGGAGTATTATATAGAACCTGATGTCGCCAAGCTGGCCGCTCATCCAACACCGAAGCTGCTCATCATCGATGACCCCGACTATTTGGATGAAATCGCTCCTCGGCTTCGCGAGCTGCTGGGCGAGGATGTGCATATTACGAAGTCGAAGCCGAATTTTCTGGAAATTATGCACCGTGAAGGTACAAAAGGCCATGCCCTGAAGTTCCTGGCTGCTCATTTTGGCTGTGATATGTCGCAGACAATAGCCATTGGTGACTCCTGGAATGATCACGAAATGCTGAAGGCTGCCGGCCTTGGTGTAGCAATGGGCAACGCAATTCCAGCTCTGAAGGAGCTTGCCGATTATGTAACGCTTAGCAATAATGAAGATGGAGTTAAAGCAGCCATCGATAAGTTTGTACTGCAACCGGAGCAATAATTAGCCCACAGGTTGTTTTCGAGCTTAAAGGGCCTCAAATCCATGCAGAAGTGGGTTTGAGGCCCTTTTCTCTTTGTCCTGCTGTTATCGGACTAGACTATAACCATCTAGTCCTTCCCTAGCGGTACGCTCATTCCAGTGCTCGCAAAGGATGCGCTCCCAGGCAGTACATAATCCTTGCGCTGATCAATATCATGAGACATATGTGTAAATATCGTACGCTTTGGTTTAATCTCCTGCAGCAGACCCAGTGCCTCCGTTACATCATAGACAGACCTCGTAGAGAATTCGGCAAGCTCTTCATAGAAGCTTGTTCCAAGGATCAACAGATCCAGCCCATGGAGCGGGGCCTTTTGCTCCGGCGGCAGATCGATAGAATCCGAGCAGTAAGCCCAGGCATAACCGGGTTTATCAAAGCGATAGGCGTAGGAATAGCCGTTCTTGCCGTGGTTTACTTTCCAGCCATGTATCTTCCATCCAGCTAATGCGATATCTTCATCTACAAAATGGATGTCGAGGTTCCTTTCCAACCAAGGGTATTGACATAAAATGATGTCCACGACTTCACGAGGAGCATACATTTGCCCTCTTCTACCCAGCCAGCGACAGGCATCGGCCCATTCCGGCAAACCTCCGATATGGTCAAAGTGAGCGTGCGTGATCAGCATGTGCCCTATAAATCTTTGGCTGCGCCGCTCCATGCTGACCCGAAAATCCGGACCACAATCGATCATAAATTGCTCCCCCGCCTCGCATTCTACGGCCACTGCAGAACGATACCTCCGGTTCTTTCCGGAGCTCCTTGCTTCCGTGCATACTTCACAATCGCAATATAGTCTTGGTACACCCATCGCATCACCTGTACCAAGAAACACCAGTTGATCTGTCCCGGTATTCTGCATTTCGGCAATCCATCCCTTTTCTGTTTAATCTGTCGCCCCTGTTATTCCTACCGAAATCGTCTCCGTCTCAGACAGATCGAACGGGCCAGACTTCGGCTCGATCGATAGAATGATATCAGCTTGATCCAGAACCCGGTCTCTAACATACAAATGGGCTCGGTAAGCATGGTATTGAAGCACTCCCAGGTCATCGCGGCTTCCTTCCCTGACCGCCCATACCCGGACGACCTGATCTTCACGAGGTATCAGACCGCCCACAAGCATCAGCAGCTCTCCAGAGTGAGAATTGTACCAGACAACTCCCGACTTTGGTACAGGTCTTCCCAGACTGATCGGATAGAATTCGCTGTCCGGACTCGACATCACATTCATCGCCGCGGGTTCATAGGTTTTCACATAGCTGTTCCATTCCGTTTCAGGGTCATTCATCCGCATAATCCCGCCGACCGCCGCTAGCAATATGCATACGGCCCCAAGCGCTATCACCAGCCTGCGTTTGGCAGACAGGAATCTTCCGGCGCTCCGCCTTATTCCAAGCATCCGCACTCTGAACCGCAGCTTTTTGTAAATCCGCTTCGATGGCTTCATAGCCTGCTCGATTTGAGTGGTGTCATCTATGGCCCGCAGATCGCTCGCCAGCGTCATCTTTCCATCCTTGTCCGGCAGCAATTCCTGCCACTGTTCGCACCTTTTTTGACAGGCCGGGCACCGTGCTAAATGGCGGCTCATTTCTGTTCGCTTGAATGAACCTTCCGTACCGATCAGGTAATTGATCCAAGCTTCCTCTGTATAGCCTTCCTGGCATAAATGCTGCAAGTCCGTCCCCGCATCGCTATGGAGCTTATCATTATTCATGCCGCCGCCCCCTTTCCGCCGTATTGACCCAACCCTGCTTCTCCATCTGCTTGCGCAGATTGGCTATTCCATACCTGACCCAGGATTTTACCGTTCCAATCGGTATGTTCCAAGCCTCAGACATCTGCTGCTGCGTCCGGGAGGAGTAGTAAGAACCGAGAATCGCCTTCTTCTGAGTATCCGGCAGCCTATATACAGCCGATCGCAGCGCTTCTCGCTCCAGTCTGGAAATGACGACTTCCTCCTGGGAAGCAGAAGCTTGTTCAAGCTCCTCCGCATCGAGATACTGCATCCGTCGATTTCGCCGAAGCCGATCCAGACAGCGGCTTCTCGTCATCACTGCAAGCCAGGCCTTGAGCGAACCCCGGCCAGCATCGTATTGACTCCCCCGCCGCAGCACCTCAAGGAACACCTCATGACATACATCTTCCGCTTCCATCCGCTCGCCCAACAGGCGAACGGCCACTTGCATCACAAAGGGAGAATAATAACCGTAGAAGCTGTCAAAGGCTTCGACCGAACCATCGCACATTTCGCGAAGCCGCCTTGACATCTCTTCATTTTGCAGGTCCATGCCCCTTCCCTCCCGCAATTTTTCTCCTCTTCTCTTCTATCTCCCGTTGTATCAAAAAGCTCAGCTTTTGAAAACCCCTTTGCGTGAGAGTTCAAAAAATTTTGAACATGATAGATCCAAACTGAAATCTCGTTCGTACCATCCATAGATGGCAACGATGAAGGGGGTCAAGGTTAGCGAGGGGCCCATCGCTAACACATTTTTATATTGAAATAGCCCGGTCGTTCGCCTTGATCATTTTAACTTAGGAGGATTCAATATGCTTCGATCTTTACGAAAGACAGCGGCCATGCTGCTGCTCATGCTCCTTGTATTGGTTGGCACATCCTTTACAGGCCCGAATCAGGCCGCCGCTGCCGGCGCACTCGAACTTTATACGCCCTACCTCGAATGGTCAGCAGCTCCAGGTGAAACCGTCTCTTACTCCATAGATATGATTAACCACGGTACTTCTACGTCTTCTGCCAATCTATCGTTGGACTCCGCTTCTGCGGATTGGAAATACAACCTAACCGCTGGAGGCAGAGAGATCTCCCGTGTGGCCGTCAAAGCAGGTGATACACAGACCATCAATTTACAGCTCGAAGTCCCGCTCAAAATTAATAAAGGTCGCTATAACTTCAGGCTAAATGCAGATGATACCTCTCTCCCGCTCGTTATTAACGTCTCGGAGCAAGGTACTTTTAAATCGGAACTGTCTGTGGACCAAGCCAATATGGAAGGACACTCTGATTCTACCTTTACCTATAGCGCTGTCCTCAAGAATCGAACCTCTCAGAAGCAAACCTACGCGCTGAGTGCACAGGCAGAGCAGGGCTGGGATGTCCGCTTCAATGCGGATTCAAGCAGTGTAACTTCCGTCGAGATTGAACCGAACACGGACAAGACGATCTCCATTCAGGTGAAGCCATCAGAGCAGGTGAAAGCCGGCTCCTACAAAATTCCGATCACCGCGACCAGCGGGGAATCGAACGCTCAAGCCACCCTGGAGGCAGTCGTCACCGGAACATACAATATGCAGTTCACGACGACAAACGATCTGCTGAGCGCAGATATTAAGGCTGGAGGAGAGCGCAAGCTGAATTTTGTTGTGAACAACACAGGATCGGCGGAGCTGCAGGATCTCTCCTTCACTTCCAATGCGCCTACGGACTGGGAGGTCTCCTTTGAGCCTTCGTCGATTACCTCGATCGCCCCGGGCGAAAGCAAGCAAGTCACCGCAACGATCAAATCAAGCGATAAATCGCTGGCCGGAGATTATGTCGTTAGTCTGACCGCCTCTTCCGCAAATAAGAGTTCATCTGCCGATTTGCGCATCACGGTTAAATCCTCTGTCCTCTGGGGCTGGATCGGGGTTATTATCATCCTGGCCGTCTGTGCAGCTATCTACTATCTGTTCCGCAAGTTTGGGAGACGGTGAAGATGAGTAACACGATGGCAACTTCCACTCAAGCTGTGCGGAATCAGCCGGTCATTGAACTTGTAGAGCTAACCAAGAGCTATGGCGACTATAAAGCGGTTAATCATTTGAATTTGACCATCAATAAAGGGGAGATCTTCGGGCTGCTTGGACCTAATGGCGCCGGGAAGACGACTACCATCCTGATGATGCTCGGACTTACCGATCCCAGCTTCGGGCAAGCAAGGATCTGTGGATTCGATCCTACCCGTGAAGCGCTGAAAGTAAAGAGAAGAGTCGGATACCTGCCTGATGATATCGGCTTCTATGAAGACAGAACTCCGCTCGACAATCTGATCTATACGGCGAGGCTGAATGGAATATCAAGGGACGAAGCAGAATCCCGCGCTGTTACTCTGTTGGAGAAGACCGGTATTGCCGAGCAAATGCGCAAGAAGGTCGGTGCGTTCTCACGCGGGATGCGGCAGCGACTGGGCTTGGCTGATGTTCTCATCAAGAATCCGGAGGTTATCATTCTCGATGAGCCTACGCTAGGGATTGACCCCGAGGGAGTGCGCGAGCTGCTGCAGCTAATCTCATCGCTCAGCCGCGATCAAGGCCTGACCGTGCTGCTGTCATCCCATCACCTGCATCAGGTTCAGCAAATATGTGACCGGGTCGGCCTGTTTGTCCAAGGACAATTGATCGCCTGCGGAGATATACGAACGCTCTCACATCAGCTGAACGATGATGGCTCGATTAATATTGAGGTGGGAACAAATCAGTGGACTGAACCACTTCTGAGCAGCATATCCGGGCTTGAAGGAGTGCTGGAGATTTATCGGAATCAGAGCACTGCGGAGAGTAAGGATAACGAGGAATACGATCTGGCGACCATTGTCTGTGATCGGGATCTTACCTCGCAAATTGCCGAGACCATCATTCGCAGCAATGCTGATCTAGTCTATTTGCGGCGCAAGGATTATGGCCTTGACGATATATATCATCGATATTTCGAAAGGAAGGGAGAGCGATGACAGACACTACAGCCAAACAACAATCAGCCTGGTCACGCTGGATTGAGATCCTGGACCGCTTCGAGGCGAAGCTTGGGCTTCCACCGAGACAAAGGCATAGCAGCGATCAAGCTGCGGATGAACATGAACGAAGTACTTCACCATTCTGGGTGATGGTCCATAAGGAAATCGGTGACCACATCCGCAGCTGGAGATTTGGAATTCTGATCGGCATCATCGTGCTGGCCTGCATCGGTTCGGTCTTCTCTGCTGTAACGGCAATCCGCAGTGGCTCAGCGAATAGCCAGGGATCGGGCAATACCTTTATGTTCCTGCGGATGTTCACACTTACGAGCCCAACGCTCGCCATACCGCCCTTCTCCAGTTTTCTGGCCTGGCTTGGTCCGTTGATCGGCATCGCGCTTGGCTTCGATGCTGTCAATTCGGAGCGCAACAAAGGCACACTTGGAAAGCTGTTGTCGCAGCCGATGTACCGGGATGATTTTATTATCGCCAAATTTGTCTCATCCTTGTTCCTGATCGCTGTCGTCGTATTCTCCCTTGGCTTTTTAATTATGGGACTCGGTCTGTTCGTCATCGGCTATCCGCCAACACCGGAGGAATTCCTGAGGGTCATTCTGTTCCTGATTATCGCCGTCGTCTATATCGGCTTCTGGCTCAATCTGTCAATCCTGTTCTCCATCCGGTTTCGGCAGGCGGCAACCTCTGCGTTGTCTTCGATGGCCATCTGGCTGTTCTTTGCCATCTTCTATAGCATGATCACCGGGCTGATCGACAGCATCACCGCCGTCTCGCAAACGGCGGACGTCGCGACGCAGATTCACCAGATGAACCTGATCCTCACTCTGAATCGCCTTTCTCCAACCTATCTGTTTACGGAGACGATTACGACGATGCTCTCACCGGGAATCCGCTCACTCGGTCCGCTCACGATGGATCAGCTTGTCGGAGCCATTTCCAGCCCATTGTCCCTGGGACAAAGCCTTATTCTGGTATGGCCGCAGTTAACCGGGATGATCGCCGAGACGATGGTCTGCTTCGGTATTTCCTACTATCTGTTCATTCGCCAGGAGATCCGTTCAAGGGTATAAGCTCTGCTGAGAGCCAAGGACTTCTAATCAGCCCCCTGTCTTCTCCTTAGATACTATGCTCATACACATAAATGACCTGGCGGAAACGCCAGGTCATTTGCTTATTCTATCCTGAAATACGAATTAGTAAGAGGAACCCAATAACAATAATAGCAACTAATATAGCGCCCCAAGCCGTATTGTTCGTCGTATCTTCTTCGCGCTTTATTTTCTTAAAGAGACTGGCTGTATTCACATAAAGCAACGCTGCAAGGAACGGTAATCCAAATACGATAGCCCTTCAACCATTGCCTCATCACCCGTCTATATCATAGCGCTCATCGGATCACGCTTCAACGGATTCTCAACAATCCAACTGCGCTGCTCATTGTATAGATAGGCGCGATGGACAAGAACGCGAATCTCCTGCCCGATCTCAAGCGTCTCCTTCTCCAGCGAGCGGAAGGTCGTTAATACGTTCCCCCCCACTTCAACGTCAACCAGCCATTCGCTGCCGCGAAAATGTACATGCTTCACAACTCCGACAGACGTAGCAGACAGTAGGGAGAAATCCCGCTCGCTGCCGATCTCGATATATTCCGGGCGGATTAAGGCCTTTGCTTGTGAACCGGATACCTCCGTCTCGAAGCCTCTTAGCTCGGACGGGTTATCAATCAGCGTTGATTGTCCGATAAAGGAAGCGACAAACGGTGTCCGCGGCTCCCGGTAGATGTCCCATGGCGAACCTTTCTGCTCCAGCCGGCCTTCGCTAATGATCATAATCTCATCCGCGACCTCAATCGCCTCGTCCTGATCATGGGTGACGAAGATCGATGTAATGCCGACACGTTCAATCAACTCGCGCAGCCAGGACCTCAGCTCCTGGCGGATCTTCGCATCGATCGCGGCGAAGGGCTCATCGAGCAGCAGAAGCTGCGGCTCTGGCGCAAGCGCCCTGGCGAAGGCGACTCTTTGACGTTGCCCACCGGAAAGCTGATGCGGATAACGCCCCTCGAACCCTTTAAGCCCCGTTAGCTCCACCAGCTCCATCACACGCTCTTTTATCGCACTTTTGGTCACTTTTTTGACCTGGAGTCCAAAAGCGATATTATCGAATACCGTCATATGCTTGAATAATGCATAACTCTGGAATACAAAGCCGATTCCGCGTTCCTGCGGCGCAAGCTCGTTCACCCGTTGTCCATGGAACAGAATCTCCCCTGATTCCGGCTGCTCCAGCCCTGCCAGCATGCGAAGAATCGAGGTTTTGCCCCCTCCGCTCGGTCCGAGCAATCCGATCAACTGTCCCTTTTCAATCTCAAAGCTCACGTCTTTCACGGCATGGAAATTGCCAAAATGCTTATCCAGATTTCGTACTTCTATATGCATCGGAAGAGGCCACATCCTTTCATCAATTCCGGCAGCAGGTCGTTGGAGCAGGGCCACCAGTTGCGTATAATTAACATCCCATAATTTCATATGAAATTACTTGGTTTTATTCTTATTAAACACTTTATCAAACCGTCCAACCTCAGTCAACCAAATATTTCTAGTCTCCGCGGCGCACTAAAAAGCTGAAACGATAGCTTCATGAACAACACAAATCCCCTACGAACAGTTCGAGAAGCTGCTTAATAAGGCCAAGAAACATGATATAGACGTAACGACCTTTATCCGTCAAGGCAACGAACACTTTGTCTGTTATGAACAATATTCAGAGGACCCCGCTCAAGATATTGAGTTTAGCCAAGCTATTCTCGATTTTTTAGCCGTTGAATTCCCTTAGTAAATTCTGCAAGTCATATATGGGTTCAATTAGGTCGATTTTCAGTAGCGGGTAAAATAAATAGCTTAACAGGAGTCGCAGCTTATGCCGTGGCTTCTTTTCTTGCCCGGTTTTAGCAAGCCTCATAACATTCTGGTTATTGTTTTATGTTAAGCAGCGTGGAAATTGCCAAAATGCTTATAACCGTCTAACCTCAGTCAATCAAAGGTTTCCAGTATCCGTAAACAATAAGGAAGTCGTCTATCCATCGCCTGACAGCCAGAAAAGAAAAAAATAGGGCTTGAATTCTGACCGATTCTGACAAACCATAGGGATACTGCTTTTAACGGAAATAGAAGACGCTATTATGGCGATAAAGCCACATTTTTCAATCTAACGGAAATGGACGACCTTATGTCAGAAAATTACTATGGAAACAGGCTGTTAGCCAGCAAATAGCGAACCTGATTTCCGTTATAATTCCAACCTGACCAAAATGGGCATAATAACGGCTGTGGTTTCCGTTAGAGTTCTGATGTTTCAATAAATAGGTCTCATGATGGCGATATGCTAAAATTGTGATATACTAAGCCAAAAATATTTAATCAGAGGAGGTCAACGATGCTTTATAAGCTTGAATTATCCACAGCCAAGCGGGATGAAATGCGTGATATTACAAGAGAAGTTACGGCATTTGTACATAAAAGCGGGGTTAAACAGGGTCATGTCATCGTCTATTGTCCGCACACTACCGCAGGAATTACGATTAATGAGAATGCCGATCCGGACGTCAAGCGTGATGTGTTAATGAGGCTGAATGAAGTATACCCTTGGGAACATCCGCAATACCGTCATGCGGAGGGCAATACGGCCGCTCATCTGAAGGCAATGACCACCGGTACGTCCCAGACTGTGATCCTAGAGGATGGCGAGCTGCTGCTCGGGCGGTGGCAAGGCATCTATTTTTGTGAATTCGACGGTCCACGTCAGCGCCATTGTTACGTTAAAATACAAGAAGACTGAAAACTGAGACACGTAGAGGGCCTGCATTCCTTTTCGGGAATCCCAGGCCCTTTACGCTTTGGAATAAACATACATGTATGAAACAACTCCAGCATTATATAACGATCGACTTATCGCCCTGTTTGATTAATGCAATACAGAAGTACAGCGATGATAGTGTAAATGGATAAAGTCCGGATGGAAAACAAAAACGCCCTATGACGTTAAACGGTACGTGCTCTGACTTAACATTTTGACATGGCCCACTGCAGCGGGCATGATCTCATCAAAGGTAAGACGGTCCTGGATGTAGAACGAAATAAACCCGTGAATCCCCAAAAACATAGTCAGCGGAAAGGAAGGATTCTGCTGCAGCGGATGCTGCTCTTCCTTCAAGAAACGCTGTACAATTGTCTTGAATTTGTCGAAGCACTTGGACTGTTCTGCACGGCAATAGGACAATATCTCCTCATCACGGAGCATGAACATAATCTCGTATTGATGCGGATGGTCAAGGCCAAACTTAATAAACTCCAGCATCAGTTCCTCCGTCTTCGTGAGTCCATCCACTACCGGGCGCTTCGTCACCTGTTCACAGAGCAGGGTCAAATGATTGAAGTCCTGCACCACAATCGCATAGAACAGCTCTGCCTTCTCTTTAAAATGATAATAAAGTGAGCCGTGGCTATATCCCAAATGCTGCCCAATGCTCCGCATGGAAATACCCCGATAACCCTTCGTAATAAACAGATGTCTCGCGGCATCCATAATTCTTTCCCTTGATAATTCCTGCTCTACTGCTCTTCTTGCCATAGGCATTATTCCCCTTCAATAAAATAAACCTTGTCACCCGCCATCATCTCTGCCTGCCCTTGAGTCATATCCGTCATCCAGTTGATAAATTGCTCCGCCTCGTCTGCGAGCGGTAAGCAGTGCAATGTGACTTTATCAGTAAATTCGGTCTGCCCCATGCGGATTCCACGATTGTGAAGCTCATTCTCTGCTTTGCCAAGCCAAGTATAGTCAAGCTCAACGAGGACTTCCTGATGCAGTACCCGAGTAATCGCCTCTCCCGCCTCAATCGCTGCTACGGCACCATCCGTATAAGCCCGGATCAGGCCCCCCGCCCCAAGCAGAATACCGCCAAAATAACGGGTTACGACGATCGCCACATTTTTCAAATTTTGATTCTTAATAACTTCCAGTATCGGCTTGCCTGCTGTTCCGCTGGGTTCCCCATCATCGGATTGCTTCTGGATCTCATCTCTTTCGCCGATCATATAAGCCGAGCAATTATGGGTAGCGTTCCAATGCTTCTTCTTGATCTCCTCAATAAAAGCGACCGCTTCCTCCTCGCTCTCTACCGGCTTGATATGGCCAATAAACCGCGATTTGCGAATGACGATTTCCTTCTCGCCTGCTTGCCTAACTGTTCTGTAACGTTCCAACATCAATATCCTCATCCTTATGAATGTGCCAAAAAGCAGCCCATCCGGTTTTTTCCGAAAAGAACTGCTTTCTGGCGTTATGTCCTCTGGTGTTCAACTCGTCGTAATCTTATTCGGACAGTCTTGCTTCCAGAGCTGCTTTTTCTTTCTCATAGCCCGGCTTGCCAAGAAGCGCAAACATGTTCTTCTTGTAAGCTTCAACGCCTGGCTGATCGAATGGATTTACGCCTGACAGGTAACCGCTGATGCCGCAAGCTTTTTCAAAGAAGTATACGAGGTAACCGAAAGAATATGGAGTCATATCCTCTACATTAACGACCAGGTTAGGCACCTGACCATCGGTATGGGCGAGCAAGGTTCCTTGGAACGCCTTCTTGTTCACGAAATCCATCGTCTTGCCTGCGAGGAAGTTCAATCCATCAAGATCGTCCGGATCGGATTCGATCGCGATGTGACTCGATACTTCAGTAACTTGAATCACCGTCTCAAAGATGTTGCGGTTGCCCTCTTGAATGAATTGTCCCATGGAATGCAGATCTGTAGAGAAATCAACTGCCGCTGGGAAAATGCCTTTATAATCTTTACCTTCACTCTCGCCGTAGAGCTGCTTCCACCACTCGGATACGTAGTGCAAGGACGGCTCGTAGTTGACGAGAATTTCGGTTACTTTGCCTTTGCGGTACAATGCATTACGCACGGCAGCGTATTGGTAGCTCTCATTCTCAGCTACGTTCGGATTGCTGTATTCCTTCGCTGCGTCAGCTGCGCCTTGCATCATCGCATCGATATCGATGCCAGCAACGGCAATCGGAAGCAAACCAACCGGAGTAAGCACGGAATAACGACCACCTACATCATCGGGAATAACGAAGGATTCATAACCTTCTTCGTTCGAGAGCTTCTTGAGCGCACCCTTCTCGCGGTCTGTCGTTGCGTAGATGCGCTTGCGGGCTTCTTCCTTGCCGTATTTCTTCTCCAGTGCTGCACGGAAAATGCGGAAAGCAATCGCCGGCTCTGTCGTCGTACCGGATTTGGAGATGACATTCACGGAGAAATCCTTGCCATCGATCAGGTCAAGCAAATGATTTACATAAGTGGAGCTAATATTGTTACCTGCAAAATAGATTTCAGGAGTTTTGCGTTTATCTTTAGGAAGTAAGTTGTAGAAGGAATGCGACAAAGATTCAATCGCAGCGCGTGCGCCGAGGTAAGAACCACCGATGCCGATTACGATCAATACTTCGGAATCATTTTGAATTTTGGCTGCCGCCTTCTTGATGCGGGCAAATTCCTCTTTGTCATACTCGGTAGGCAGGTTAATCCAGCCAAGATAATCGGAGCCTGCACCTGTACCCTTATGTAGCTGCTCATGAGCAAGACGAATGGGTTCAGCAAAATAATCAATCTCATGCTGTCCTACGAATTCCAAAGCGTTACTGTAATCAAACGTTACTTTTTTACTCATCTGAAACAAACCTCCATCTATATATTTATCGCACTGCCTATCCACAAGAGGTAATGATAGTCATTAGTCCTCTTAAATAAAAGTGACAACCTCTTAAATAGAAGTTCAAAAAGATCGAGTTCTCAGCACCGAGAAGGTTGGATAAAGCTAGGGCTTGAGGATGAGACATACGAAGTGGGTACATGAGCACCTGAGATGTTTCCGGAGGAAACATAACTTCGTAGGCATTCGCTTAGGCCCGGCTAAATTCAAGATTTGATGCCAAATAGCTGCCTGTTCACTTTGTGATAGAGATAGAGTTTATTCGTTATCAGCATGGCTAATGAAACTCTATTCGCAAGAAAACCTGTACTCGCATCGCTGTCGCTCAGCCTTGAGTGACTTTGATCGGTTTTTTTTATCCAAAGCGAGCTTTTTGAACAACTACTAAAACAACTTAAAAATAGGATACTGTAAAACCTGTATGAACACAAGGGCACATTATGCACCCTTCCTGCCAACATGTTAAAATACAAGTAGGTTTGCAGATACTTAAAAAGAGGTGGACAATCATGAATAAAATAGGTTTTATCGGCTTGGGAACAATGGGCGCGCCAATGGCTGCAAACTTGCTGAAAGCAGGCTATGAAGTCACAGTGTACAATCGTACTGCTTCAAAGTGCGCTCCTCTCGTTAGTCAAGGTGCCAAGCAGGCCGCATCTCCTAAGGAAGCGGCGGCATCCACCGATATCGTCATTACAATGGTAAGCAATGACCAATCGATAGAAGCCGTATACGACGGTTCCGAGGGTGTTCTCTCTGGGCTTCAGTCCGGCGCAATCGTGATCGATTGCAGCACGATCTCCCCTGCGCTTGTAAAGCAGACGGCGGCGAAGGTTCAGGAGCGGGGAGGAAGCTTCCTTGACGCTCCTGTAACCGGAAGCTCTCCAGCCGCCATTGACGGATCGCTTGTCTTCATGATAGGAGGTCATGCGGACATCCTTGAGAAATGCCGCGACCTTTTCGAAATTATGGGCAAGAAGATCCTGTACATGGGACCCAACGGCAGCGGTGCCGTAGCCAAAATCGCCCATAATGCGATCGTCGGCATCAACAACCTGGCACTTGCCGAAGGTTTTGCCATCGCCGCCAAATCGGGTTTGCCTGTGGACAGCTTCCTCGAACTGGTGCAGCTAGGTTCAGCAGGAAGCAAAGCAGCCGAACTCAAAGGCCGCAAAATCATCGAGCATGATTTCACGAACCAGTTTTCACTCTCTCTCATGCTGAAGGATTTGAAGCTGGCCTCATCTCTAACGGACAATTCCGGGATTCCAGCTCCCATGTTAAATTTGGCCAAAAGTCTGTTCCAGGCTGGCCAGACCGAAGGTTATGGGGATGAGGACTTATCCTCTGTTGTAAAAGTTTACGAAGCCTGGATTGGCCAGAAGATCGGTGATAAGCAAATCTGATCCATCTTTCCCGTGATTTCTGCCATTCAGCAATGCCAAGAAGGCAGGTGCAGCGTTAGCTGTTCCTGCCTTTCATTTATTTACTTGTTTTCACAATTCGCCCTAAAATCGTATTTTGAACATATGTCTATAACCTGCCCTATATGAAAAAGATCAGTCGATCCGATTTGCTATTTCTACAGATAAAAAATGCCTTAAAATACAAAGCCGGTTTTGCGGCTGCAAGTGGTTACGTCTGTATTTAAAAGCCAAAAAACTCCGTCCCATAAGGGACGGAGTTGATTCGCGTTACCAGCCTATTCCTGAATCCATTGCATCGATCGGAATTTACTTGGCGCTTTGCCATCCCCAATTCCGCCGCCCCATTCGATATACCCTTTTCGCTGATTTCCGTCGTTATCATTCACTAGCAATGAAAAGTTGAATACTCCACTCTCTGTCGTGATTGGGGCTAATTCCGACCAAGGCAATGCCAATTCATAAGTCGTCAGCTTCTGGGCTTCGTCTCTTGCTACTCGAACCTCTCCGTTTAAGACCAATCCCTTTGCAATCCCTATCGGCCCAATCCAGCGATAAATTTGCGATCCTGCCGCTGTTTGAGAAATCCCGTATTCATAATAGTTCGAATCCTCTCCGGGCAAACCGTTCGAAATGGCGAATTGGATGCTGTCGTTGTTCCACATGTTCACATCAGTTGCTGGGTAAGCATGAATGTTATCCTTAACTTTTGCAGTCAAATAAAAATAGTCGTTGTCGTAATTCAACCATACGGAGCCGCTCAAATCATCGGCCCCTTGGTAGCCGCTCATCTTCACGTTGCCTTTGGATAGATCGATGGTCGGCGCCTTCGCAACAATAAGCGGATCGGGATTGCCGTCAACGTTAAGTGTTCCGCTATAAACCGGATTGAAATCAATATTGCCTTTATAGACATAGGTTTTGTTGTTTCCATAAGCTACTTTAATGTTTGCCGTGAAACTTTTTCCTAGTTCAAAATTTTGCAGTGCGATATCAAACGTCCCTATCGAATCAGGTTGCAGCACTTGATTCACTTCCTGATTGCCCGATAATGCACCAAGCTGCCAATCTATACGATGAACAGGCAAGGCGTTGATCTTTGAGTGATTTCGGATTTGGACTTTAATCGATTGACTTAGCGGCTCGTTACCGTTCATTACCGGACGAATTTGAAGCGTTTCGGAAGAATCTACAGCAGCGGCGTACTGCAGCAGCCCGATGGCTTGCCCGCCAGACTTCAGAACTCCCTTGACGATCCGTGTTCCAGTTTCATCTAACCCGCTCACAACCACTGACTGCAGCTTGGTCTGACCAGGGGCAGCATTCAACGCATAAGATTGGTCTTCTACCTCCAATATGAAGTCAAGCGTTTGAGCTGTTGTGTTGTTCATTTCAACCTGAAAGGTCACAGGCTCGCCTGATAGAGCACCTCCACCAGAAACGGTAAATGTCGCATCCTTATTTATCGTTTGGATATTTCCTTTGATGTAGATAGGCTCTCCCGTCAAGGTTACATAAATATGACCGTTCGTCGGCGCATACGTCCGCGTATTACCCATCATATCCGTAATCTCAACGGACTGATTCGTCTTGATCACAGCCGACACAGGTTCGAGCGACCATACGACCCGCTTGTTGTTTTGTCCACCATCCATAAATAGGTAACTTTTGAGGTCGGGTTCCAACGGCTCTTCCTCGTGAAATTGCCAATTTGTAAGCTCTCTTGTCATCACAGCGTATGCGGCATATGCCGGTTTCGGAGTGAATGCGCCGAGCGGGTCAGCCGCATTGCGGAGCAGGCCGAAATTATCTTCGTTGTAGTCATTACGAACTCCGTCATTCACCATATCGTACCAGTATATTTTTTCGACTCCGCTTGAAATTGCCGACACATAGTAGCGAACCAAATAATTTGCCTGTATGATTTCATCAACGCCATTCACGGACTTATGGGTTGGATAACCGAATTCCGTGATCCAAATCGGTTTATCTTGACCGTTATTATATTGGCGAATTAATGCCTTGATTTGATCGAGGGATTCTGTCAAGCTTTCCGGCTCATTCGGGTACAGGTAAGGATGCAATGTAACTGCGTCCATGTACTGCAGCCCGCCCAGCTTGAACACTTCCTCGATCCAGCTCACTGCATCTTCAGAGGCGACAATGCCATAGACCGGGAATTCAGGGTGGCTGGCTTTGACCGTCTCATACGTTTTTTTCAATAATTTAAAATAATAGTCAGGCCGGGAGTTGGCAGGACTGTTGCCTCTTTTGCCGAACGAGCCATGAAATTCATTGTAGGCCTCCATCGCGATCAGCTGATCTTTGTAGGAATCTACGTAAGCTTCGGCATAGTTGGCGAAACCTTCACGACCTTGGTCGGTGTATGGCGTACCATTGTTGTCGTAAAAAGGGTTGTTATATCCAGAGACAAACAGCATATCGATACCTTGCTCTTTGAGCTGCGCCATATAGTTATCCGGCACGGGGTTGAACGTGTACACTTCCTTTGATTTTTCGATCGCATGCCATTCGATGCCATCCCGAACCGATTTAACGCCTGCCTGTTGAATGATCGGGATCGTATTCGTTTGTCCCCGATGCAGATGAGTCGCCATCCCGAAAGGCGAATCCGCTACAGCCGTAAAATCATAAGGCGACAGAACGGCAAACGATGTTTCCAATGGTACCGATGTTTGTTGATCTGACGATTCCGCCGTTGCCCGGAGCTTAAAGTAGCCGCGTTTCGTGTAGGGGACGTTGATAATGGCATTCCCCCGGTCATTGTATGCTGTACCTTCGGACATCTTGGTGCCCTGCATATCATAAGCAGACCACGTAACGCTAGGCAGCAGTGTTGCTACTTTGAACTGGATCGGTTCATTCTCATTGAACACATTTCCAATTTTCATTTGCTTTAGCTCGGTTTTTGGAACGTTCACGGTTACATACGGGCCATCATGGCTCCACTTATCTTGACTATTTCCGGCCTCGATCTTGAAGGTGTACGTACTGCCGATATCTAAATCCTGGATCGGAATATGGTACGTATCACTTGTTACAGTTGCTTTGGACTTTCCATTTTGAAATATTTGGTAACTGTCCGTATTTTCTGGTGACTGCGTTTCCGACCATTTCAAATCCAAACCGCTCTCGCCTAAATTTTCAATCACAACGCTTGCGTCGGAGGGCCAACTTGGCGCCGATGGATCAACGCGTCTATTTGATAGAGATAAATAAGGCTGATTGACTGCGTTTTCTTTACTGTTGATATGGATTAACGCTCCATTTTGGGCAGCTTGGGTCAACCCGAAGCTGGCAACCTGATCGGAGGCAAGCTGTGCCTTCACAAAGGAAGTCACGTCCACCTGAATCCATTTCCATGTCAAACCTACATTTACATTGGCCAAATAATGGTCAATGACCGGCTTTTCGTTCCAGGTTACCCTGTTCTCTGTCCACGTATCGTCCTCCACCCCGTACAATTGAAAGGCCAACGGACTGCCGTTCGTATTAATTACTGCTGCATACACGTTTAGCGTTACCGATCCTACTTCCCCCGAATAAGAGCTTAGGTCAAATTTCATGTAGGATTCCCTGGTATAATTCGGATCACTTGACCACGTTCTCACCTGAAGCATCGGATCCGTACCATAATTTGTATTTGCAAGAGATCCTGCATTCACATACGTATCGGCCTGTATTGGAATCTGGGTCACGTCATCATTGTTTTCAAGCGCGTAAATCGAAGAACCTCCGCTAGTCACGAATAAGCTGACAATAACAAATAAAGATAGAATGACGGATCTTTTCCATGTAATAGGTGTCAAATACAATCACTCCTCTATTAAGATTTGAAAGCGATCAGTCTGCATTTAGGTTCTTGATCTCTCCAGGTCTTATTTCGATCGCCGTTTCTTCCACTTCGATCCACACAGACATAGCTGACGGGTTATGTAGGATGTGACCGGACACGGAACAGCGGAGCTGGCGTAATGCGTTCATGTAAGCGATAATTTCAGAATTCGTAGCATACCAGATGTCGCTGTGCCGTCCTACTAACTCACCAAACTGTTCGAGGATGTTCCAATTCCGATCTCTATCAAACTCATAGCTATGTCCCCACACATAGAATAGAGCCATTCGTGCATGCCTCGGCGTATCAGAGAGAAACTTCTCTCCGAACTCCAGCATTTGCTTGTGATGGCAAGTAGGATGCCATTGCAGGAAATCGGACGGCATGGCAAAGGTATGAGTACTGTTCGTCGTCCGGGCATACTCAATGCCGAGGCCGGGCAATGCCGACACAACCCGTTCATTCCAGGAACCATACGGATAGCTCATGCCGCGAACAGGACATCCGGTAAGTTCCTCCAGCGCATTTCGATCTTCCATGATCTCCATAACCATACGGTCCGGAGGAATTAGATCCAGATGCGGATGGGCTGCCGTATGGGAAGATACTTCTTGCCCGGCATACAGCGTCGAGACCTCTTCGGCGTTAATATAACCGGGCTTTCCAAAAAAGCCCGAGTTGAGATGAAAGGCTCCTTTCAAGCCGTAGTCGTTCATTTTGGCCACAAGCATACGATCATTTTCCCTACCATCGTCGTAGCTTAATGTGACCGCTTTCATTCTTCCGCCAGGAAAACGGTCGTATCGTATTCTCAACGTAATCCCTCCTTTGTAAGGCAATGGTCATCAAACCATCCCCGCTCGATATTAGCCAGCATCAGATCCATTCCCGTCCTTTGGAAGGGCAGCGATATGTCCTGTTGGGTGATTTGCGGGTCCTCCACTTTCGTATAAGTCAGCAGCGCTTTCCCCGAATGGGTAAACGTACAATTCAAATTCATAAATTCGAATGGTCCGGTCTCAATATCTCCCAATTTCATCCATGTGATCCCATCATCGCTCGATACGGCGGCGGTTAACGGGGTACGCAGTCCATAATGGTGTCTTGCAGGATCGTAGCAGCTATCATTATAAAATATAACCAAGTTGTTGGTGCCGGGAATAAGTCTTAGGCAAGAGCATGATTCCGGGGCTCTGAGTCCTGAGGTTTGAGGTAATGACCATGTTTCGCCGCTATCATCGGAGAAGGACAAGAACACCGATCCTAGCTGTGTTCGAAGCGACATGATCAGCTGTCCGGAAGGCAACTCTGCTACCGACGCCTCCATGGCGCCGCGCATCGGCAAGTTGACCGTTCCGCTTGACCTTCTCCAGCTGTTGCCCTCATCATCGCTTAGATAGCAAGCAACGGTATTATGCTGGCTCCCCTGATGGCCCGTTCCGAAGTGAAATGGCAGAAGCAATCGACCATTCGACAAGACGTTCATCTGATTGGCGCCTCCCTGAATCCATTGTCCGTTACTTCGGTTCCATATGGTGCCTGCATCGTTCCAGGTTTTCCCCTCATCTGAGGAACGGAATAAGCACATCGTCGAGCTGCTGCCTCCTTGATGACCGCGCACACAATGAAGCAGCAGTTCACCGGAAGGCAATCGGGTCACCCCGGGCGCCTGCACATTATGGTCGCCAGGCTCTACGTCCACAAGCAGGGTTTCCTCGCCCCATGTGATCCCATCGTCTCTCGAAATTTTGGCATGAATGCGGCAGAGACCAAAATCGCTCCCTCCCTCGATGTTATTCTCGTATTTATGCCAAACAAGAAGCAGGCTGCCGTCCTTGAGCTGAACGATACTAGCCGTATCATTGCGCGGATTATTAGGTCCGGCGCCCGCCACCGTACAGTATCGGATCGCTTTATTCCTCATCGTTTGCATGTCCTCCTGTTCAATGAAAAGCAGGACGTTAGTAGCGAACCTATCCATCCTGCATTCACATTAGTTACCCCTTAGAATTTTAGTTTGAACTCGTAAAAGTCTTTCGTAAAAAAGGCTTTTGTTTTGTTGTCCTGATACCACTTGGCATACCATTCTTCAATATTTTTTCCATCGTTTTTATCCCACGTGCTTTTGGCATCCTGAAATGCTTGATCAATTGAGTAAGAATGTCCGGATATGACAGCTTTAGTCCAAATATCCCCTATATTTTTAGTCGCATTGTTAAACGATGTTTGTAGTTGCCCTGGCATGGCCGGAATATGTTCCGGGTGCGTAAAGTCAGGCATCGGATGCTTCTCGTCTAAATAGATCTCGTACGCCTGCTTCATAAGCTCCAGGTATTGCTTCTCAATCGGGTCATTTGGATTCAACGATGCCTGGAACTGTCCGCAAGAACCTTCTACAATCGGCGAAAATAGCATCGTATAGGCTGCCGTATATTTAATCTTCGGATCGGTTTTTTCTTTATCGATGAACTGTTGGCAGCCATTCTCACCTTCCTTCCAGTCTTCACCCTTGATTCCATATTTCAAAGTCTGGCCTGTTTCCTTGGATGCCATAAAATCAACATACTCCATAACCGCTTCCGGATGGTTGGCATTTGCATTGATCATGCCGGTAATTTGAACCGGGTTGGACAAGATCGGGCTGAACTGCCCGAATACAGTCGCAGGAAGCGGAATGACTTGTAGCTCCGCATTCGGATCGGCTTTTTTCAGGGCTTTAAATGTTTCAATATCGGATTGATGCACACTCGTACCCCACATCCCGATTTTTCCGGCGATCATTTCCTGCGCATACAGTCCCATGTATCCGGATCCCTTTTTCGTTAAATAATCTTTGTCGATTAACCCTTCATCATATAATTGCTTCTTGAACGCAGCAGCCGCTTTGGCCCTTTCCCAATCCCAGACCATCTTGTCATCGGAAATCGTCCAGCCTACGTTGCCGAACATACTGTCGAGGACCTGGATGGACCGGGAACCCATATCAAGCGCAATGGTATCTTTTTTACCGTTGCCGTCCGGATCCTGATCGCGAAATGCTTTTAAGACGAGGATAAGCTCTTCTGGCGTTTGAGGTACGGAAAGGTTCAGCTTTTTGAGCCAATCCGATCTGACCATCAACACATTATGCGGTCGCAAACCGTTAATCCGTCCGAACCCGTACATTTTCCCATCAGGCATCGTAGCTGCTTTCTTTAATGCAGGATATTGTTCGAGCAGCTCTTTGTAAGTCGTACTATATTTCTCAATGAATTCGTCGACAGGCAGAATTAATTTTTGATCATATAATTGATTGCGGAACGCGCCGCTAAATTCCTGAATCAGATCAGGAGCGGAGTCCGAGGCGAACAATGTATTGAATTTTTGAACGGACTCTGTTCTCGGTATACCGATGACTTTAATCTGGGCCGGGCCGTTCTCGGACATCCAGGTCACCCATCTATTCTTCTCAATCGTTCCTTCTTCCGGAGGTGTATTGCCTGCATCGTACGCAGAGATTGTAATCTGTGGCTTCGATTTATCGCCCTTGGTGCTTCCGCTGCCGTTCTGATCCCCTTTAGCGCACCCTGCAACGATGATCGCAAGCATACCGACGATGGCAATTTTCCATACGATCTTCCTTTTCATTTGCTTACCTTGACCTCCTATTTTTTTCTTCTCAAAACATCACGCTAATCTTATCCCTTTATTGCGCCGATCAACACCCCCTTCACGAAATGCTTTTGAAGAAGCGGATACACGACGATCATCGGGATTAACATCACGGTCATTCCCGCGGAGCGAATCGATTCCGGCGTCAACATTTGCCTATCCGCTTCCTGTAAATTTTGAAGCTCGTTCATCAGACTCGATTGTGCAACCATCTGCTGAATGAGAACGGAAAGATTATACTTACTTGAATCATTAATATAGATGAGTACATTCATGAACGAGTTCCAGTGACTCACCCCGTAAAATAAAGCCAGGGTCGCTAATACGGGAGCGGATAACGGCAGCACGATTTGAACCGCTAATCTCCATTCACCACATCCATCCATCCGGGCCGAATCTAGCAATTCCTCAGGAACGTTCTCAAAGAATGTTTTCATAATCAGCATATTGTAAGCGCTGACAAGACTGGGAAGCCAGATTGCCCAATAAGAATCGATCAACCCGAGCGACTTCACTAATAAATAACTAGGTATAATCCCCCCGGAGAACAGCATCGTGAAGATGATCAACATCGTCATGAAACGCCGCCCGATAAAATACCTCTTCGATAACGGGTACGCCGCTAATATCGTAAAAAGCATATTTAGTGCCACACCGACGCTGGTAATGATCAGGCTGTTCACAAAAGCATCGGGCACACGCGTTCCTTTCAACAAAGCGTTGTAGGAGTCAAAGCTGAATTCTACAGGCCATATAAACACTTTGCCGGCCAAAATCGCGTGATTGCTGCTGAACGACAGCGATACGATATGAAGAAGAGGAACTAATGCGGTTAACGCCCATAGCCCCAAAAATAATGCATTGAATCCGTAAAATATTTTTTCGCTTGGTGTAGGTCTCATTCCTGTGTACCCCCTCGTGAATTCAGAACAACCCTTGGTCAAATTTGCGGGCTATCGTATTGGCCGTCAGTACAAGGACTAGACCGATAACCGACTCGAAAAGTCCGACCGCCGCCGTAAAACTAAATTGGCCCCCCTGAAGTCCCACGCGGTACACAAACGTCGAAATGACATCGCCCACCTCGGAAACGGCCGGATTGGACAACATATACACCTTATCGAACCCGACATCGATCAGCTTACCCATTTGCAGAATGAACATCACGATAATCGTGGAGCGAATCCCCGGCAGCGTAATGTGCCACACTTGTCTCCACTTTGGTGCTCCGTCTATAGCGGCTGCTTCATATAAAGAAGGACTGAGCGAGGATAATGCAGCCAAGTAAATGATGGCGGAGAATCCGGCTTCCTGCCAAATGCCTGAGCCGAAATAGATGGCTAGCCAGCTCGGGATTTTATATAAGAAAGGAAACGGTTCCTCCATGCCCATCACTGCATGCAGAAACCCATTCATCGCTCCGCTGGAGGAAAATATCGTTACAATTACACCGGTGATGATAACCATCGATAAAAAATGCGGCAAATACACCAAGGTTTGTACGACCTTTTTGTACCATCTTCTACGAATCTCGTTTAACAGGATGGCGAGTAGGATGGGAAAAGGAAACCCGATTACAAAGCCAAGTATGCTGATTAATAACGTGTTGCGGAACACCCTCATAAAGTCCGGGCTGCTCCACAGCATTTCGAAATAGGTAAATCCGGCCCATGGGCTGTTCCAGATGCCTTCACGGAGATTGTAATCCTTGAAAGCAATGATGATCCCCCCAATCGGTATATATTTGAATACGATGAAGTAGATCAATACAGGTAGGAACAAGATCCAAAGGGGAATATTCGATTTCCATAATTTCCTTCGCTCCGTGTTTGTAGGGATGTGTTTTTTCTCTGCCACGGCTGCCATTTTCATTTTGTTAACCCCTTCATTTTCATTTTGCTTGCCCATTTATGCAGGATCGTTGGTTGAAGTGTCCCCAATATAACGGAGAACCGCGTTCTGGCACAATATACACCTTTTTTCTCAATAGATCCGACGTAAAAAAAGGCTCTACTCCGGCCTTCCGAAGCCATCTTCGAAAGTAGAGTGAAGCCTAATGTACCTTTTTTTACTGTATAGACTGATCCGTAAATACGCTTGTAGGGACCGTGTTCATGGAATTTCTGACGATATTTTCCTGTATTCCCCAGGCGTAAGTCCTGTCGACTTTTTGAAAACACGGATAAATGAAATCGTATGCTGGTACCCAACCTGACCCGCGATGCTTTGAACCGTATCTCGGGTTTCTTTGAGCAGCTGCTTCGCCCTCTCGACTCTTGCCATGACAAGGTAATCCATCATATTCATTCCGATCTCTTCTTTGAAAATCCTGCTCATAAAGCTAGGGTTGATTTGAAACAGATCCCCAATTCCTGTCATGGAAAGATCCGTATCATCATAATGCTCATCCAAGAAAGCTTTAATTTTATAGATCAAAGCTGTTTGAGAATCCTCTTCCTTACGTTTGTTCATTGCATCAAAGATGGCGGTCAATTGTGCATAGAAATACGGATACAGCTCGGCCTCCGTCTCTAGTGGCTCCAAACCCTCATTTAGGGAGTCTAATCCTCTCTTCCAAATCGCCTTGAGATCGGAGGCCGTCTCGCTCATTTCTCGATCCATGGAGAACAAAATGAGCTTCAACAGGTTAAGAACGCTATCTTTGGACAGGCTGGCTTCCGACGTCTGCTGTACAAACTCTTGAATTTTTATCGTCCATCCAGAATCCCCCTGCCGAAAGGTTTGGGCGATACTACGAAGGGATTGCGGCTGTACGATCAGTTCCTCTTCCTTCAGATGCTGAATATGATCCGCGGAGATGATTCGATTGCTACCGAACTTGAACTTCATTTTGACGGCGTGTATAGCCGTCTTATAGGAGTCAGCAATTTCATGGATTTCCTGTGCTAACGAGCCGATACCGATGGTAATGGTCATATCTAGGTTTCCTTGTATCCATTCGCATACCTCTTGCGTAATCACTTCAACTTTAGAGCTCGGATTGCCTGATTGAAACAAAACAACCATATGGTTTCCCTGTATCCATTCTGTCCATACCCGAACGTGATGCTCCTCCGCGACCTCTTGGCATACGCGTAAAATGGCGTATTTCAATAAAAATTGATCACGCTTATTATATCGCGCCATAAAGCTGGAATAACGATCGATTTCAACCAAAGCAACACGTGCTTGATCATGTTGTTCAAACAGGGTTGCGATGAACTCATCGTCTCTATTGACGATATTGCCTTCAAGCAGATCTAGAAGCAGCTTGGTATTGCGATATTTTATATTTTCCTTCCGCAGCAGCTGTTGACCATCGAATTGATCGATCAGTTGGTCGATGGCCTCTTCAATAAAATCGAAATCGTTTCTTTTCTCGCCTCCAAGCAGCTCTATGCTTTTTTGCGATTTAAAGCGCTCCAAACGATCTGTCAACGCTTCGATCGGTTTGTAGTTTTTGCGGGTGATCGCATAAATCCAATATGCGCCGAATGCGATGACAAGCAGCCACAAACCGTAACAAACATAAAAAATAGTCGAACTGAAGCCATATACCTTCGAGTTGTTTACCGAACTATACATACGCCATCCCGTATATTCCGAAGAGACCGAAAAGGAATGGATTTTTTTCGCCTCGGCCGCATCTTCACGCTCTCCAAATGAAGCAATAGAAACATTCGCTTTATCTACAAAGTCAAGATGACTGTATTGGGCGTTAGCCATTTGCTCGATCATCGATTCAATCGCATATGGACGAACATTGACGACGATAAGCCCTTGTCCACCGGAAATGGTCGGGACTTTGCTGGTCAGCGTCAATACGTTGCGGGTCACGGTTTCGTTCGAATATGCATTTATTTCCGAGACTTTTCGTAAATCGGACCATTTCGACTTGGAATGATGATGAATGACATCGATCAGAAAGTCTCGATCCGGGAATTGATCGATCGAAATTCGTTCATCTCTCGTCAACACGATTTGATCTCTGAAACGGTACAAATATAGCGAGTCGATCAGCGGCGTGGCGTGAATAATATTTCGAATTCGTTCACTCATTTCAATCGAATCCAAATATTTGTTCGTTTCCTTCGCAGGATCGAAAAATTTATCAAAGGTCACGCTGTTAAGTATTTCTTTGACGATTAATTGATCGATGGAACGCAGCGAGTCATCAACGCTTTGAAGCATTTGCTTCGTTGCTACCTCATTTACCCGGTTAGCTTCATTCCCAATCGTTAATCGTACCGTCATAATGGAAATGAGTACAACGATGGAGGAAGCTACGACGAATATCGGAAGATATGACAAAAGCAATCGGTAAAACCATTGTTTTCGCATCCTGACGCACCTTTCCATATGTAGTCGAAATATACGCATATCGCCCTTGTGGGGAAATCCTTATTCTTCCTATATGGTAAAAGTAGCACACCTTAGGTGTGCTTGATAAGAAATTTATTTTATATCATTTATCATCCGATATTGGTAGCTACCTTCAAGAAATCATACTGTTGTGCAAACTGTCGGATTTGCAACCGCTCCTCCATAGACAATTGCTGGATCGGTTTTCTCGGCGCTCCGACTTCAATGCCTTGTAAATGCAAGACTTCCCTTTCAAAAGCGATGAAATCGTACTTTATCAGCTCCGCGATCACACTATTCGCTTTGGCTTGCAATGCACGGGCCGCTATCAAATCCCCAATTTGGAATGTACGGTACAGCTCGATGAATAATTTCGGCATGATGTTATATGTACTCCCAATAGCACCGCAGCAGCCAAGCGCCAACCCCGCCAACAAGCACTCATCCGGTCCGTTAAACACGCGAAATTGGGGACCACAGGCTTCAATCAATTGCTGAAGCTCGAACGTATCCTTGGATGTAAATTTGACCCCAATTATGTTCTCTACCTTGGAGAGCTCCTCATAAAACCGTACGGTCGATTGTACCCCCGTCATCGCAGGAAAATGGTAAATAATGAGCGGAATGTCGGCAGCTGCAGCAATATCGAGATAATGCCCTCGCACTTGCTCTTGACCATGCTTGTAATAAAACGGCGCTACTGATGATACTGCATCTGCACCGGATCGTGCAGCGTGCTTCGTAAGCTCGATGCAGGTAGCCGTGTCCATCGCTCCAACATGCGCGATAACAGGTACAACGCCTTGAACCTCGTCTACTACGATTTCGAGAAACGACTCGCGTTCACGTGCCGTCTGAAGAAACCCTTCACCCGTGCTTCCGCTTAAATAAAAGCCGTCCACCTGATTATCCAGCAGATGACGAACAAGCTTGCGTGTGGCTGACTCGCTGATCCTGCCCTCATGATCATAAGGCGTAATCAGCGCCGGAATAATTCCTTTAAATTGCTCTAATGTCAACATTTCGGGTTCACCTATATCCTTTCAATTTTCGGTTTATTGGGTCGCTGAGTAACACTGCCCGCAATTAACAACGTTTTGAGGCTTTCCATCCAGAAAAGATCGCACATTATCCACAGCTATATCCAGCAGTCTGCCACGGGCTTCCCTTGTTGCCCAAGCGATATGCGGGGTAATGATACAATTGGGTGCATGAAGCAACGGATTTTCTGATGCAGGAGGCTCCGTGGAAAGTACATCAAGCGCAGCTCCGGCAATTCTTCGCTCATTCAATGCATGAGCAAGATCGATCTCGTTCACCAGCTTCCCACGGGCGACGTTAATGAGAAACGCGTTAGGCTTCATCAAACCTAAATGTGTTTTATTAATCATGAATTCTGTCTCTGCCGTCAGTGGACAATGCAGGCTGATGACGTCTGAATCGCGGAAGAGCTGATCCCTGGCAACCCATCGAAAGCCGTCAAAAGGAACTTCTCGATCGGTTTCCTTTTTTCCATTCATAGCGATTACTTTCATCCCAATTGCATGAGCGATTCGAGCAGTCTGCATGCCTATCCGCCCCGCGCCGATAATCCCCATCGTTTTACCAGCCAGTTCAACTAACGGCGTGTCCCAATAACACCAATCCGGGTTTGCCGACCATGCCCCCTGTCGTACAGATCTTGCATGTTGTCCGACCTGATGGCAGAGCTCAAACAATTGGGCAAAAACAAATTGAGCGACAGAATCGGTTCCATAGCTTGGCACATTTGTGACAACCACTTGTTGGGAGGTTGACGCTTTTACATCAATCACATCGTAGCCTGTTGCAAGGACGCCGATATATTGTAAATCCGGCAGTTGCTGCATCGTAGCTGCACACAGGGGTGTCTTGTTGGTCAGCAGCAGCTGCGCTCCTTGAGCGCGCTCCAGAATCTTATCATCAGAGGTACGATCAAATATAATTACTTCACCCAGTTTGATTAATTCATCCCAACTCAAATCGCCGGGATTTAGTCGATATCCGTCCAGCACGACGATTTTCATATTGGATTTCCTCCCATCGATATTAAAAAGTCCCTTGAAACCTCAAGTACTTATCCGTTTCGTCGCTCTTCGTATGTCTTCCTTATTCTACTTTCGCGTTTTTGATATAATAATAGTATCTGGAATAGGAGGTGCAACCGCATGTATCCGGAGTATTTATTCGAATATCCTAATATGAACGCCAGCTTCCCTTTCTATATGAAACGAAAGCTGCAGTGGAAGACACCTTCTCACCGGCACGATTTCGTAGAACTGACCTTGGTGCTTAACGGTCAAGGGACAGAAACCATTAATGGTGCCATGCATGACATGATACCCGGCATCATGGTACTGCTGCTTCCCTACCAAGTACATGAAATCGTCTCCCATCCAAACGATCCGCTCGATTTATATATTTGCAACTTCCCCTTGGATGTCATCTTGGAGCTTGGAGAATTAGATCCCTCATTACATGAAGTCCTGTTAGGCAATGCCACCGACGCAAGGAATACTTTCGTTCATTTTGAAGGGCGCCTGTTAGATGAAATGCAGCAAATCTTCACTATGATTTGGAATGAATACGGGAAGCCGGTGCCATTTGCAACGGTGATGTTAAAAGCGAATCTGCAGCGGGTTTTAACCCAGTTTGCAAGAAGCAGCCTACAGGCTATAACGGATATATCAACCTCTGTATCGTCCCAAATTTCACCATCCCAAGTTCGCTCGGTTTGGCCTATCATTCGTTATATTCACGAACATTACCTGGAGCCTCTAAATCTTACGGATTTATCCGAAAGGTTTGGCTTTCATCCCTCATCTCTTAGCGAATTGTTTGCCCGCCAATATGGCATTCACTTCATAGACCTGCTTCACGAGCTTCGTGTCCGCCACGCATGCTCGTTGTTGCATGCTACAGAGATGCAAATCGCAGACATTGCCGAGGAATCTGGTTTCGGCTCCTACTCCAGCTTTGCTCGGATTTTCCGGAAAACCAAGGGAGTATCTCCCAAAGCGTACCGGATATCTCATCATCGTACAGGGAGACGAAAGAAATAATAAATGCCATCGGTTGTTAAGCACCTACAGCAGAAGATGATTGAGATTCAGATTCTCACTGTTTGTTTGCAGGAGGTCCTTATTTATTTTAATGACGACGCGTTTCGTCTCCATGCCACCTGTGCGGCTGCAAGCTGGCCGGTGAAGGTCGTTAGGGAAATAAATAACGAACATACCTGGCTTTAACAGCAATTCGAATTCATTCTCGACCTTTTTGTACAAGGCATAATCCCTGTCGGACAATTGATCCTCGACCGGGACGTTCAGCTCGGATTGTCTGGCAACGACATGAATCTCTTCGCCTGTCACAACCATTTGAACGTCGATATACTTGGCATGATGCTCCGATTTTCGTTCCTGCGGAAGCACGGTATTAGCTTGTTGAATCATAAACAACATGTCATCCCCAAGAAGGCTATACGTCCCGATGCCAGCATTCTCCAAATTTGCCGTACGCAAGTAATCCATCGCAATACGCAAAATCGGGGCATATGCCCACTTCTCTTCCTCCCATTTACTCAAATCGCTAAGAATCATCATGATTCCCTCCTTCTTCTTACCATTCTCCCGCGGAGCCGAACCTTTCCTTCACATTCAAGCCAAATTGTCTACCTGACGCATCGATCCCCGCTAGCAGTTCCTCCACCGTCATTCCTGCTGCACTGCGTGCCGCCGGTATCACCGTGCTGCATTCATTGCTGTCCATATACACCGAAGCCTCCAATAATCGGGCTTCATCTTCCTTCGGAATGACCATAAAACCATGCTTGTCAGCATGAATAAGCTGGCCTGGCTGAACTTTGCATCCAAATACCTCGACCTCGATCCCCCAGCGAACCGGTGTACTGAATGCATGACCGACGCATGTTCTCCGGGCTATGGCTTTGAAGCCAGCGTTGTTCATTTCATCGATATCTCGGATCGCTCCGTCCGTGATGGTGCCTACACAGCCCAATGCGCGATGGATGTTGCTGTTCACCTCGCCCCAGAACGCGCCGATCACACGTGGTTTATCCAGATCCTGCACGACGACGATCTTTGGTCCGGGCACGCTGGCCACATACTTGCGATATTCGCTCCATGCATTCGGATGATTCTTGGGGTGATCCGGATTACTCGGTTCAAATTGCACCGTAACCGCATAGCCGACCATAGGCCCCATATGCGGCATGAAGTCATGGCTTTCCTCAAGATTAAAACCCTGCGTAATATCATTCTGCGTGATCACCTCCCACCCGTTATAAACCGTGGGCGTATTCCAACGCTTTAACTTCAGCAGATCCGCATAAGATAGTGTCATCTCGAATTCATCCTCTCTTGCTCGAATTGAATTCTATTATAAGCGGTGCGTAGTAGAAAGAACTGGCACTTTTTCGTCGGAACCTCTCAGAATTTCGGTTGAGCCTTCGGTTTTGATTTATATATATATGCAGACACGAAATACGCAAAAAAAGAGATTGAAATGGTCATCTGCATTTCAATCTCTAATAAAATTGTAAATATGCGAGTATTCAAAACGTTTTAAAAGGCATCACGGCTGCGCTCCGTACAGCTCCAGCACCCGGTAAATCGCATCCGTGCCGAACCCAATCGCTTCTATGGGAATACGTTCATCCGCCGCATGAATCAGTTGGGTAAACTGCATGTCCTTGGGCAGCGGCATGGGCAGGAAACCATAGGTTTGGATACCGAGCTTCGCAAACAATCTTCCGTCCGTTCCTCCAGGCAGCAGCAGCGGCACTGGAACGGCCTCCTTATCCGCTTCTTTCAGCACATCGGATAGCAAACGGAACATCCCCATGTCGGGCGCTGCGGCGCATGGATCATGGCGCAGCACCTCCAGCCCGATCGAATCAGGAATCGCGAATCGGCGCAGCTCGTCCATAAATTGCTGCGGAGTGACGCCCGGCAGCGTTCGGCCGTCCAGCTCGACCGTAATTTCGCTTGGATGGACGTTGATTTTCTCGCCGCCGCGAACGACGGTCGCACTGACTGTATTACGCAGAAGCGGGGCGAACGCCCCGCACTTTTCCCCGAGCAGCTTCAGGACGATACCGCCTAGTCGGGGGCGCAGCAGCCCTCTCAGCAGCAGCGCCGGCAGCAGCGGCAGCGCGTCGGCCATGCCTTCAATCACCAACCGGGCCGCCGGTGCCGCATGTATCGGCAGTTTATTCCTGCTAAGCGATTGAAGCATGTTTCCCAATTGCGCCATACAGTCGGCTCCCGGCTCGCCCATGGAGCCGTGCCCTCCGTCTCCTCTAATCGTCGCTTTGAGCCAACATAGCTGCTTCTCCGCCACCATAATCGGATAAAAAGTTTTCCCCAGCGCATGAAACGCGAAGCCGCCAAATTCGCCGATTGCAAACTTTACACCCGCGAAATAATCGGCATGTCGATCTACCAGAAAGGAAGCCCCGTATTCGCCACCTGCTTCCTCGTCGCTAACAATCGCCAGAATGAGATCGCCACGCAGCGGCAGCTTGTGGACATGCGCTCGGAGGAAAGCTGATACGAGCATCGCCACGCCGCCTTTCATATCAAGAGCGCCCCGCCCCCAGACGAAACCGCCCTCGATGTCGCCCCCGAACGGGTCGCGGCTCCAGGCTTGCTTGCCTGTGCCAACGACGTCGACATGCCCGTACAGCAGCAGCGGTGGTGCCTCCCCGCTGCCCTTTATCCTGGCCAGCAGATTGGGCCGGGTTGGATCAAGCGCATAGGTTCGCGTCTCAATGCCCACATCCTCAAGCAGTTGCCGGATATACATAATGCATGCTGCTTCCTCGCCTGGCGGATTTGTTGTATTGAAGCGGATTAATGCCTGCAAAATTTCCACGGGAGATGGCATCTCCGTAGACCGCTTGACTCCATCTTGTTCCGATTCGTCATTGGCCAGCCGCATACCCATGACCCCACACCTTTCTATAAGAGGTTGTTCAAAAAGTCGCTTTTGATCAGAAAACCCATCGAGGCAAATTCAAGGCTGAGCGACCGCGATTCAGAGGTAGGTTTTCTTGCGATATAGAATTTCATCATCTAACCATAGCGTTTTGAAAAAACGCACATCGAAAACATAAGCTTCGGTACTGAAAACCGTCTTTTTGAACACGCACTATAATAAACTGCCCGAGTATGGCCGATCGGCAGTAGAAACGCCCGGCAAGCCGTTCAGGCCGAATTCAACCTGCAGGCTGGCCAGCCGCTGCTCCCGTTCTTCGGCGGGCGTGCCTTTGGTGCGAAACACCGAATTCAGCATCGCCACCGCTTGCCGAACATGCGTCTCCGCCACGGGCTCTCCCGTTTCCCGCAGCCGCTCGACCAACAGCTGCAAGCTGCGGTAAGGCACAACGACGCCTTGTTCATATTCGACCGCGTTCCAGTTGCGGTTGCGGAGGCAAGTGGCGATAGCCAGACAACGATTCATCAGCTCAATCGAATAAGCATCTGATTGCTGGCTTGCAGCAATCAGATAGGCCCCATCCTCCTTGTCATCAACCGCAAATACTCGCAGTCCGTCCGATCGAGCCAACCGTTTCAATACATTGCCCGGACCCAGTTCCACGGCGGTGGCAATGCCAATGCTCATCTGAAATGCCAGGACCGCCGGCCAATTGACAGGGTCCGTTAATCCCCTTGACAGCATCCCGGCAATCTCCGCCGTATTCCCGTAAGGAAGACCCGTCAAGGAGGAAACGACGGGAAAATCCAATTTTCCAAACGATACGCGGCTTAGTACTTCGGCAAACCGCTCCGCCGCCGGCGCCATCAGCGGGCTATGGAACGGCGCACTTACCTGCAGCGGAATAACCGTGGCCCCGTGAACGGACAGTCTTTCGGACGCCTCATGGACGGCCTCTTGATGGCCTGAAATCACCGTTTGCCGCTCTGAATTTATATTCGATACCACCACAATATGGCTTCCATCGGCGCAGCCTGCGCTGATCTCCAAGCATACTTTGGCCACATGATCAGGACTAGGCCCATTCACGGCGGCCATCGCGCCGAGCCCCGCAGCAGCGGCCCCTTGCATCAGCTCGCCACGGCAGCGTACAAGCCGGAGCGCATCCGGGTACGTTATCGCCCCCGCGCAGGTTAAAGCGGTAATCTCGCCCAGGCTATGGCCGGCAGCCATCGCAGGGAGGTATCCCCATTCCCGGCTGTAGAGGCGGTACATTGCCATGCCCAGCGCAAGAATAGCAGGCTGGGCATTTTCCGTCCGCGTCAGTTCTGTCAACGGTCCTTCATACATCAGGCTGTCAAGGCGCATGCCGAGCGCTTCATTCGCTTCCTCCAGCGTCGCTTTGACAACCGCATGCCGAGCGCTCAGCGCTTTTCCCATTCCCACGCGCTGCGAGCCCTGACCGGGAAACCATATCGCATGTTTGTTCAGCATCTTCCATCACGCTCCTCAAGGTCAGATCGGGGCAGGCGACTCGGTCAGCATTTTGTTTATCACCGCTACAACATCGCCTTCCCGCTCATGCAGGAAAAAATGTCCGCCTTCAAACAGCATTAGCTCGCAGCCCCCTGTCGCATAATGCCCCCATTCCTCAAGCGGTCCTATGATGCAGTCGTCATCCTTGCCGCTTAAGACGGCAAGCCGGAGCGGAAGCGGCGGGCGTACCCGATGCTCGTACTCGCCAACAAGCTTGAAGTCGGCTCTTAGAATCGGCATAAACATATCGAGCAGTTCCTGATGCCGGAACAGCCCGTCAGGCATGCCGCCGAGCCGCTTCAATGCCTCGAGAAATTCGTCATCCGGGAGCATATAGGTCACGCGGATCTCCTCCTGCTCGCAATGCGGCGCCCCTCTGCCGGAGAGGAAGACTGCCGCAGGCAGCGGAAATCCTTCCTCCCGCAGCGCATGCAGTATCTCATACCCCAGCAGGCTGCCCATGCTATGGCCAAATAAAGCATAAGAATCGGAGCCAAGCGCTGTCTCCCGCACCAGTGGCAGCAAATCCCGCACAGCTTCGGTCACGTTCGCATAGAACGGTTCGCCTATGCGACTTCCCCTGCCCGCCAGTTCGGCCGGCACCAGACGCACGCCAGGATGCAGCTGATTTATCCAGCGCTTGTACACTTGTGCAGAGCCTCCTGCATATGGCAAACAGATTAAAGATATCGTCATAACGCCCACCTCCGGGTAACCTGTTGACGCAATCCGCCTTACACACCATCCGCAAGCGTAGCCCAGAACGCTTTTTCCTTCGCAAACAAGGCATCCGCGAGCGCCAGTTCTCTGTCGCGTTCGAAGTCCCCTGTTACAAATCGGTCTTTCACCCGATCCCAACCGTCCCCCACCGCGCCAAGTTGACCGGACAGCGACTCATACAGCGACTCACCGATCAGCCTTTTTTCCCGCAAGGAACGGAGCAAGGACATGTTAGCGATATGACGGTTGCAGATGATGTTGACGCCGACAAGGCCATAGGTGAGATGCGCTTGCTTCTTGTCTGGGTCAGAATCTACATTCCACATGCCCTCCATGGAGAACTGGTCAAGCTCCCTCGCCAGCCGCCTCGCATTATCGACTACCTCATCCAGCTTCAACTCGTAGGGCTGAACCTTGTCCTGCAGGTTGTATACGTAGAAGGCAGGCCCCAAATAGTCCGGGTTCACGTTGTATTCCGAATTGCCATACGCCTTGAGCAGCCTTTCCTCCGGCACCTCGTGCTCCTCGTAGCCCGCAAGCGTATCGTCAATGACGTAAAAGATGCCGCGCTCCTGGTCGTATCCGTTAAATAGCGAATAATGATACCAATGGAACCTTTTCCAGGCCATACTGCCGGGCAGCCAATCATACAGGTCGACGTTTACACTTAAGTTGCGTCCGCCCTTCAGCATCGCCCTGATTTCCTCCAGCACCGTCTCCTTGCTGCGGAAATGCCCGGGCTCAATATAGCGGATCACCTGCGCCAACGGGAATCTAGCAGGGTCGTCTAAATAATACAGCGTATCGATTGTCGGATAGCGGAAGTCCTTATCCGTCGCTGCCTCCCACGGATAGTAACGATAAATATTCAAATACGCCGCATCCCTGTAGCTGGGTTCCTCCGACACCGCAATGGAAAAAGCCTGGTTGAGCATGCAATTCATCCAAAACTCGTTAAACGGTTTCCTTTCCATCGACAACTTCATCGTTCGCCGCCTCCTTAGGCTCAGAATGTGGGTTCAGCTAAGCTTGCTTGCCGCAAGCACAGCACCGATTTTTTTCTTTGCTCCGTCTTCAACCAGCGCGCGCAAAATCGCCGTATAATCCTCCGCCAGCGCCCGGACGGTCTCTTCAGCGAAAAGACTTGTCGCATATTCCAGCGCAAAGCCGATCCTGCCGTCCCGCTCCGCCGCTTCAAGCGTTAAATCAAATTTACTGACGCCCGGATCGAATTCCTTGGGGTCGAATTCAATGCCGCCCGAACGGTAAGCGGCGCGATCGATATTTTGCAAAATAAACATCGTATCGAATAGCGGATTGCGGCTGCGATCCTGCTCAATACCCAGCTTCTGCACCAAATCCTCGAACGGATAATTCTGGTGCTCCAGCGCCCGCAATACATCCTCATGCAGCTCGGACAAATAATCGCCAACTGTACGGTAGGATTCGGGGAAGCTGCGAATCGCGACCGTATTGACGAACATACCAAGGAGACCTTCCAATTGCGCATGATTGCGACCCGCTACCGGCGTGCCGATAATGATATCCTCCATGCCGCTCCATTTGCTCAGCAGCATCGAATAAGCCCCGAGCAACACCGTATACAACGTCGTGCCGCGCTCGCGCGCAAACGCCTTGACCTTGAGCGTCAGCTCCTCATCCAGCCTGAAGATGATCAGACCGCCCTGGAAATTTTGCAGTTCCGGCCTAGGCAAGGCCGCCTTGAGCGCAAGCTTTGGCAGCTCCCCTTCGAACGCCTCCAGCCAGTAGCGCTCATGCTCCATGTATGCCTCGCTGCTCATTTGCTCTTCTGGCCATACCGCGTAATCCCGGTACTGAATATCCAGCTCCGGCAGCTCGCCGCCGCCATACCAAGCAGTCAGTTCCTGCAGCAGGACGCTGACGGAGACGCCATCGGTAATAATATGATGAAAGTCCAGCAGCAGCAGATGGCGCTCCTCGCCAAGCGGAATCAATCCGGCCCGGAACAGTGGAAGATGACCCAGATCAAACGGACGGATAAATCGCTCCATCAGCGCGCTGATACCGCCGAACAATCCTTCGTCTCCCCCTTCCGCAAGCAGCTTGCCGGCTGCCATTCTCAGCCTGGCGCCTCGCTCCAGCGTAAATACCGGCTGCGCATGCACGCGCTGGCGGAACTCGTCCTCCTCGTGATGAAATGTCGTTCTGAGCGATTCATGGCGGCGTATAATCCCAAGAAAAGCTTCCTCCAGCCGCCCCACATCAAGCTTGCCGTGCATGTGCACGGCGAACGGCACATGGTACATCGTTGCCTCGCCCGAGATCAGCCCCATCATAAGTTGGCGGCGCTGCGCCCTCGACATCGGGTAATACTCGCGCTCCGGCTGCCTTGGAATACGAGCGGCCGCCACGGTTCCGCTCGTGTCCAGAAGGGCTGCTAAACCTTCAAGCGTAGGATTCATAAAAATATCGCGCAGCGGCATTTGGACGCCAAAGCGTTCTGCAATCCGGCTGACCATGCCCGCTGCCTTCAGGGAATGACCCCCCAGCTCGAAAAAGCTGTCCCTGGCGCTAATCGCATCCGTACCGAGCAGCTCCTTCCAAATCTCCACCAGCTTGCGCTCGGTATCCGTCGAAAGCGGAACAAGCTCGCGTATGCCAGCGTTGGCCGTTCCCGGCTTCGGTAGCGCCCTTCTGTCAATTTTGCCCGTTGGCGTAAGCGGAATTGTATCCAGAATAACCATGAAGGCAGGAACCATATAAGAAGGCAGCTTGTTCCCGAGATATTCACGCAATTGCACGGTCAGCCGACCGGAAGGCTCGGTGCCGTCCTGCTCTGCTTCCACCGCCGCGGGGTTGTGTTTGACGATATATGCGCAAAGCGCATACTCCCCATCCTCCTCCTGAAACGCAGTGACAACCGTTTCCTTTACCTGCTCATGGCGAAGCAGCAACTGCTCGATCTCACCGATTTCAATCCGGTGACCCCTGATTTTCACCTGGAAATCGCGGCGTCCTGCATAAGCAAGCTCCCCATTTCCAAGCCTGCGCCCAAGGTCGCCCGTACGATACATGCGTCCGCCCGGCATATGCGGATTCGGCACAAAAGCGATATCCCATTCGGGATGGCTGAGATACCCACGCCCGACGCCCGGCCCGCCGATGCAAATTTCACCCGTCACACCTGTCGGCTGCAGCTTCAGTCCTTCGTCAAGCACCATCATAACGGAACCTTCGATCGGAGTGCCGATCGAAATGTCCTCGCCTTCGGTCACTTCCCGGATTGAAGTCCACACCGTCGTCTCCGTTGGACCGTACAAATTAAACAATCTGGCTCCAGTGGCGGCGCGCAGCTTGTCGAGTATATCGGCCGTCAGCGGCTCTGCCCCGATCATCAAAATACGCAGCTGCCGCAAACCGTCCGTTTCGCCTCGCTGGTTCATCCACCATTTGAAGCGCGATGGCGTAATTTGCAGCACATCGATGCCATGCGTGTCGATCAGGCCTTGCAGCAGGGCGGCATCGCCCCGCTCCTCTTCGCTCGCAAGCACAATCCGCATCCCCAGCGTGAGCGGAAGCAGATTTTCAACGACAAAAATATCAAAGGATACCGAGGCCATCGCCAGGATGCTCTGGCCCATCTCGAACGGAATCCGGTCTCGGAAGCCACTGATGAAATGCGCCAGCCCGCGATGCTCGATCATCACTCCTTTGGGACGTCCGGTCGAACCCGACGTATACAGCACATAAGCCAGATGATCCGGCTGGTGAACCTGCTCCGGATTGTCCCTGTCCGCCGCATACAGCTCCGGATCATCCAGATACCACTCGGCAACAGCTCTCGTTGCGACTCCTGCATAGGCTTTTTCCGTCAGCAGAAGCGCTTCGCCGCAATCCTCAAGCATCCAGTCGATTCTCTCCTTGGGGTAAGCGGGATCAATGGCGACGTATGCGCCTCCGGCTTTCAGAACACCCAAAATGCCGACAAGCAGCTGCGGGCTGCGGGACGCCATCAGCGCAACAATTCGCTCGGGCCCAATCCCCTTCGCCCGTAAGGAATGGGCAAGCCGGTTCGCGCGTTCGTTCAGCTCGGCGTAAGTCACTGTCTCCGCACCAAATTGAATCGCCGCCATATCCGGCGTGCGCGCCGCCTGGCACTCCACTTCCTGAACCAGACCCGTCCATTTCGCCGTTGCTTGCGCGGAAGCCGCAGCCGCGTCTGCTTGCCGGTTCGTCATGCCTTCCCCAACTCGAATTTCCATCCTCCCCCTGCTCCTCTCTTTACTCGCGGTCTGTACCGTCATGCCTCCTCCAGCCAACGATGCCAGCAATTGCTCGCGTTCGCTTACACTCATCAGCTCAAGCTCACCCACCGTGCGATCATACGCTCTGCACATCTCCTGAACGAGTACGACATAGCTCTTCGCCATGCGCCGTGCGGTTTCCTCATGAAATAAATCCGTTGCGTATTCCAGTTGAAGCTCGATTTCCGCTTCCCGCTCCACCGCTTCCAGAGTCAAATCGAACTTGCTTGTCCCCGTCTCGAACGGTATTTCGCCAAAAACAAGTCCGCCTGCTTCCATCGCCACCCGGTCCATATTTTGCAAGACAAACATAACGTCAAACAATGGATTGCGGCTTCTGTCCGTATCGACCTTCAGCCCTTCAACCAGCTCCTCGAAAGGATACGTCTGGTGCGAAAGCGCCTCTACGACATGGTGATGAAGCTCCGCTATATAGGCCCGTACCGTCTTGTCTCTTGCCGGCCTGGTTCGCAGCGCCAGCGTGTTGACGAACATGCCGATCATGCCATGTGTATCGGCATGCTCTCTGCCGGCAGCGGGGGTGCCTACAATCACTTCGTCCTGTCCGCTGTATTTGGCCAGCAGCGCGGCAAATGCACCCAACAGCACCGTATACATCGTCGTTTTTGCTTCCCGCGCCAGCTTTTGCACCTCCCTCGTTATCTGCGCATCCAGCCGGAACGTATGGCGGTGGCCCTTATAGCTCGGAAGAGAGGGACGCGGGCGATCCGTCGGCAGCTCCAGTACAGAAAGCTTGCCTGCAAAGAGCTCCATCCAGTACCGTTCATGCTCCGCATAAGCGGCATTTGCATATCCGGCTTCCTGCCACACCGCATAATCGCTGTATTGCACGCGCGGCTCCGGCAGCGCTTGTCCGGCATACAGCTGCGACAGCTCATTCACCAGCAAACCGGAGGATACGCCGTCGGTAATAATATGGTGAATATCCAGCAGCAGCAGATGATCTCCTTCATGCAGTCGCAACAGCGCCGCCCGCAGCAACGGCAGCTTATCCAGATAGAACGGGCGCTGGAAAACCTTCATCAACCTCGTCACCTCGGTACCATCCATTGGCGCTTCCAGCAGCGCATCATCTCCGGTCAACGCTGCAAGGTCCAGTTCCTCCAACTTAAACGGATACGGCGGATGGATCATTTGCCTGAACTCATCCTTTGACATATGAAAGGTCGTCCGCAAGCTTTCGTGGCGACCAATCAGGGCTGTAAACGCGTCTTCCAGCCGCGCTGTATCCAGCTTGCCCCGCAAGCGGAGCGCGAACGGCACATGATACATAGCTGCGTCTCCGGCCAGCATCTGCATCATATATTGGCGGCGCTGGGCGCGCGACATCGGATACCACTCGCGGTGTTCCGCCCTTGGAATCGGCCCGGCCGCCACAGCGGCACTGTCCCGTTCCTTCAGCCAAGCGGCCATTTCCGCGATAGAAGTAAGCTCGAATATCAGGCTGAGCGGAACCAGACTGCCCGTCGCCTGCTGCAGCTTGCCCGCCAGCACGGCAGCCTTCAAGGAATGACCGCCAAGCTCGAAAAAGTCGTCGTAAATACCGATTGGCCCGACCGTATCGCCCAGCACTTCCTCCCAAATGGCGGCGACGCGCTCTTCCATTTCATCTCGCGGCGGCTCCGGCTTTCCTTGCTCCCGAAGCCCGGATTCCGGCTCAGGCAAGGCGCGCCGATCCACTTTCCCGTTCGGCGTCAGCGGTATCGCTTCAATCGCTGCGATATAGGTCGGAATCATCGCTTCCGGCAGCTTGTCTTTCAGCTTTCTTCGCCATTCCCGCGAAGGGAGCTTGTCCGAAGCGACCACATACGCGCACAATTCCTTGTCGCCGTTTGCCCGCCCGCGAATGAGCACAACCGCATCCTCCACCTCGGGAAGGGAAATCAATTGCGAGCGAACCTCATTCATTTCAATCCGCACGCCTCTGATTTTCACCTGCTGGTCGGCCCGCTCCACATACATCGCGTTACCGTCCGGCAGCCACTTTGCGATATCGCCGGTCCGATACATGAAGTGACCCTCGCGATAGGGATGCGGTAAAAATCGCTCGGCCGTCAAATCCGGTCTGTTGAGATAACCGTCGGCAAGGCCGCTGCCGGCAATATACAGCTCGCCGGCGGCACCGGTCGGGGCAAGCTGGCCGCCATAGCCGAATATATAAATCTCAACATTGTGCATCGGCCCGCCTATCGGCACATAACCACCGCGATAAGCGCCCGGTTTGTAGGTGTACATATTGGAGCACACCGTCGCTTCCGTCGGACCGTAACCGTTAATAATCCGAATCCCGGGATTAAGCTTCGTATATAACTCCAGCGTTTCGTCTTTGATCGGCTCTACCCCAACGAGCATTTTGTCCAACGCAATCGTGGAAGGCGATTGCTCCAGCTGCCGCGCAACCTCTTTCAGCAAAGACGGCGGCAAATAAGCGAAAGTAATCTGCTCTTTGGCAATCACCTCGGCAATTCGCCCGGGATCCAGCCATTTCGGCTCCGGGTAAAGCACCGTGCAAGCTCCGAACATAAGCGGCATAAACAGCTCTGCTACACTGACGTCAAACGAAATATTAGTCAGGCTGAGGCATCTGTCTCCCTCGCCGTATTGCTCCTCGAAAAATGTACGGAGCGAATGTCCGAAATTGTAAAAGCTGCGATGCGGCACAACAACGCCCTTCGGCTGACCCGTAGAACCGGAGGTATAGATGACATACATCGGATCTGCGGCGTCCTGCGGCCATGCGTCGGCGGCATCGTCTCCTTCGGAGAACAGTGTCTCATCCGCCAGGTCCAGCACCTGGAAGGAGACTGGCATGACAGCCGCGGCTCCGGAACTTGTGCCGTCCGCAAACACCAGCTTCGCGCCGCTGTCCTTCAGCATATAGTGAATGCGCTCCTCAGGGTAATGCGGATCTATAGGCATATAAGCGCCTCCGGCCTTCATAACGGCAAGCATAGCAGTCAGCATAGGGATGGAACGCTTCGCCATGATGCCGACTACGCTGCCGCGTCCCACCCCTTTGGCGCGCAAGGTGATCGCCAGCGCATCTGTGCGGCGATCCAGCTCCCGATAGGTCATGGATTCACCGCCGCATGATACAGCCGGCAGGTCGGGAACAGCCAGCGCCTGTTGCTTGAAACAATCATGCAGACAGCGCGGCGGAGGAAAGTTCGCTGCGCGTCTTCCCAGCGCCATCAGATACAGGCGCTCCTCCTCCGTCAGCATCTCCGCTGTGCCGAGCGCAGCGTCGGGACGATCCGTCAAGCTGCGCAGCAGCTGCACATAATGCCGCATGAATTGTTCTACTGTGGCGCGGCGAAATAAATCGGCACTATATTCTACAACAAGCCGCAATTCCGCCCCACTCTCTACGGCCTGAATCATCAAATCGTATTTGGCTGTGCCATGCTCAAAGCGCCGGTGGCGATACGACAGCCCCTTCGATGAAGCGTTGGGAATACCCAGGTTTTGCATAATGAACATCGTATCAAACAGCGGACTCCGGCTGGCATCCCTCCTATCCATCCATTGCACGAGATCCTCAAATGGATAATCGGCATGGGCGTAAGCTCCGGTCGCCATCTCTTTCACTTCGGACAAAAAAGCTTTGAACGGCTTGTCCGCGCGCGGATGAGCCCGCAGTGCCAGCGTGCCGGTAAACATCCCCGCGATCGCTTCCAGCTCGCGCCGGTTTCGTCCCGCAATCGGCGTGCCGACGACAATGTCCTCGGCCCCTGTATAGTGGGCGAGGAAAGTGTAATAAGCCGATAGCAGCACCATAAACGGAGTCGTGCCCGATTCGGCCGCAAGGTTGCGTACAGCCGCCGTTAAACCTGCCTCGACGTACACGTCAAACGTTTCCCCGCGATGGCCTTTGACCGGCGGACGCCGAGCATCGGTTGGAAGCATAAGCAGCGGCCATTCCCCCCGGCATTTCTCGCGCCAATACCTTTCGGCATTTGCGGAGTGCGGCCTGCTCTCCTGCCATGCCGCATAATCCTTGTATTGCAGCGTCAGAGGCGGCAATGAACCGCCCTGATATAAAGTCATCAGGTCGGATAAAAGAATGCCCGCCGACATCCCGTCGGATGCAATATGATGCATATCAAGAAACAGCACATGGCGCTCCGGCCCCAATCTCAGCAAGGCTGCGCGCAGCAGCGGAGCCATATCCAGCTGGAACGGCCGGAACAAGCTTTGCAGCACACCGTCCGCTTCCGCTTCACCAATCTCCATGCGAACCAGGCGGAAAGGAATAGCGGCGTGAATACGCTGCCTGATCTCTCCGTCAATGACGTGGAAGGTGGTGCGAAGCGTCTCGTGACGCTCCACGATGGCTTGCAAGACGGCCTCCAGCCGATCTGCATCAATTGCCCCATCCAAGTACAACAATTCGGGCAAATTGTAGCTGCGATCATCCGGCAGCGCCTGCTGTTGCAAGTACATGCGTTTCTGCGGCGACGAAACCGGATAATGCTCCTGCGGAGCCGCCTTTGGAATCGGCTCCAATATATCCCCGAACAAAGCGTCGGATGCTTGGCTGGTCAGCGGTCCGACAGGCCCGCCAGACGCCTCTGCTCCGTCACATTCGCCGGACGCCGCTTGTCCTTCATGCCGGCCGTTGGCCTCGATTCCGCCGTTCCCAATGTCCTCCACTTGTTCATCAGGCCGGAAGTCCGTTCTTGGCGCTGTCGCCGCGCCGCTCTCCCTGAGCCGCCGCTCGATCAGCGCCGTGAACGAAGGCAGATCGGGATGTCCCAGTAAATCCGCCGCCTGAATGCGGATGCCCGCATGCTCGCTGAGCCGGTTTGCAATTTTAAGCGCAATAATGGAATCACCGCCCAGCTCATAAAACCCGGCCTTTGCGGGCAATTCATCATAACCGAGCAGTCCCCCCCAGGCATCTGCTACATGCTGCTCCCACTCCAGCCCGGAGCGCTCCCCGGTTAACACAACGCCGCCGCGGCGTTGACTCACCGTTCCACCGCTCCGTTCCAGCACGGCTTGCCATCTGGCAAACGTCTCGTTCATTTCTTGCTCAAGCTTCTCGGGAATGTCGCCGCCAAGCGTATATCCGCTCCAAGCCGCAAATGGCGTATGAAGTGCTGCTTCGGCGCGCGACTCCTCCACCCAGCAACGATGGGAATCGAACGGGTATGTCGGAAGCGGCAGCCGTTGGCGGCGTTGTCCTTGGTAGATGGACGTCCAGTCGATCTCGTATCCGTCCACATAACGTTGGCCCAGCTCCAGCGCTTTCATTTCCCGTTCATTTGGAACGGATTGCTGTCGTTGCTGGCGCGTATTCCCGGCCGCTGCCAAATCGGCTGTACCAAACATAACGTTCGGCAGCGCAAGGCCGGGAATGCCGCTTTCGACCGCGGCATGCAAAGTCTGAGCAAGCTCATCCCAGCTGCTTACTGCGATCGCCAGGCGATACCGATAGGTCCCCCGGCCAACAGCCAAAGTGTAGCAAAGGTCGGCCAAGCTGCGCCTCTCTTCGTCGCGATGCCCCAGAACCCAATCCCTGATCCTTAGCACAAGCTGCTCCAGCGCCGTCATGCTGTGCGCGGACAAACACACCAGCTCCGTTCTGGCGGAAAGACCCGAAGGCATCGCGGCGGGAGCCTCCTCCAGCACAACATGGCAATTGGTGCCGCTCATGCCGAACGCGCTTACTCCGCATCTTCTTGCTTCGCCGTCCGTCTCCCATGACGTTAATTCGTCATTGACATAAACGGGAGAATCGACAAATGAAATGTTGCGGTTCGGCGAGCGATAATGAAGCGTTGGCGGAAGCTGCTTGTGGACAAGCGACAGGACCGCTTTGAGCAGACCTGCAATACCGGCGGCATGGTCGAGATGACCGATATTTGTTTTCAGCGAACCGATAGCGCAAAATTGCCGTTTATCGGTATATCGGCGGAAGGCCCGCGTCAGCCCATCGATTTCGATCGGATCGCCCAGCGAGGTTCCCGTGCCGTGTGCCTCAATATACGTTACCGTTTCGGGATCAATATTCGCATCCTGCCAGGCGCGGGCGATCACATCCTCCTGCGCGAGGGCGTTTGGAGCGGTAATCCCCACCGAGCCGCCATCCTGATTCATCGCGCTGCCTTTGATGACGGCATATACAGAGTCACCGTCCTCCTGTGCGCGGGACAACGGCTTCAACAGCAGCGCAACCACGCCGTCGCCGATACCCGTTCCGTCCGCCGAGTCGTCGAACGTTCTGGCCCGGTTGTCGCTGGATTCGATACCAAGCCGTATGCCGATATCCAGCGGCAGCACGTTAATTTTGACACTGCCGGCAATCGCCGCCTCGCATTCGCCGCTGCGGATCGATTGGCATGCCAGATGCACCGCCACCAGCGAAGAGGAGCAGGCAGTGTCCACGCTGATCGCAGGTCCGCGCAAATTAAGCAAATACGCAATCCGGCTCGGTATCATGGAGCTCAGATTGCCGGGTGCCGCCATAGACAAGGCGTCCGGGTCCAACGCTTCGACGATTCGCTTGTAATCATGCAGCGCGTCCCCGTTATAGCCGATAAAGACGCCGGTGCGTGAACCATGCAGCGCATTTCCGCCGTACCCCGCATGCTCAAGCGCGCTCCATGCCGTCTGCAAGAAAAGGCGCTGCGCCGGACTCATCAGCGAAGCTTCCTTCGGTGAAAGCCGAAAAAAAGAATAATCAAAACCTGAAATATCTTCGATATACGCCCCGTCAAAAAAGGAAACAGAGCCGTATTGCGCCTCCATACGGCGTAAATACGGCTTCAATTCCTCTTTGCGGGAATCGGGAAACCCGCCTACCAGGTCCTTGCCGCTCCGCAGAAGCTCCCAGAAGGCATCGTGCGATTCTGCACGCGGCAGCTTGGCTGATATTCCGACAATCGCAATATCCTTGTAGGAAACTTTGGAGACGGAGCCCGCACTTCGCCCCTTCCGCCCGGATGTATCTTTTTGGATATTCAGCAAATCCAGTTGAAACATGGCGCCCTTCCCTCCTAGCTAGTAATAGAATCGCCAACGGTCTGTTCCTTTTTCACCCTTCGGCCGCTCCCACGCAGCAGCAGCAATACATGCGCCGCAATGCCAAGTCCGCTGATCGGGACTAAAAGTCCAAGCGTACCGGACGGCCAATCATCCGCCCATTGCAGCACGAGATATAAGGTGCCCGTGCTGCACACATGGGCCGTAAGCGATCCCCAAAGCGAGTGCGAACCAGCGCGAACGGCGCCGTACACGATCGCACCCAGCGCAGCAAATACGCCGACCGTAATATTCATAAATACCGCGCCGAACAACACGGCCTGGAGCAGAACCGTCCACAGAACCGAAAGGCGTTGACTGAGCGTATGGAACAGCATTCCTCTGAACAGCCATTCCTCCAGCAAAGACCCGAGCAGCAAGCTGCCGAGTATAAAAATGATCAGGCTTCCGCCGGCGACAAAAGCGACCAAATCCGAGATGAGCGGAAAGGTTGCTTTTATCCACGGAAGACGGGTGAACGAGGCGATAAACAAACCGAGCCAGATGCCCGTGCCTGCCGACAGCAGCAACGATCCGCTGCGCGCGGGAACAAACCCCAAATGCTTCAGCGAGATTTTTTGCAGGCGCAGCAGCGGAAGATAGACGGCAAGCACGATAATATTGGATACAATCAGCACTATGCCGGAATTGTCGGCGATAAAGTCTTTTAGCCCGGAGTCTCCGATCCAGTTGTAAAGCGCCTGATTGACGAGCATCACGATCGCCGCATAAATGACCAAATACAGGACGGTATTGCCCGCTATTCGCAGCCCCTTCACGCCGGCGTCACCCCCTCGGAAGACAGCGGCTCCGAGATCGAAGGGCGATGCTTAAACGCAAGGAAGATGCCAACCGCAATCATAGCGGCCGCTACGGCCATAGCAACGGACATGACGGTAACATCTGTCGTCTCCGGCCCGTAATGCCATAATAAGTACTGGCTGCCCTGACAGGCGACCTGCGCAGCAATCGGCGCCCAGATGGATTTAAACCAGACATACAAGAGCCCAAAAATGACCGCACCGAGAAAACCATATAGCGACAGCGGGATGTCCCCGAAAAAGAACAATGCCCCGTACAACACCCCCTGAATCATAATGGCGATCCATACCGGGAGAACGCGTCTGAACTCATTCATCAGAATGCCTCTGAACAACGTCTCCTTGTAAACATTTCCGAGGATCAAAAAAACCAGAAATACATACCATTCCGCACGGTTCAGGTAGTCAAACAATTCACGGAACTGGTACTTGTCCGATGCAATAACAGGAAGCCGGGAGAAGGCTACCGTAAATAATCCTGCTCCAAGCCCGATCCACAAAGCGATCGCTACCGATTTACCGCCCATCATGCGGAACTTAGCCGCCTTGAACAGATTTTCTTTAAAAATAAACCTCCAGGCCAACAGCATGAGCGGCAGCCCTACCATATCGTTCAAAATAATGACGGTGACCGTGTTCTGTTCAAACCACGCGCTTTTGGGGTACACATAATCGAAAAATAATGTCGTCACGGTAAAAAACCATGCAAAATACAAGCCGATAACAACAGCCACGCGAGCCAGCATCATTCCCCATGCCTTCATGCCGTTAGCCTCCCTTTTGTGCTGCCGACGGCAGATCAGCCGTCAGCGCTTGATCGGCGCGTGCGCCGATGCCTCCGCTGCCAGGGGTTCGCCAGACATAAATGGAACCTCCAATCAGCGCAGCCAGGCAGAGCGCCGTAATGATATACAGCGAAACATCGCCCAGCTTGTCAAACCATTCGTAAAACCCGATGGATTTAAATAGAAAGAGGGTGCCCATGGCCGTATTCTGTACCAGAATAGGCGCCCACAGCGATCCGGTACGCAAATACAGTGCCCCGTAAATCAGGCCGGAGCCGATGCTGATGACCGAAAGCGCTGCGCTCGGCTGGAAGTAAGCGTAAGCCGCGGCTTGCAGCACCAAGGCCACATATACCGGCATTACCCTGCGAAGCTCGCTGAAAATGAGGCCCCTGAACAATATTTCTTCAAATGCCGGGCCGATCAAACCGGCACCCAGAATGACGTACCAGATCGAATCCCCCCTGATCAGATCGTCGACCAGCGCGGGAATGGACGGAAATTGCCGGGCAATATCGTCAATGACGATCAGGCCAATGCTGAACAAGCTTCCGGCAAGCCCCAGGCCGATCATCAGCAAGACGCGCGAGGCGCTCAGCCGCTTGAAGCCCGACGCGCGGAACAGACTTTTTTCCGTATGGGGCCATATCCATCCTTTGATACGAAAGATGAGCATGTACACAAGCGTAATCAGCGTGAACAGAACGACCATAAACATGGACGGATTGCGATCCAGAAACTTGGCGAAGGACAATGTCACTTCGTAATTGTAAGTAGAGCGAAGCAGGTAGAGCAGCGCATAAAAGACCCCGAGATAAAGCGCGATATTCCCTATCATGATCAACACTTTTTTCACAGGAAAGCTCCTTTCTTCTTCTGTCAGTACGTGTTTAAAAATCAGACCTACAGTACTGGATCTACTGCTTCCGATGCGCATTTTTACGAGACACTTCGGATTAAATAACCCCGGGGGCAAAGGGAAGCGAGCTGCCTGTTTGGTCAGCCTTGAATTGCCCCGATTGGTTTTCTTATCAAAAGCGGATATTTTATACAACCTCTATCAAATGTATTCTCCGGGGCAAGGTCAGGACCAGATGCAGCCCTGCTTGTTCGAGCTAAGCCCCCGAGTCGGCCCTGTCAGCCACGGCGCGATATTGCCCAACCACGCTCGACAGCAGCTCCAGATAAGCAGAGGCCCAATCCAGCACGGCCTCCTTGTCGAGGCGCCGGGCATCGTACATCCATACCCCGCCAAGCTGTGGCCCTTCCGCCCCACTGGGTGCGTCAGCGCCATCCATATACAGCACAATGTCGAATCGTTCCAATAGCGCTTCCCGCTCCATGAACCCATGCTGCACTGCTCCTGCAAATAACGGGAATAGAGTAAATCCGGCTTCGGCTTGCGGCTGTTTTCTGATTTGCCGTGCGGCATAAGCTTCTCCCGCACTCACCTGTCTGGCGGCATGCCGCAGCAGCGTATCGAAATCACGCACCTCCGCAAAGTCAATTTCCTTCGGAGCAATCAGCCCGTTGTCCATCAGTGCCGGAAGCACAAGCCGGACCATGCCGGACTCGCCGCGCCAGAAGTACAGATAGACGGCATACGCCGCGGCTTCCACCGTTACCGAGCGGGATGCCGCAAGTTCCGCAAGTCCAGCCGCAACCGCCTGATCGAGTTGGAACAACACGCTGCCAATACGCTCCGCGGCATACCCGCTGCTTGTGCAGTCGTCAGCCAACGGCAGACCGCTCCAACTCCAGCTCGCGAGCTCGCGATTTCTCGATTCCAGATAAGCCGCGGGCGAGGCGATCGTCGGATAAGTGAACAAATCGGTTACGCCGAGAGCGCCGGGATACAGCTCCTCCAGTCGTTGATGGGCCCGCACCAGCAGCAGCGATTCTCCTCCAACATCGAAGAAACGATGATGAATGCCAAAGTCATCCCTTTGCAGAATTTCGCGCCATACGGCAGCAATCGCCAGTTCGATATCGCTGGCCGCTTCGACAAACGGAGTGCTGCTATCCGCCGCTATCTCCGGCTCCGGCAGCGCCTTCCGATCAATTTTTCCGTTAGGAGACAGGGGCATGGCTGACAGTTCGACCACGGCCGGCGGAACCATATAATCCGGCAGGCGCAGCGCTGCAAAATCCCGTAGTTCCTGATGATCCACAGATTCGGAGCAAACGATGTACGCGCATAAATATTCACTTCCGCTTGCGGCGTCCCGCTTCATAACCACCGCTTCCGAGACCGCCAGATGACCGAGCAGCACATGCTCGATTTCCCCATATTCAATGCGCTGGCCCCTTATTTTTACCTGATGATCAATTCGGCCCAAATATTCAATCGTTCCGGCCGATTGCCATTTGGCAAGGTCTCCTGTTCGATACATCAGACTGCCCGCCGCAAACGGGTTATCGACGAATTTTTCTTCCGTCAAATCGGGCCGGCCGATATAACCCCGTGCCAGACCAACCCCGGCTATGCATAATTCCCCGGCTATGCCGACAGGCTGGAGTTTCCCCCCTTCGCTCACGATATAAAGCGCGATATTATTAATTGGCTTGCCAATCGGCACCTGAGCCGGAATATCTCCGTCAGAGCAATCGTAATAGGATACGTCAACCGTCGCCTCGGTCGGGCCGTACAGATTCACAAGCTTGGCATCAAACGGAACTCCGACCCGTTCGCGGAACCGCTGCACCTGATCCGCAGTCAGCGCTTCTCCGCTTGCGAACACGTGGCTCAGGCTCTCCAGCCTGGCCTCGCCGCGCAGCAAACGGGGATGTTCCAGGAACAGGTGCAGCATGGAGGGCACAAAATGCATTGTTGTTACGCCATGCCGCGCGATTGCATCCATCATTAACGCAGGGTCCTTTTCACCGCCCGGAGGCAGCAGGACCAGCTTGGCTCCAGCGAAGCTGCACCAAAACAGCTCCCAAACCGATACGTCAAAGGTAATCGGCGTTTTCTGCAAAATGACTCCGCTTGCGTCCAGTCCGTATTGCTTCTGCATCCAACCGATCCGGTTGACGACAGAATGATGCTCGATCATAACGCCTTTCGGTAATCCGGTCGATCCCGAAGTATACAGCACATAAGCAAGCGAGCGTGAATTGTGCAGCTTCTCCACAGGGAGGCCCTCCCGCTCCTGCGCGAGCGTCTCATGAACATCCATACACGGCAGGAACATCTCCAGCCCTTCCAGGGCTTTGCCTTTCGTCAAAACAAGCGTGGCTCCGGAATTGCCCAGCATGTAGCGAATCCGCTCCGTCGGCAAGCCCGGTGCAACTGGCACATAAGCCCCGCCTGCCTTGAGTACGCCAAAAATTGCAATGATCATCTCCAGGCTGCGATCCATCACGACGGCCACGCGCTCTTCACGTTTGACGCCTTGCTTTCTGAGCGCCTGCGCCAACCGATTCGCCCGTTCGTTTAATTCCGCATACGTCAATGTTCCATCCTCCGCTGCGACCGCAACAGACTGAGGTGTTTCCGCCGTTTGCCTTTCAAGGTAAACCTCGACCGTATCACCGCTTGCATACGGCACGGCTGTGCAATTAAACGCTTCGTTCTGCTTCTGCGCCGCTGCGTCGTCCTGCAGTCCGATCTGTCCGAGCGGCCGCTCCGGCCCGGCCAGTACAAGACCGACAATACGGAGATACCACTCCGTCATTCTGCGTACGCTGTCTTCCTTAAACAACGACGTTGCATATTCGATTGTCAAAACTGTGCCTTTTTCGCCCTGATCGGCAATCTCGAATGTCAAGTCCAGCTTCGCCACGCGATGGTCCGGAACTTGCGCTTCGAATTGCAGGGCGTCCGCCGCAGCTAGTCCAACCTCCATATGCTGCATGACAAACATCGTATCAAACAGCGGATTGCGGCTCAGATCGCGCGGCACATCCAGCATTGTCACCATATGCTCAACCGGGAGCAAGCCATTGTCCAGCGCAGCAATTACAGTTTCTTTAAGCCGCTCGGCGAACGCTCTGAACGGCAGTTCGCCGGATGGGCTGCTGCGAATCGGCAGCGTATTGACAAACATGCCAACCAGAGACTCGGTTGCAGGATGGAAGCGGCCGGCGAGCGGCGTGCCGACAATAAGGTCGTCTTGCCCGGTCATGAGATGCAATAGCGTATGATAGGCGGCAAGCCAGATATGAAATGGCGTAACGTCCCATTCCGCCACCGCCGCTGCAATCCCCTCGACAAGCTCCGCCGGAATCGGCTGAACAAGCTTGGCGCCTGCAAAGCTTTGTTCAAGTGGACGCGGATAATCGGTCGGCAGTTGCAGGACAGGAAGCGTACCGGCTAGCCGAGACGCCCAATATTGCTCTTGCTGCTCTCTCGCTGCCGAAGCCATCCACTCCTGCTGCCAAACGGCGGCATCTTTATAGTGAATAGCCAGCGGCTGCAAGAAGCCGCCGCGATACAGCCGCTCGAAATCACGGGCCAGGACATTCATGGACACGCCATCGGCAACGATATGATGAATGTCCAGCAGCAGCATATGCCGGCCTTCGCCATCTGTCGCCAGAAACGCCCGCATAAGCGGAGCTTGCCGCAGATCGAACGGACGAACGAACGACCGTGCAAAAGTATTCAAATCAGCCGCATCCATGAAGGCATGTACGGCGAGCTCCAGCGAAACCCGCTTATGAATACGCTGCACCGGCTTGCCATCCGCCCAGTCAAAGCTAGTGCGCAGCGGTTCATGGCGGTCAATCAGCCCCTGAATCGCCTCGCGAAGCTTGTCCTGATCAAGCTTGCCCGTCAGGTTCAGAACGAGCGGAAGATTGTAAGCCGTGCTTTCAGGATAAAGCTGCTGCAGCACATACAGCCTGTTCTGTGCCAGTGACAACGGATAAAACGCTCGGTTTGCCGCCCGGTCGATCACCGCGGCTCGCTTGGGTGCCGCATTATCAATCCGGGCCGCCATTTCCTGCAGCAGGGGGGCCTCAAACACATCCTTCATCGCAAATGCCGCTCCATAACGCTGCTCAACCAAGCCTGCGAGCTGCGCAGCGCGTAAGGAATGACCGCCCAATTGGAAGAAATGAGCTTCCCTTCCGATCGCCACAGGTTCGTCCAACTCATTGGCGGCCAAACCCAACACCTCCTGCCACAGCTTGGCCAGCCACAGCTCCGTCGGCGTAACCGCCTCCTCGCCACCCCCACGAGCCGCCAGCTCAGCGAACCGGGGCCGCGGCAGGCGGCTGCGGTCAGCTTTACCGCTCGGACTTAGCGGAAACGCTTCCATCGCGACAAAATGCGAAGGAATCATATACTCCGGAAGCTGTTTCTTGAGTTCAGCCCGAAGGCTTGCTTCCTCCGGCATTTTCCCGTCTGCTGTCACGAGATAGGCGCAAAGCGCCGGCTCCCCCGCATGGTCCACCGCCATTACCACGGCGTCATGAACTCCGGCCTGCAAGAGTAGCGCGTGCTCAATCTCGCCGCATTCGATGCGGAGACCGCGCAGCTTGACCTGATGGTCAAACCTTCCCAAATATTCTATGTTGCCGTCCGGCAGCCATCTTGCCCGATCGCCGGTACGGTACAGCTTCTCTCCGGCGGCAAACGGATTCGGAACAAAGCTTTGCTCCGTTAGGTCCGGCCTGTTGCGATATCCGCGGGCAAGACCGGCCCCAGCGATGCACAGCTCGCCGGACACGCCGATCGGCTGCGGTCTCATCCGCTCGTCCACAATGTAGAGCCGGATGTTATGGATTGGCTTGCCGATCGGAATCGTGCTTGCGGTAGCGTCCAGACAGTCGTAATTGCTGACATCGACGGTCGCTTCCGTCGGTCCATATAGATTAATGAGCCGACATTGACCGCCGCCGCGCTCTATCAGGCTGTAAAAACCTGCGGTATGCGTTGGCTTGAGCGCTTCACCGCTCGCAAATACGTATCGCAAGGAGCATAGCTCGCTGAATCTGCCGCTGTCCGCTACATAGGGCCAAAAGACCCCCAGCATAGATGGCACAAAATGCATAACCGTGATCGCCTGCTCCTTAATCGCGCGCAGCATGGTGGAGGGCTCTTTCTCCCCGCCCGGTTCCAGCAAATAAAGCGAAGCGCCAGCAAAACTCCACCAGAACAGCTCCCATAGGGAAACATCAAATGTTATCGGCGTTTTTTGCAAAATAACGTCGCGCTCATTCAGCGGATAAGCCGTTTGCATCCAGTGCAGCCGATTGATTGCCGCGCGGTGCTCCACCATAACCCCTTTAGGCTTGCCGGTGGAGCCTGACGTATAAATGACATACGCCAAATGCTCGGGACCGGCTTGAGTCCACTGGCCTGTTTCTTCTTCGCCCTTCGGCCGCTCCAATGCGGCCGCCGCCGCAAGCGCGTCCAGATCGAGCGTTTCCCCTTGGAAGGCTGGAAGCGTGTGAATACACTTGGCCCCCGCCAGAAGCAGCCTGGCCTCCCTATCCTCCAAAATGCCGCGGATCCGTTCGGACGGATGCCCCGGGTCAATCGGCAAATAGGCCCCTCCCGCCTTGAGCACCGCCAGGATCGCAATCATCATGGACAACGAGCGCTGAGCGGCGATCGGCACGACCGTTTCAAGCGCAACCCCCTTGCCTCTTAGCACGGCAGCCATACGTTCGGCGCGGTCATTCAACTCCCCGTACGTTAGCGAGCCTTCGGCCGATCGCACCGCCGGGAAGTCCCTCCAGCGCCGGGCCGACTCGGCGAACCATCCGTGCAGCGTCTTCCCCGCCGGGTATGGATGTTCCGTATCATTCCATGCCGCAAGGGCGGCTTCTTCCGCAGGCGTTATTATTGCGACCTCACCACAGATCAGGTCGCAGCTGGCGGCCATTTGCTCCAAAATGTAAAGCAGCCGCGCCGCCAATCGCTCCATCGTGCCTTTATAGAACAATCCCGTATTATACTCCAGCTCTGCCCGCAGACCGCCTTCACCGTCGCTGAAAAAATCCAGCTTGAAATCCAGCTTGGAGGTTCCGTGGCTGACGGGTATGGGCTCCATGCTCCAGCCGTCGCCTTGCGCCGCCAGCTTCTCATCTTCAAACTGGTTGTGAACGATCAGCATTGTATCGAACAAGGGGGTTCGCGACGGGTCATGCGGATGTCCGGCTGCCGCCTCCATCATATGCTCAAAGCTGATATCACCATGCTCGTATGCTGCAAGCAAACGCCCATGAATCTCGCTAATGAACGCCAGGATCGGCAACCCGTCTACTACCCGCAGATGAATCGGCAGAAACTGATTGAACATGCCGATCATCCGGGCTGTATCCGGATGCGTCCGGCCTGCCGCCAAAGAACCGATTGCAAATTCCGACTGATGGGCTGTTCCCTTAAGCAGCAGCGCATACGCTGCAAAAAGCAGACTGTTCATGCTCGCTCCAGCGATTGCAGCCGTCTCTTTTAGCCGTACGGTGAGCGCTTCCGAAATGCGGAAGGTATACGTATCGCCCGCAAACGTCTGACGATCACCACGCGGCCGATCCAGCGGCATATCGAGCGGCGCTGGCAGCTCTGTAAGCTGCTCCGTCCAAAACGCTCGGTCTGCCTTGGCCCGCTCCGAGCCGGACTGTCGCTCCTGCCAAACGGCATAATCCTTGTAATGCAGAGACGGCGGTGCAAGCTCAGCGCCGTCGATCAAAGCGGTCAGCTCCTCGAGCAGCAGCTTGACCGATATGCCGTCCGCCGCGATGTGATGGATGTTGAGCAGCAGATAGGCCTCCGCTCCTTCCGATTCGGGTCGGCAATAGCAAGCGGCGAGCAGCGGCACTGAGGCAAGCTCCAACGGCCGGAAAAACACGCTCATGCATTCCGGAAGCGGCATCTCTGCGAGTTCCGCCGTTTGAAGCATAAAATCGGCCGAATCGTGCACGATCTGGGACGGAATGCCATCGCTCCAATGATAGGAAGTCCGCAGCGGCTCATGCCGTTCGATCAACTTCCGAAGCGCTAACCCGATTCTCGTTTCACTCACCGTGCCCAACAGTTTAAGCGCAAGCGGAATATGGTAGGTAAGTCCGATATCAGCTATGTTTTCCGCCAAAAATATGCGCTGCTGCGGTGGGCTAAGCGGATAGGATACGGCTTTTGGCGCGCTCACAACAGGTTCATAAGCTTCCTTGGCAGCCCTGTCGATCCAGGCCGCCTGCTCTCTGACCGTCGGCAGCTTGAAAATTTCCGGAAGCGGCATGCGCACCCGACAATGCTTGTAGATCGCCGAGGTCAATGCGGCCGCCTTCAGAGAATGGCCGCCAAGCTCAAAGAAATGGTCAAGCGCGCCAATCTGCTGCGTATGAAGTACCTCTTGCCACAATCCTGCAACAGCGATCTCCGTATCTGTGGCGGGCGCTTCATAGGGGACTTCGCGCTCCGGCGCAGGCAGAAGTTTTTTGTCCACCTTGCCGCTCGCGTTCAGCGGCAGTTTCTCCAACTGTACAACCGCAGCGGGAATCATAAATGCCGGCAGCTTGCCTGTCAGTTGGCTCCGTACGCTTGCCAGCCCTTCGGTTTGCACCGCAACGATATAAGCGCATAAATACGGCGCTCCATTATTCTCAATCAGCGTCACAAACGCTTCTTTGATGCCCGTGCATTCCAGCAGCCTGTTCTCGATTTCACCCAATTCAATCCGGTAACCTCGCAGTTTGACCTGACTGTCAATCCGGTCCAGAAACTCCAAATTTCCGTCAGGCAAACGGCGCACCAGATCGCCGGTTCGGTACACGATTTCGCCTTCTCGGAACGGATGCGGCCGAAACTTCGAAGCGGTCTGCTCCGGCAAATTCACATAACCAGATGCAACACCGTCACCCGCAATCCATAGCTCGCCAGGCACCCAATCCGGTTGCAATCGGCCCTGCTTATTTAACACGAGCGTTTCCGAACAAGCGATCGGCGCGCCGATCGGGACGGTGCCCGTTCCTAGTTCGGCCCATGTTTCTGTGATCGGATAGCAGGTAGCAAACACCGTCGTTTCCGTAGGGCCATAGACATGCAACAGTACACCCGGTCCAAGCGTGTGAAGCGCTTTGCGAATATGCGGCACGGAAGCCCGCTCTCCGCCAAATAAAATATGGCGCAGGCCGCGGAGCGACTCCAGCCCGTGATCGACCAGCGTATTGAACAGCGCCGTCGTCACAAAGAATACGGTGATGCCTTTATCCTCGATCAATTCGGCCAGTCGTATGACATCAGCAACCTCTTCCTCGCCAACCAGCAACAGTCTCGCACCGTTCAATAGCGCTCCGTACAAATCGAACGTTGATCCGTCAAACGCATAGTTGGAAAGCTGCAACAGCGCATCGTTTTTCGAAATGCTTACATAATCGGTATCAACGGCAATTCGGGATATATTGCGATGCGTGGTCATAATCCCCTTTGGCTTGCCCGTCGAGCCGGAGGTATACATGATATAAGCGAGATCGTCCGCCGAGCCGTCGATGTCCAGATCATGGCCGGACTCGCCGGGCCAACTCGTATCGAGCCCATCCATATTAAAGACATTTATGCGGTCTCCGGCAAGTCGGGCAGCTATCTCCGCCGTTTCAGCCGCAGCCATGATCATTCGCGCCTCTGTATCCTGAAGCATAAACAGAATCCGCTCTTCAGGATATTGCGGGTCGATCGGCACATACACAGCTCCCGCTTTCAGCACAGCTAATATCGCCGTAATCATATCGGGCGAGCGCAAGAGCAGCAACGCCACCTTCACCCCATGCGTTACGCCGCTCCGTACAAGCTTATGAGCAAGCCGATTAGCGCGTTCGTTCAGCTCGCTATAGGTATACGCCTGCTCCCCCATTTCAACGGCAATTTGCTGAGGTGTCTCTATCGCTTGCCGTTCGAACAGCCTGTGCAGTGACAGTTCCTGCGGCGGCATGGCGAATGAACGGCCAAGCCGAAGCAGTCGCTCCCGCTCCCGGGCGTTGACGGGATCAAGCTCGCCAAGCGCCGCATGCGGCTGTGCGGCGACGGCCCGGGCCAGCGCTGCATAATGCCGGGTCAATTGTGCAGCGGCCCGCTCATCGTACAAATCGAGCGCGTATTCCAGCGTAAATGCGATACTAACACCGTCATCCGCGCATTCCCAAGTCAGGTCGAACTTGGCCGAGCCGCTATTTATCGCTTGGGGCGTATAAACGACGTCCTTGCTCCGCCATTCGGGCAGCTCCATATTTTGCAGTGTAAACACCGAATCGAACAGCGGATTTCGCCCATATTCCCGCTTCACATTCGCCAGCTCGGCAATCTCTTCATAAGGCACATCCCCGTTGCCAACCGCCGCCAGCACCTCTCCATTAACCTGCTTCAGCCATTGGTCGAAGCGTAAATCACTTTGACCGCGCAGGCGGATTGGAACCATGTTGACGAACATCCCGACTACACTTTGCAGCTCCGGCCGCACCCTTCTTGCAGCTGCCGTGCCAACAACGAGGTCGGATTCGCCTGTATATTTTGCAAGCAGAACATAATAAATCGAGAGCAGCACGGTGTATAAGGTCACCCCATCCCGTCTAGCCATCGCCCGCAGCGATTCAGCAAGCTCCGGCTCCAGCTCGAAGCGCTCAATTGCCCCGCGATAGCTTGGCGTCTGCGGCCTTGGGCGGGTGGACGGAAGCGTCGGAGACGGCACGCCAGCCCGAAAGAGTTCGCGCCAATAAAGCTTTTGACGCTCCAGCCAGCCGTCGCTGCGGCCCGCTTCCTCCCACAGCGCGATATCCCCGGCATGAATGGACAACGGCTCCAGCCCGTCCCCCTCATAAAACTTCGTAAGCTCGAACATCAAAATGCCCATCGACGTTCCGTCCGTAATGATATGATGCATATCCAGCAGCAGCACACTTGACTCGCGCTCCAGGTGCACAAGCTCCATACGCAGCAATGGCGCTTGCTCCAGACGAAACGGCTGCAGGAAGCTGCGTTGCCGCAGCTCCAGATCAGATGCCGTCCAGCCGCTTCCGTCAATGACGGCAAGCGGCGGCTCGACCGTCTGTTCGATGCGCTGCAGCACATCGCCTTCTTCCATATAAAAAGACGTACGCAGCGCCGGATGACGCTCTATCAGCGCCTGCCACGCAATGCGGAATCGTTCGGTATCAAGCGGACCCTTCACCCGGACTGCAAACGGCAAATGGTAATTGAGCAGCCCCGGATTCAGCTCTTCTAAAATGAACAGCCGCTTTTGTGCTGAGGTCGCCGGATAAACCGTTTGCTCCTCCGCTTTAGCTGCCAGCGGCGCAGCAGCGGCGGTGGTTCCTTCTTCTTCCTGGGCCTTTTGCTCCAGCAAAACGGCCAGCGAACTCACCGTATCATGCAAAAACAATTCGGTAAGCGTCAGCTCAACGCCAAACGCCTCCTGCAGCCTGGCCGAGGCATAGGCCGCCTTGAGCGAATTGCCGCCTTGCTCGAGAAAACCATCCTTCCGGCTTATCTCATCCTTTTTCAACACCTCGCGCCAGATGGACATGATCCGTTGCTCCGCCTCCGTGGCCGGCCCCAAGCCGTCATCCCCACGTAAAGCATCGCCATCTTCCGCATGACGCTGCTTACACGGGGCCACCGCTTCCAGCTCCGCCAGCTCGGCAAGCAATTCGGCAAACTTACCTTCGCGCAGCGCTTCCGCCAATACATAACGTTGAATTTTGCCGGAGGTCGTTTTCGGAATTCTCCGAACGGGGACAACAAAAGCAACGTCCAGGCCGGCCGATCCGTTAAGCAGCTTTTTCACCTCAGCTATCAGCGGCATAAATCCGCTGATCTTGCCGCGATGCTGAATAAAAACTGCGATGGCATCCCGTTTGGTCGTTGCATCCTGAACGGCAGCGATTGCCGCTTTCCCGAGTTCAGCCCCCTTCAGACCGCTGATCAACGCCTCCAGGTCATGTGGATACACATTTTGCCCGTTGACGAAAATGACGTCTTTCAGGCGGCCGGTCACATATAAACGCCCTTCCAACAAGAAACCCAAATCTCCCGTATTCAGCCAGCCATCCGGGGTAATCGTTTGCTTGTTGGCCTCGCTCCGCTTGTAGTAGCCGCTTGTAACGTTGCGGCCACTAATATGAATCAAACCTACGCTGCCTGCTGAAGATGGATTCCCCGCTTCATCGCAAATGCGCACCTTGCACTCCTGCACGGGAAAACCCAGCTCGACGATCTCGATCGCAGCCGAATCCCCGTACTCAGCCATTCGCACAGGTTGTCCGATCGCGAGCGATTGGCGCTCAAGCTGAACGGTATTCAGGCGATCCTCCGTTCCCGGAAACGTCACAGCCAGACTCGCTTCCGCAAGCCCGTATACTGGAAAAATACAATTTTCCCTTAACCCGTACGGCTTCATCGCTTCCAGAAAATCGCGGCAATAGACGGCTGATATCGGTTCTGCCCCGTTAAAAATCAACCTGACACAAGACAAATCCCATGCCGCCGCTGCTTCCGGCTTCCAATGCTGCAGAAAATGCACATAACCGAAATTTGGCGAAGAGAGGCATGTTACCCGATGCTTATGCGCAAGTTCCAGCCATTTCATCGGATGAAGCACAAATGTCGAGGTCGGCAAGTGCAATTGATTCATGCCGCAAAACAGCGGCGCAAGATGAAAGCCGATAAGCCCCATATCATGCGTCAGCGGCAGCCAGCTTAGCGACGAATCCCGGTCCGTCGATTGCGCTCCATGGATAATGGCGCGCATATTTGACAGAAGATTGCCATGCGTCAGCACGACCCCCTTCGGGTCTCCCGTAGAGCCCGAGGTAAACTGAATGAATGCGATGTCCGTCTCGCCAGCGTCATAGTTCTCGGCCTCGGGTCGGTCTACATCCACAGCCGCTGCAAGCACTTCCGCCATCGGCATGCTGCTGGAGCCAAGCTGGGCCAGCGTCTCCGCCTCCCCGTGTTTCAAAGCATAGCCTTGAATTCCCGGCAAAAGCTCTTCATCGCAGAGCCATCTCGGCGCTTCCAACTGCTTGCATATCTGAATCAGCTTTTTGCGACCTTCGTCCGTACGCGCCGCCGTCACTGGTACAGGGATAATGCCGCCGAGCACGCAAGCCCAAAATAGAAGGATAAACCGCTCGTTATCTTCTGTCTGCATAACGGCAAAGTCGCCTGGCTCCAAGCCCCGCTCGCGCAGCACGTGGAGCACCCTTCCAGCTGATATCAGTAATTGGCCGTACGACAAATAGCGCTCATGACCGCTTTCGCAAAATAAAATCCCCGCATTATTTTCCTTGCGCGCCAGCAATACGCCGGACAAATTACGAATGGTTTTCATCGTCGGCAACCCTCCGTTCTGTTCTTTATCACAGCGTTGTAGAATGCAGTTCCTGATACTCCTCCGTTACGATGCGATTATGCTCGTCCATAATGACGACATGCGGACGATACGTGCGGGCTGCCGATTCCTCCATCATTGCATAAGAAATAATAATAACCCGGTCGCCCGGCTGCACCAGTCTGGCAGCAGCGCCATTTAAGCAAACCATTCCCGAGCCGCTTGGGCCGGATATGACATACGTCTCCAGCCTGGCCCCGTTATTAATATTGACAACCTGCACCTTCTCGTTCTCCAGAATGTTCGATGCATCCAAAATATCCTGATCGATGGTTATACTTCCTACGTAATTCAAATTGGCCTCCGTCACGACAGCCCGATGAATTTTGGACTTATGCATCTCTCTAAACATGAATACACTCACTCTCCTTGTAGGGTGGTCTTTGGAAAAACTAAACTTTGCAAACTTCTTATAACTAGCGTTATTTTCCAAATATTCTTTTTCAGGAACATTCAGAGTGCAAATAAACCTACATTGTTTTTCCAGCCTTAACGAAAAAGAACAAGTAGGAGCAGGCAACCAAGACAAGTTCAACAATATTCGGCAGCAAATTCGCGCCAATACCGCTGTTCATACGGAATTAGGCAAGTTCAAGCATATGTGTGGGGCAAGCTGAATGGGTGATCTTATGCGATGTTAATGGTAAGGGGCTTGTTGACTGGCAGACTTATGCTTTTTGTGCATCTTACTGATTGAGCAAACTGATGCCCTTTGTGGATTCTTGCTAATTACGGCAAGCTCATGCTTTGGTGGATTCTTACTGACTAGGCCAAGCTTATAGCCTTTTGTGAATTCTTGCTGACCAGGAAGCTCATGTGATTGGACGAGGTTATGCTTATTAGGCAGGTTTTTGCTATTATGCAGGTTCCAGTTGATTGAAAATTGTGACAGTAGAAACAAACGTGGCTTGTACATCACAGCTGCCCATCATACCGGCGATTAGGGCTGTGTTGGGGGAAATCATACCTTGTAATCAGGTATAGCGGTAACGAATTAAAGTGTCGTAGCGAAATAAACACTTTTCTCATGAATAGGAAATTTATTGAAACCTACCCTTATAGTAGTGCGAAACCTTCACTTGCGATAGGGAGACAATCTTACAATAAAGGGGGAAATTCTTTTACTTTTTTTTGAATAGATCTACCAGAAATTAAGAGCCCTATGCAAAAAAGCATTTCCGCTCTTGCTTGAAAACAGCAGTTTGACGAGCAAAAACAGATTAAAAATCGAAACTTTGTAACGAAGGGATTGGCGGCAATAGTGGAGTGCTTTTTTGCGGTCGTAACGGTTCAAATAACTGAGCGTATAATATTTGCTTGCAATGCCGTTATCGATGTAGGAGAGCTGTGTCGCTTTATTACTGACGGTATCGGACTGTGCCACTAAATCCCGGAGATGCTCGCGTACTTTGATGGACTTGAAGCTAAGTCCCTCGATTTTTTTATAGACTTCCTCGTTGAGATGAATTGTATCGGGATCAAGCTGCCAGCGGTCGCAGAAAAAGTAGAGACTATCGGGAGACTCTTGGTAGACGGAATGAGGTTTGGTTTGCAGGGCAATTCTGTATTTATCGAAAAAACGGATCAGATAGGTTGTATCTTCCCCCAGATAAAAGTGTTCGTTGATCAAGCCAACTTCGTCCAACAGCTCCCGGCGAAATACCATCGTGTTCAGTTGAAAAAAATTGCGCGTATGCGACAAAAATGCCTCGAACAAGCCTTTTTCAAAAACAATCGTTTCGCCGTCATTCCATGTTTCGAACGTTGTTCGCATTGAATTCAGCAGATACCGCTCTACCTTATTCTCAAAGTTGTAGGAGGTAATATCGCCGTGTCGTTCTACCCACAGCGCAAAGCTGATATCCGCCTTCGTCAGCGCATGCGTGCTCATGCTGTCCGTCAAATGACAGGGATACCATTCGTCATCGGAATCAAGGAACGCCAAATAATCGCCTTGCGCCTCCAGCATCCCCGTGTTTCGCGCACCGCCCGGTCCCTTTTCCCGTTCATTGCGGACATAGCGGATCCGCGCATCTTTGCGCATCCACTCGCGGATCACCTCTTCCGTATGATCCATGCTTCGGTCATCAACGACGATCAGCTCCCAATTGGCGTAGGACTGCCGCAAGATGGACTCAATTGCGCCGGAAATGATCTGAGCCCGATTGTACGTTGGCATCACAATGCTTATCAGCTGCTCCATTCGCTTCACTCCAATCGTTACAAAATAAATGGCGTAAACCATCGTCAGTGTAAATGTGGAAGCTGGAAGCCGTCAAGTCCAAAACGCACGCAGCGAACTAAGCGAACCCTGCTTATTAGTCAAAAAGTCCTGATTCAATGAAAGACATGCAGCCAGCTTCTTACTCAACCTTCGCAACGCAAAAGCAAAAGACCTCTCTTCATTTACACAGGCAGAGCGCCACAGGTCGCCTTGAAGCCATTTTTTGCTTTCCAAGGCTCCTATTCATTTTCTTCTTTAGTCCATATCAATCTTAAATTTATTTGTCCAAGAATTGGAGAGGATGTGTAATCCTACGATTGTACCAAATAATCGATACGCGGGAAACCAAGCGATAGCTCAGGGCAGTTTCTAAGCGATAAAAGACAGTTCCCTATTCGCTGCGGCTGCGAAGTACAATATTCATGTCTCTAGTACGCCAGACGATTTTTACTCAGGCTCTGGGTTAAACTGAAGAAAGACTGGTGAAACCCCGCGCGGGTTCTTAAAGATCTCGCCTCCAAAAAAAGGCGCTTAACTGGGACTTTCGCAGTTGCTGTTAGCCAGCGCAAAAAATGGTTGGTACTAGAGAAGCAGATAAGGAGAACTACGCACCAAGGCTGGTTTCGAAACTGTTAACCCAATCGCCGCTGACAGATAGCCAACTCTTGTCTCAAGACAAAAACACCTCCAAAATGGGCACCCACATCTTACGACATGGGAGCTTTCTTTTGAAGGTGCTTTTATTTGACTCAACGCTATGGAGTCAGTCCTTATTGCTGTGTTCCATCTATAGGTTTATTCTCACAAGCTGCCGAGCCAAAAGAGCAGCAATAGTCGGTTACACTATGAATTTTCACCTTGAACGAGGAATGGGCAGGAACAGAAAACGTTCCCCGGCCGTTAATTTCTCGCCACAAAGTCTCTCCGGAGAGAAGGAACTTCATCTCACCGGAAATGACATCGATGACCTCCATCGAATTCGTATGGAATTCATATTCCCCGGGAAGCATGATGCCAAGCGTGATTTTACTGCCGTCATGAAGCCATGCGGTACGACTCGTTACCCGGCCGTCAAAATAAATGTTGGCTGCCTTCTCAACTGTTACATTTCTCCACTCCTGCGTCACACTTCCCGCTCCCCTCACAGAACCGCTGCTTGCTCTTTATTTCAATTGTTCCTTCACATGCTTCACTACGTTTTCAACGGTGTAGCCATATTCAGCCATAACCTTATCGCCAGGCGCGGATGCCCCAAAGGTATCAATGCCGATGATCGAGCCTTGCTCGCCCACATAACGTTCCCAACCGAATGGATGCGCCATTTCCACAGCGACGCGAGCTTTGACCTCAGGCAAAATAACCGAGTCTTTATAAGCCTTGTCTTGCTTATCGAACAGATCCCAGCTTGGCAAGCTGATGACGCGTACATGAATGCCTTCTTCTGCAAGAGCCGCTTGAGCCTTCACAGCCAGCTGTACTTCAGAGCCTGTCGCGATAATTTGCGCCACTGGCTTGCCGTCCTTCGCATCAGATACGACATAGCCGCCGCGTTGGATGCCTTCACGAGCAAGCTCAGCACTCTTCTCCAGAATAGGCAGGTTCTGACGAGTCAGGACAAGTGCTACAGGGTTTTCCTTGTTCTCCAGCGCGTATGCCCAAGCAGCGGAGGTCTCATTACCGTCAGCCGGACGGATTACAGTCAGACCTGGAATGATACGCAAGGAAGCTAATTGTTCGATCGGTTCATGCGTTGGTCCGTCTTCCCCAACCGCAATGCTGTCATGAGTCAGTACGTAAGTTACCGGCAATTTCATCAAAGCTGCCAGACGTACAGCAGGACGGAGATAATCCGTAAATACGAAGAAAGTACCGCCAAATACTTTCAATCCGCTATGCAGCATAATCCCGTTCATCGCCGCTGCCATGCCGAACTCGCGTACGCCGAAATACAAATTGCGTCCGCCACGGGTATCCGGTGTATACATATCAATGCCGTCCAGGTGAGTCATCGTCGAGCTCTCAAGGTCAGCGGAGCCGCCAAGCAGTTGCGGTACACGGTTTACAAGTCCATTCAGGGCTTTACCGGAAGCAACGCGTGTAGAAATCGCTTTGTCCTCAGCGTTATATTTAGGAAGGTCAGCATCCCAGCCCTCAGGCAGGTCTCCAGCTACAGCCTTTTCAAATTGAGCTGCCAGCTCAGGATATTGCGCCTTGTATTTAGCAAAAGCTGCATCCCATGCTTTATTAGCTTCAATTCCATGCTCCTTCACTTTGGCGAAATGCTCGCGCACCTCTTCAGGAACATAGAAGTCCTCTTCATATACCCATTTATAAAATTCCTTAGTCAGCTTCGCTTCTTCAGTACCAAGCGGGGAACCGTGCGTACCGCCGTGACCGCCTTTACCCTGCTTGTTCGGGCTGCCATAGCCGATGACCGTCTTCACTTCGATCAGGGTAGGGCGCTCCGTATCAGCCTTCGCTTCTTCAATCGCTGCTGCCAGCGCATCAAGATCGTTGCCGTCTTTAACGAGCAGCGTCTGCCAGCCATAAGCCTCAAAGCGTTGTCTTACATTCTCGGAGAAGCTAAGATTCAATTTGCCATCCAGCGAAATATCGTTGGAATCGTACAGGAAGATCAGTTTCCCCAGCTTCAAATGGCCTGCCAGAGAAGCAGACTCACTAGCTACGCCTTCCATTAAGTCGCCGTCGCCACAGATGCCGTAAGTATAATGATCGATAACTTTGAAATCATCCTTGTTGTAGGTTGCAGCCAATTGAGTCTCAGCCATTGCCATGCCGACAGCCATCGAGATCCCTTGACCAAGCGGTCCGGTTGTAGCATCAACACCAGCTGTATGCCCCCATTCCGGGTGACCAGGCGTCTTGCTTCCCCATTGGCGGAATTGCTTAAGATCCTCAAGAGATAGATCATATCCGCTCAAATGAAGCAAGCTATAGAGCAGCATGGAGCCGTGACCTGCGGACAGCACAAAGCGGTCGCGGTTCACCCAAGTCGGGTTTTCCGGGTTATGATTCATCGTCTTCGCGAACAATTGATACCCCATTGGCGCGGAGCCCATTGGCATCCCCGGATGACCGGATTTCGCTTTTTCGATCGCATCGATCGCAAGCGTACGGATCGTCGTAATCGACAGATTTTCAATCGTATTGTTGTTGTCTGACACTGGCATTTTGTTTCCTCCTTAGTTAATGAAGAGATATAACTGACAGTTGGACGTACCTTTTCTCACAAAACATTCAATTTGAAAAAATCATTTTGACTTTATTCATTATATCACTTCAAGTATACCTTTTCCATACCATTATTGCCATTCCTGGAGCTGGGAATTACGCAAACCGCGCAGGAACGAAAACCTGTGTTTCACAAAGCTTCCCCGCATACAAATCAAACTAACTTTGTCCCGTATGTACCCGGCTAGCATTAAGTTCAAGCTCCCGCTATTTAATTAATTATGTTGCTCAAAGAGAAACCGTCTCCATATCAATGCGAGATCAATATGAGGAAAAGAGTAACTACAACACAACGATGCAGATCACCGCTCCCTCGAACTCCCGGATGTTTGGATCGATCAGTTTGAGTTCACCACAGGCATAATACGTATGCCCCTGCTCTGGAGTAAAGCTCCTATTGCTGTGGTCAAATCAACTGCTGGGTCCTACTTAATGGGCTTCGTTCGGGTGGGTGACTGCCGGACCGCGAGGCCGATACGCATCATTCTGATACAAATGTGGCCGTGACCCCTCTCTGGCTACGATCCTGCCCCGCAAATCAAAATCTAACGAAACTACCAATCGTTATTTTACGCAAAAAGCGCCCCTGCTAATTTTAACGAAACTGGGTATCGCTATTCGCTCAAAAATAAGGCCAAACCGTTGATTTTTGCTCCAATAGCGATATGGTGTTTCGTTAGATTTATTTTGCCCCCATTTTAAGCAATATAACGTTTCACAGTTTCGTTAGCGGATTTGCCCAGACGTCAGACAATACAATATACACTCGATACACTCGGTGATGACTGCTTGTCTCCCAATCTTACAGTCGCAATGTCTTACTGTTTTAAGCAAACTCCACACAGTAGGGACCAGTATCTCTACTGCTCCTTTGTTTACAGCAAAGTACTTCCTAACTCCTGACGTAACAGTTTCAGTATTTCCGAACGCAGGCATCTGAAGCTGAAGCCCTCGTGGTCGGGCTTTATCGATCGGTCAATAATGACTGATCGAGCGAGAAAAAAACAATACGCTCCTCCAACGGGCACTTTTGACCATTAGAAGCAGTAATTACGCTTTTCCGCAGCATATTCTCCTTGTAGTGGACATCGTTGTCCGTTAGAGGAACTGTCTGCCAAACCTATCAACGCTAACGGTCAATTATGTCCATGTGCCTAGTGATAGGCTAAATGCAAAAGGGAGGTCCCCAAGTCGGAAAATCGGCTTGGAGACCTCCCTGTCCGCTGCGGCGAGCATCCAGCCGCAGCGCTAGCGCTTGCCGCGCCGCTTGGCTGCAAGCAGCCGGCCAAGCGCGTCCCCCGCTGGCGCGGCTTCGCCTGCGCCAGCCTGCGGCCCCCCGGCCTCCTCCTGCGGAGGAGAGGCCGGGGCTTCCGCCCGCGGCGCCGGGCGCGCGGGCTCTTGCCCGCCCCGCTTCGCGTGGG